>NZ_JANNMI010000420.1:0-12907 GCF_031397715.1 Roseateles sp.
CGCAACGTCCTGGGCTGCCTTGATCTGCTCGGGCGTGATGCCGACATTGGTCTGGCTGCTGCCGATTGGGCCGAACTGCGGCACGTCGCGGTTGCTGCTCAGCTCCTCATAGCTGGCAAAGAAGAACAGCTTGTCCTTGATGATCGGGCCGCCCAGCGTGATGCCCTTGACATCTTCCGTAAACGGCGGCGGCGGGGTGTAGCTGTCGGTCGTGCGGTTGTAGCGGTCACCGGCAAGGCTGTCGTTGCGGTAGACGTAATACAGGCTGCCGTGGAATTCGTTGGTGCCCGACTTGGTGACCGCGTTGATGTTGGCGCCTGTGTAGCCCTGCTGAGTCACGTCGTAGTTCGACACATTGACCTGCACTGCCTGGATCGCATCAATTGAGATTGGCTGCTTGATTGTCGGCAGGCCGTTGGCCTCGAGGCCGAAGGTGTCGTTGATGCGCACGCCATCGACGGTGATGGAGTTGTAGCGCGAATTCTGGCCGGCGGCCGAGATCTCGCCGCGGTCCTTGTCGGTCTGCGCCAGGCGCGGGTCCATGCGGGCGTAGTCCTGCAGGCTGCGGTTCAGCGAGGCATAGGCCTCTAGCTCTTTGCGGCCGATGCTGGTGCCGGCGCCCATGGCGGACGAGTTGAAGCGGCTGGACGCGCTGCTGCCTGCGACGACCACGGTACTCAGCTGCTCCGCACCCAGCGTCAGGTCGATCGCCTGGTTTTCGGCCAACTGCAGGTAGACGGCATCGCGCACCACCTTGTCAGCGCCCTTAGCGACGGTGATGGTGTACGGGCCGCCGACGCGCAGGCCACGTACCGAGTAGCGGCCGTCGGCGTCCGTCACCAGGTTGTTGACCGAGCCGGACTCCTGGTGCGCGACGGCAACATTGGCACCGGCGACGCCCTTGCCGTCAGCCGTGGTGATGCGGCCGCTGATCGCCGACGTCGTGTTTTGCGCCAGCGCGGGCGCGGCAGCGACGATCGCTATCGTGGAAATGGCGGCGCAAATCGCCGTCCTGGAAAACTCGGACCAAGACCTGTTGCTCATCGTGAAAATTCCTCAAAAAACCGCAAATATGCGTAAAAAAATCATTGGTAAAAATGTACACCCAAGGGATGCGCAAACGTTTACTTGCTTTGCAAATGCGCGCCTTCGCCACATTGAAGAAAGCCCGTCTTGCAAAAAAGCCAGCCTTGTGCCTACCCGGCAGGATCTTGCCGGACGGACCAGTCTGGTGAAGTAAACGTTTGCGCTCGCCTATTGGAGCGATGTCGGATATCAAATTTGGTCGATGGGCCGCATGTGTCGTCCGCTCGACGCGAACCGATGCCACCGCGGAACCTCTGCAAACAGACTGCAGCGCAAAAGCGTGCAAATCCAGAAAACCACCCGGTATCCACAAACACGTCGGGCGAATTTTGGGGTTTGAATGTGCAAGCTCTGTGACGCTTGTGGATTTGCTTGGCCGGTGTTGTGTTGATGCGACGGCACGCGGAGCACTTGGTCAGGGTAGGGCGCGTTGGCTTGTGGCTCCGGGGCGGCGTTAAGATCCGCCGCCCCGGGGTCGTTTGATGGGCCCAATCTCGATTTCTGGAGCGTGTCTTGAAGCCCTCGTCCTCACATTTCCGTCCAAGTTTGAAGTTTGCGCAGCCAAGTGCTGCGCCCGCGCTGAGCGCCCCCAGGCCGACGACCTACGTCGTCCGCCCCCCGAGGGGGTCAAGAAAGGTCGGGGCGGCCCATCCCTTTCTTGAGAGAACCAAGGGGGGCAGTTGGCTGGGCCTGCTGCTGGCCTCGCTGCTGGCGGCTTGCGCCGCGCCGCCTGTGCAAACCGGCCCTGTTGCGGCGACGCGCGAATTGAGCATTTTCTCGATCAATGACTTTCACGGCCATATCCAGCCCAAGTCACCGACCCCGTTGATGCCGCGTCTGCCGGACGCGCAGACCGGCGAGATCAAGCCCCAGGCGGCCGGCGGCGTGGCCTACCTCGCGTCTGCCGTCAACAAGCTGCGCGCTGGCGCCAAGCATTCCGTGTTTGTGGCCGCGGGAGACTTGATTGGCGCGTCGCCGCTGCTGTCCTCGCTGCTGAAGGATGAGCCCAGCCTGGCTGCCTTGGGCGAGCTTGACCTGGTCGCCAGCGCCCTAGGAAATCACGAGTTGGACGCCGGCTTGATCGAGCTCAAGCGCAAGGCCAAGGGCGAATGCCCACCAGCCGGTTGCGCCTGGCCGGGCTACAAGAACCCTGGCTTCCCCTACCTGGCGGCTAATATGTTAGATGCGCAGACCGGCCGACCGGTGCTGCCCACCCACATCATCAAGGACATCGCTGGGCTCAAGGTTGCTTTTGTCGGGGCGGTGACGCGCGACACGCCCTCGGTGGTGCTGCCCAAGGCGATTGTCGGCCTGCGCTTTGCCGACGAGGCCGACACGCTCAATGCGCTGCTGCCGCAGCTGCGCGCCGAAGGTGCACAAGTCTTGGTGGCGGTGATGCACGAGGGCGCCACGCACTCAGGGGCCGCCAATGATGCGAGTTATCAATGCCCGGGCCTGCAAGGGCGTGGTGTGGATATTGCCAAGCGCCTCGACCCCGCCTACGCCATCATCATCAGCGGCCATACGCATCAGGCCTATACCTGCAAGATCAATGGGCGGCTGTTCGTGCAGGCGGGCAGTTATGGCGGCTGGGTGACGGAAAGCCGCCTGACGCTGGACGCAAGCGGCAAGCTGCTCGACGCGCAGGCGGTGAATCATCCGGTTTTGCAGTCCGCTTACACGCCCAATCCGGCCTTTGTGGCCCTGGTGCAGCGCGCCGCCGAGCTGACCGCCGCCGCCCGCAACAAGCCGGTGGCCGATTTGAAACAAGGCGCGCCGCGCTCGGCGCAGGCACCGTTTGGCGACTCGCCGCTGGGCAATCTGGTCGCCGACTCGCAGCTGGCTTACGCCCAAAAGCGCGGCCCGGCCGATCTGGCCTTGATGAACCCCGGCGGCATCCGCGCCGATTTGACGGTCGAGCCCGGCCGGCCGGTGACGATGAGTGATTTGTTCGCGATCCAGCCCTTTGCCAATGAGTTGGTGGTGATGACGCTCAGCGGCGCGCAACTGCGTGACCTGCTGCAGCGCCAACTGCCCAAGGGCGATGCGCCGGCGCGCTTGCTGCAGGTCTCAAACAGCCTGCGCTACCAATGGCGCATGGGGGCCGACGGCGTCGCGCAGCTGGGCGAGGTCAGCGTCGGGGCCAAGCCTTTGGAGGCCACGCGCAACTACCGTTTGGTGGTGAATAACTTCATGGCCGACGGCGGCGACGGGCAGGGCGTGCTGCGCCAAGGCACAGAGCGTGTCAGCATCGGCGTTGACATCGATGCGATGGTCGAGTTGCTGACCGAAAACCCGGGTGTAATGTCGCAGATCGCCTCGGGGCGAATTCGACGCGAGTAATTGCAAATGGCGCAGCGGTGAGCGTGATGCAAAAACGGCCGGGCGGCTTGGGGCAGGGCCTTGACCCAAACCGGATGAAGGCCTTGATCATCGATGAGGGCGAGCTTTCGCGCGCGGTGATCAGCAATATGTTGCGCGATATGGGCGTGCCTCATGTGCATTCGGCGCGCCGCCCGGAGGCCGCTCGCAGCATGATCAAGGGCGCATCACCGGCCTATGACATCATCATCACCGACTTCCATTTCACGCCGCAAAGCCCGCATGATCTGACCGGCCAGGACCTGCTCGACGAGCTGCGCCAAGCCCGTGGCCTGCCGATGCAAACCGCCTTCATCATGGTGACCGATGAGGCGCGCTACCAGCATGTGGCCGACGCGGTCGAAGGCGCGCTCGATGACTATCTGCTCAAGCCCTTCAACGCGCGCCAGTTCGACGAGCGCTTGCGGGTAATCCTTGAGCGCAAGCATGCCTTGCGCGAGGTTTTTGCCGCCATCGATGCCGGCGAATTTGGGCAGGCAGCCGGTCTTTGCGAGGCCATGTTTGCCGCCAGCGCCACATACCGCGTTTATGCCGCGCGCATCGGCTCCGAGCTGTATTTGCGGCTGGGGCAAATCGACGCCGCAAAGCGCATGTTCGAGGCCTTGCTGGCGACCAAGGCGGTGCCCTGGGCGCGGCTCGGCCTCGCCAAGATCGAGTTGGCCAATGCCGACGCGGCAACCGCCTGCCGCACGCTGGAGACCTTGCTGGCCGACAACCCCGCTTATGTCGATGCCTATGACGTCTATGGCCGCGCGCTGCTGGAGGAGATGAAGTTCGAAGCGGCGGTTGAGATGTTGGGCAAGGCGGTGCAGATCACGCCCGGCAATGTGGCACGGCTGCAAAAGCTCGGCTCCTTGCAGCTTTTTTTGGGCGACAGCGAGAGTGCGGCCAAGCATTTGGGCGCGGCCCTGAGCATCGGCCTGCATTCGCGCGCGCTCGACTTTCAAGGCGTGGTCGCGTTGGGGCTAGCCTGCGTGGACACCGGCGATGCAGACGGCTGCGACCGGGCCAAGCAATGCCTGCAGGACGCCATCGCCCGCTACCCGATCGACAGCTTTCGCTTGCAAATGCTCGCCTTGGCGCTGGACACGGCGCTGGACTTGCTGATGCGCCGCCAGGAGGCGAGCCTGGCCGGGCTGACGCAAATGGCTGCGCAACTCGACCAGCCGGAGTTCAGCTTCGAGATGGCCTGCAACCTGTTGCAGCTTTTGTCCCGTTGCGCCCGCAACCAGCGTGTGCCCGGCGCGCTGCGGTGGGCCGAGTTGGCGGCGCAGCGCTATGCGATCTCAAAGCCACGGACTCGTTTGCTGGAAATGGCGGCGGCTCAATTGCCTTCGCTCGAAACGGTGGTGCGCAATGCGGCGGTGGGCATCAATGAAGCCGCCCGCGATGCGATGACCCACCTCGTTAGCAAACAGCATCAGCGCACCTTGGAGGCCTTGCTGGAATTGGCCGGGCGCAGCTTGAATGCACGCATCATCAAGCTGGCGCAGGCCACGCTGAGCCATCATGGCCGGCATCTGGCGGCCGATGTGGCGCAGCGCATGGCCGAGAGCCTTGGGGATTTGCAGCAGCGCTATGTGGACGGCGGCCGCCGCATCGTCGAGCGGCGTGACGGCGCTTAGCTCCGAGTCAAGGCATGCTGGATTTGGTCCCGCACATGCTCGGCCAACAAGCGCCGGTCGGCATGCGCGGTCGCCAGCGCCGGCAGCACCTCTACTTTTACGCTCAAACCCTTGGCGCTCAACACGCGCCAGAGACTCTGCACCAGCGTGGTGTCGCCCACAAAACGGGCGGATGAGCTGAAACGCTCGCCCGGCTCGAACCAGCGCAAGACCAGCGGCTGGATCGGTGTTTCGGTAGCGATCGCCGCTTGCAGCAAGTTGCCATGGAAGGGCAAGAGCTCCGGGCCGGCGCTGGTCGTGCCCTCGGGGAAGACCGCCACCGTGTCGCCGGACTTCAGGGCTTCGGCCATCTGGTGCACCACACGCAGCGCGTCGCGCTTGTTGGCGCGCTCGATGAAGAGCGTGCCCACGCCGTCCACCAGCCAGCCGACCACCGGCCAATGCTTGACGTCGGCCTTGGAAACAAAGCGCGCTTCGGGGATTACCGCGTGGACGGCGGCGATGTCCAGCCAGGAGATGTGATTGGCCACCAAGAGCTTGGGGCCAGGTCTTGCGGCAAGCCCTGAAAGCTCCAGCCTAACGCCAAAAATGGCCAGCATCTTGCCCGACCAGCGCTTGATGTGGACTTGGCGTGCCGGCAAATCCAGGCTGCCAAAGCGCAGCTTGATCAGTGCCAGACCGTAGAGCACATGCACAATGAAACGGACAAGCCGATAGACCGCTAACAAATTCCTCATCAGGTGCCGGCCGCCTCAAATGCGATATGGCCGGCCACCAAGGTGTAGCGCACCCGGGCCGGCAGCTCGAAGCCGCTGGTCGCGAACTCAAACGGCGTGTGCTTGCCCTGGCTGCTCAAGCGCTCGGGCGTGACGGCCCAATGCGCGGCGGGGTCAAACACGCAAACATCGGCGACGCCGCCGGCCACCAAACGGCCCGCGCTGGCACCCAGCGACCCCAGCGCATGGCCCAAGACCTGCACCGGCTTGGCGGTCACGACTTCCAGTCCGCGCGCGACGCTCAAGCCCTCATCCGCAGCCCAGCGCAGCGCCAGGCTCAAGAGCAACTCCAGCCCGGTGGCACCCGGCGTGGCTTCGGCAAAGGGCACATTCTTCTCGTCGGCGGTGACCGGCATGTGGTCGCTGACCAGCGCGTCCAGCGTGCCGTCGGCCAAACCGGCGCGCAGCGCGTCGCGGTCACGGCCTTGCCGCAGCGGCGGCGTCAAGCGCATCGCAGGGTTGAAGTAACCGATGTCCACATCGGTCAGGTGCAACGAGTTGATCGACACATCGGCCGTCAATTTGAGGCCTTCGCGCTTGGCGGCGCGAACCAGCTCGACCCCGGCCGCGCTTGAGATGCGGCACAGATGCACGCGCGCGCCGGTCGAGCGCATCAGCTCGAAAATCGTGTGCAAGGCGACCGTCTCGGCCATCACCGGCACGCCGCTCAGACCCAGGCGTGTGGCCATCGCGCCACTCGCCGCGACGCCGCCGCCGAGGTAGGCGTCTTGCGGGCGCAGCCAGACCTGGTAGTCATAGGTGGCCGCGTAGAGCAGGGCGCGGGCCAGCACCAAGGTGTCGCGCACCGGCACTTCGGCCTGCGAGAAACCGATGCAGCCGGCCTCGGTCAGCTCGGCCATTTCGGTCAAGGCCAGACCGTTCAAACCTTGGGTTAGCGCGCCGAGCGGAAACAAGCGGCAGCGGCTCAGCTTGCGGGCGCGGAACTTCAGCATCTCGACCAGGCCGGGTTCGTCCAGCACCGGCTCGGTGTCGGGCGGGCAGACCAGGCTGGTGACGCCGCCGGCTGCGGCTGCGGCCAGTTCGCTGTCCAGCATGCCTTCATGCTCATGGCCGGGCTCGCGCAGGCGTGCGGCCAGATCCACCAAGCCGGGGGCGACGATCAGGCCGCTCGCATCGACGACGCGGTCGGCGGCGAACTCGGTCGGCTCGCCGATGGCGACGATGCGGCCATTGGCAATCGCCAAATCGCCGATGCTGTCCAGGCCGGAGGCCGGGTCGATCAGGCGACCATTTTTGATCAGGATCTTCATGCTTCGTTTCCAGCCAAGATAGACATCACCGCCATCCGCACCGCGATACCAAAAGTCACCTGCGGCAGGATCACGCTTTGCGCGCCGTCGGCCACGGTGGAAGAAATCTCGACGCCCCGGTTGATCGGCCCCGGATGCATGACGATCGCGTCCGGCTTGGCCAAGGCGAGCTTTTCAGGCGTGAGGCCGAAATGCTTGAAGAACTCACCGGCGCTGGGCAGCATGCCGCCGTTCATGCGCTCGTTCTGCAGGCGCAGCATGATGATCACGTCGGCACCGCGCACGCCCTCGGCCATGTCGTGGCAGACCCTAACACCCATCTCGCGCAGATCGCCGGGCACCAAGGTCTTGGGGCCGACGGCGCGAATCTCCGGCACCCCGAGGATGTTGAGCGCATGGATGTCCGAGCGGGCCACACGTGAATGCACGATGTCGCCGACGATGGCGACCGTCAAATTGCGGAAGTCCTTTTTGAAATGCCGGATCGTGTACATGTCCAGCAAGCCCTGCGTCGGGTGCGCGTGGCGGCCGTCACCGGCATTGACCACATGCACATGCGGCGCGCAATGCTGGGCGATCAGATAGGGCGCGCCGCTCTCGCCGTGGCGCACGACGAACATATCGGCATGCATGGCGGACAGGTTGGCGACGGTGTCCAAGAGGGTCTCGCCCTTGGCCGTCGAGCTGCGCGCGATGTCCAGATTCAGGACATCGGCCGACAGCCGTTTGGCGGCGATCTCGAAGGTGGTGCGGGTGCGCGTGCTGTTCTCGAAGAACAGATTGAACACCGACTTGCCGCGCAGCAGCGGCACCTTCTTGACCTCGCGGTCATTGACCGACAAAAAGCTACCGGCGGTGTCCAGGATCTGCTGGATATTGGCCTGCGGCAAGCCTTCGATCGAGAGCAGATGGACCAGCTCGCCGTGTTTGTTCAGTTGGGGGTTGCGTTTGGAGAGCATCTCAATCTTCCTTCAGATCGAATTGAAATCGACCATCGGCATCCTTGGCCAAGCGCAGTCGCTGCTCGGCGGCCAGGTTGATGCGCGCGGCGGAAAACGCCGGCTCGATCGGCAGCTCGCGCCCGCCGCGGTCCACCAGCACCGCCAGCGTGACGCTGGCCGGGCGGCCAAAGTCGAACAGCTCGTTGATCACCGCGCGCGTGGTGCGGCCGGTGAACAGCACGTCGTCGATCAGCAAGATGTGGCGGCCGCTGACGTCAAACGGCAGCTTGGTGTGGTCGGCGCTGGCGGACATGCCGCGTGAGCCGAAATCATCGCGGTGCAGCGAGCTGGAGATCACGCCGGCACTGCCGGCCAGGCCCAGATCGCTTTGCAGCCGCTCGGCCAGCCAGGCGCCGCCGGACCAGATGCCGACCAGGGCGGCGTCGGGTCTGAGCAGCTTTTGCACGCCTTTCAAGAGGTCGGCGTAGATCGCCTCGGCATCAAGTAAAAGTGTGCTCATGCGGGGTTCTCATTGAAATATTGTTCAAGAATCAAGGCGGCTGCGGTGGAGTCGACATCGCGTACGCCATAACTCTCAGCCTCGACGCTGGTGTAGCGCTCGTCGACCTCAAACACCGGCAGCTTGAAGCGGCCTTTGAGTTGGCGGCCGAAGCGGCGCGCTCGCAGGGTGATCTCGTGCTCGGCACCGTCGGGATGAAAAGGTACGCCTATCACCAAGGCGTCGGGCTGCCATTCCTTGATCAGCTTGGCGATGGCCAAGAAGCGCGCCTCGCCGTCGACGGCAATCGCTTTGAGCGGCTCGCCCCGGCCGGTGAAGCGGCTGCCGTTGGCAGCGCCGACGCGTTTGATACCGTAGTCGAAGGCCAACACAGACTGTGGCTGCTTCATGCGTGGCCGGCCTCTTGGCTCAGCATGCGGGGGTCGACACCGAGCAGGCCCAAAGCGCGCTCGTAACGCAGCTCGACCGGCGTGTCGAAAATAATCTCGTGCGTGGCGTCAACGGTGAGCCAGCCATTGCGGCCAATTTCTTCCTCTAACTGCCCCGCCGCCCAGCCGCTATAGCCCAAGGTGACGAAGACCCGCTTGGGGCCGGCCCCATTGGACAGCGCTTCCAGCACATCGCGGCTGGTGGTCATCTCCAGGCCGCCGGGCACGATCATGGTGGCGTTGTAATGGTTGCCGGCCGCGTCCAGCGGTGCATGCAGGACGAAACCGCGCTCGGGTTGCACAGGGCCACCGTAGAACACCGGCCGGTCGGCGAGGGCGTCTTTAGGCGGGCTGAGGTCGACTTTCTCGAACAGATTGCCCAGCGTCATGGCCATGGGCCGGTTGATCACCAGGCCCAGGGCACCGTTTTCGTTGTGCTCGCAGATAAAGATCACGGCACCTTTGAAGCCTTCATCCTGCATGCCTGGCATGGCAATTAAAAACTGATGGGTGAGGACGATCCGGGTTTGCGACATTTCGGCATTTTATTCGTCCGCCAGTGACCGGCGACACTAGGTGGATGGAAAAGACTTTCAAACGCGCACTGATTTGGTTCCGCCGTGACCTGCGCGCCAGCGATCAAGCCGCGTTGCACCACGCCTTGAAGTCGGCCGAGCAGGTGTTTTGCGTTTTTGTGCTCGACAGCGACATTCTGGACGAGCTGCCCCGCAGCGATCGGCGGGTGGCTTTCATCTGGGCTGCTCTGGGCGCATTGGACGCCGATCTGCGCGCGCTCAATCCCGGCGCCGGCCTGATCGTGCGCCATGGCTCGGCCAAAAATATATTGCCGCAGCTGGCCGCCGAACTGCAGGTTCAGGCGGTTTTTTGCAACCATGATGATGAGCCCGTCGCGCTGGCCCGGGACGCACTGGTGGGCGAGCGACTCGCCAGCTTTGGCTGCCAATTCAAAAGCTTCAAGGATCACGTCGTTTTCGAGCGCAGTGAGGTGCTGACGGCGGTGGGCAAGCCTTACAGCGTGTTCACGCCCTACAAAAACGCCTGGCTGCGCAAGCTCGAACCTTATTATTTGCGCGCCTATCCGGTAGTGCCTTATGCCGATGCCTTGGCCGCCAGCCCGCTGATACGCGGGGTGCCCAGCTTGGCCGAGATTGGCTTTGAGGCCGCCGAGCTGAGCCCGCATCTGGGCGTGGGCAGCGCCGGCGCGCAAGAGCTGCTTGATGATTTTTTGCAGCGCATTGACCGCTACGACGACAGCCGCAATTTCCCTGCCGTCAAAGGGCCGAGTTACTTGAGCGTGCATCTGCGTTTTGGCACCGTGTCGATTCGGCAATTGGCGAGCGAAGCTTGGCAGCGCATGCAGGCTGGGCAGCATGGCGCCGAGGTGTGGCTGTCGGAGCTGATTTGGCGCGATTTTTATCACCAGATCATGCATCACCATCCGCACGCGATGGGCAGCGCCTTCAGGCCCGCCTATGACGCCATCCGCTGGGAAACCGGTGCGGATGCGGACCGATTGTTTGAAGCCTGGAGCGCCGGCGCGACCGGCTATCCCTTGGTTGACGCGGCGATGTTGCAGCTCAATCAAACCGGCTATATGCACAACCGCCTGCGCATGGTGACCGCTTGCTTCTTGATCAAGGACCTGGGGCTGGACTGGCGCCGGGGCGAGGCCTATTTTGCTGAGAAGCTGCTGGATTTTGACCTTGCCGCCAACAACGGCGGCTGGCAATGGGCGTCTTCCAGCGGCTGTGATGCGCAACCTTATTTCCGTATCTTCAACCCGGTCACGCAAAGCGAAAAGTTCGATGCCGAGGGCAAGTTCATCAAACGCTATTTGCCGCAACTGGCCAAGCTGCCGCCCAAGTTGATCCATGCGCCTTGGGCTGCCAAGCCCCTGGCCGTTCAGGCTTGTGGTTTGAGCTTGGGGCAAGACTACCCGCTGCCCATCGTCAACCATGACGAAGCGCGCCAGGCCACCTTGGCACGTTACGCGGTGGTCAAGAGCGTGCAATAAGCCGGCGCAGCGTGGTGTTTGCGCGCCCCATTTTCAAATCGATCGAGATGGCTATTCATGGCGACAAATTTCAAGCAGACGCTGGCTGCGATGAGCATGGTGTTGGTGGCGGGGGGTGCGGGTGCTGCCGATGTCCAAACGCTGCCCGAGGTCAGCGTCGGTCGGATTGAGCGCATGGCCAACTTCCCGTCCAAACTGGTGGACGCGCGTCACGTCGATGTCTGGCTGCCCGAAGGCTACTCGGCCGCCAAGCGCTATCAGGTGCTGTACATGCATGACGGGCAAATGCTGTTCGACGCCAGCAAGAGCTGGAACCAGCAGGCCTGGGATGTGCACCTGAGCGTGGCTCGTTTGGTCGCAGCGGGGCGC
Organism: Roseateles sp.; assembly: GCF_031397715.1. Lineage (GTDB taxonomy): Bacteria > Pseudomonadota > Gammaproteobacteria > Burkholderiales > Burkholderiaceae_C > Paucibacter_A. The sequence goes on from NZ_JANNMI010000420.1 coordinate 11,434, forward strand.
ATTCCAGACACCTTGATCGTCGGCATCTGGAACAACGCCCAATTCCGGCATAGCGAGTATTTCCCGCAGAAGTTTTTGCCGCTGATGCCCACGCCTCAGCGCGAACGTTTGATTCAGGCCGCGCTACAAAGCAAGCCGCAGTCCGATGCCTACTTGCGCTTCATCGTTGAAGAACTCAAACCCGCTATTGATGCCCGTTATGCCACGCGGCCTGAGGCTGCCGGCACCTTTGTGATGGGCTCCAGCATGGGCGGGCTGGTCTCGGTCTACGCCATGAACGAGTACCCACAGGTCTTTGGCGGCGCGGCCGGCCTGTCCACCCATTGGGTCGGGCAACACAAGCCCAATGCCGCGATTCCGTTGGCGGGCTTCAACTACCTGCGCGCGCATTTGGCCGCGCCCGAGGCCCACCGGCTCTACCAAGATCACGGCACGACCGAGCTAGACGCGCTGTATGCGCCCTATCAGGTGATGGTGGACGAGTTGGCGCGTGAACGCGGCTACGTGGACGGCGTCAATTTTGAAACACGGGTTTTTGCCGGCAGCGGCCACAACGAGAAAGCCTGGGCCGCGCGGCTTGAAATCCCGCTGGAGTTTTTGCTTCGCAAGCCTTGAACCAAAGCTTCGGCAAGCGCGGGGATGATGGGATTCGAACCCATGTCAAGCGCACCTGATCGTTCATCCCGCATATGTTCTGTGTTTCTTGTTGGGGAAAGGCGGCCAGTCGTGGCCAACAAAGAGAAGACGTCTCCGTCGATCGCCAGCAAGGCCAGCAACATCTTGCGGAGCCCCACTGCGACAAAAGCGGAGAAGACTGCTGCGGGACGCGCGCTGTCGCAGGCGATTCAGGGCCGTGTTACTTCGCCCAAGGTCGCATCGACGGCAGCCCGCATCGTCGACAGCCCTCGTGCGCCCTCAGCCCCAAAGCTCAGCCAGCGAAGCGCCCGCGCAAGTAAGCAATGATGGCGCCGGATTCGCCCAGCCATTGCACCGAGCCATCGGCTTCGGTGATCTTCAAGCAAGGCACCTTGGTCGCGCCTGAGCCCTGCATCAGAGCTGCGCGGTTGCGCTCATCATGTTGTGCATCCAAGCGCGCGATCGGTAGCGCCAATGCATCCATCTCCCGTCGCACCTTGATGCAGAACGGGCAGGTCTTGAATTGATACAGTGCCAGGCTGGCGCATTGGACGTCGATCTCGGTCTGCTGCGCGGCGGCGCGCTGCATAGGGGCCGGGCGAGTCAGGCGTTCCTTGAGCAGCATGACGGGCCCAAGCAAAACGCGCAGGGTTCTGAAGAAGAATCGAATCAATGGTTTCATGGAGGTGTTAACAAAAAAGCGAGCGGCTATGAAAAAACCCCCAACACCGGTGACGATGCTGGGGGTTTAGTTTGGCTCCTCGACCTGGGCTCGAACCAGGGACCTACGGATTAACAGTCCGGCGCTCTACCAACTGAGCTATCGAGGAACAGAGCC
>NZ_JANNMI010000445.1:0-20149 GCF_031397715.1 Roseateles sp.
CAAGCTGGAGCTGGTGCTGGAAGAAAGCTTGATGAACATCAGCCTGCATGCGTTCAACGATGCCGGCCCGCATCAGATCGGCTTGCAGGTTTGGCATGACGGCCAAGCCATCCATCTGCGTTTTGAGGACGACGGCCGCGCGTTCGACCCCCGCCAAGCCGAAGCACCCGTGCTGCCGACCTCAATTGCCGAGGCCGCGCCCGGTGGTTTGGGGCTGCTGCTGGTGCGCAAGCAGGCCCGGGCTGTGGACTATGCACGCGTCGACGGGCGCAATCAGCTGACCATCACGTTGGAGTACCGCTGAGCCCAAGCGTCAAAGCAGGCTGGTGATTTTGATCGAGGAGCCCAGGCTTTCGATTTGCACATTGTCGGCCAGGCCGTGCGCCAGCTTGATCATGTGCTCGTTATTGGCCAGCACCTCGGCGACGAAGCCGCGCACGCCGCGTGCCTTGGCATGTTCACTCATGCGTTTTTGCAGCAGCGCGCCCAAGCCCTGACCTTGCCAGTCCGGATGCACCATGAAGGCGGTCTCGGCCAGGTTGGTGCTGGGGTCGACCATATACATCGCGTGCGCAACGATCTTGGGGTTCTCGCGTGTGCCCACGCAGGCGACCATGCCGACCTCGGTCTGTGAGTTCAGATTGCACAGGCGCTGCACATCGCGGTTGGACAGCCCGCGCAGACGGCGGAAAAACCGCGTGTAGATGTCGCGTTCGGGCAGTTGATGGAAGAGGCTACGAATGCCTTCGCCGTCGCTCGGGCAGGCCGGACGCAGCAAGACCGGGCGTTTGTCCTTGAGCTGCAGCTGACGCTCTTCTTCGACGGCATAGGCCAGCAAATTGCGCAAGGTCTGCTCGCCCGACACATAGCCCAGCGCCTGCGCTTGCTCGAACAGCGCCGGGCGCGCGCTTGGGTGCGCGATCTGAATCATCGCGACTGCCCGCTCGCGGATCGACTTGCCGAACAGATAGGCGATGCCGTATTCGGTGATCACGTAATGCACGTCGCTGCGCGGGATGGCCACCCCTTCGCCGGCCAGCAGGGTGGGGCGGATGCGGGAGCTGAGGCCGTCCTGCTCGGTTGAGGCCAGGCAAATGATGGCCTTGCCGCCGGGCGAGCGCGAGGCGCCTTGCAAGAACTCGGCCTGCGCGGCAATGCCGCTGTAGAAGTCGCCCTGATACTGGTCAACGCAGACCTGACCCGTCAGATCCACGGCAAAGGCCTGCGTCACCGACACCAGCTTGTGCTGCGAGCCCAGCGTCCAGGCATCGCAAACGGCCTCGATCGGCTGGAAGGAAAACATCGGGTTGCGATCGATCAGATCGTAGAGTCGGCGCGTGCCCATGGCAAAGCTGCTGACGATCTTGCCGCGCTGATTGCTCTTGCGCTGGCCGGTCAGGATGCCGCGCTCCAGCAGCGGGATGATGGCGTCGGTGATGACGTCGGAATGGATGCCCAGGTCTTGGCGGTCGGTCAGGTACTTGAGCGCCTCGTTGCTGAAGCGGCCCAGACCGATCTGCAGGGTTGAGCCGTCATCGATGATGCTGCCGATGTAACGCGCTATTTTCTCGACCACCTCGGTCTGCTGGGCCGGGTGGGTGTACTCGATCACCGGCGTGTCCACCGGCACCAGCCAATCGATTTCGCCCACGTGCAGCATCGAGTCGCCCATGCTGCGCGGCATCTGCGGGTTGACCTCGGCAATCACCAAGCGGGCCTTGGCCACGGCGGCCGGTGCAATGTCGACCGAGACCCCCAAGGACACATAGCCGAATTCATCGGGCATCGAGACCTGGATCAGCGCGACGTCGAGCGGAATGCGCCCGATCGCGATCAGCTGCGGCACCCGCGCGATCGAGATCGGCACATAGTCGGCCAGGCCCAGCTTGACCGCGCTGCGCAGGTCTTGGCCGACGAAGAAGCAGCGGTGCTGGTACTTGGTTTGCGGCCGGCCATTGGCGCCTTGTTGCACGGCGCTGTCGGTCAGAAAGTGCAGCAACTCGACATCTTGCGGGGCCGGCGAGAGCGCTTCCAGCGCGGCCACCAGCGCGCGCGGCGTGGCGCAAGCGGTGCCCACGAAGACATGGTCACCGGGCTTGATTTGAGTCACCGCGACTTGCGCGCTGCAAATCTTCTCGGCACACAAAGCCAGCCGCGGGTCCACGGCCGGCCCGCTGTCATCCAGGTCGGAGGTGGCCTCGGCGCTTGCGAAGCGGCCCTTCCAGGCCTGCGTCAAACGGGACAACAGGCCGGCGGCGGCGTTGTTTTGGGATGTGGATTCAAGCGGCTTGTTCATGGGCGCAAACTCCGGTTTCAAGGGTTTTCAGGCCTCTGTGCGTCCAGCACTTCGCAGGCATGCAGGTAGCCAAGCTGGACCAATTCGTCGAAGCGACTCCACTGCAACATGCCGATGCGCTGCAAGGGCGGGTTGAAATAGAGATCGATCAATTTGCGCACCTCGCGCTGCCTGGAGGTGCTGTAGAGCACGGTGACGTTCATCAGCAGCGCCGACAGCGCGGGCAATTTGTAGCGGCGTTTGGCGCGCGGGCGCAGGCTGTCGCGCAACAGGGTCAGGCTGCCGGGCACTTCGTCGAATTCAAAGCGGCGCGGTTTGTTGGAGCCCAAGTCCACGCCAATCACCCGGCCGATGCCCCAGCGGCCACGCATCACATCGGCGGGCAAGTTGTTGAAGGTGCCGCCGTCACAGAGCAGGTCGCCGCCCAGCACGACGGGCGGCAGCGCACCGGGAATCGCCACGCTGGCCAGCAAGGACTTCAGCAGCGAGCCCTGAGCCAGCAGCTGCTCGCGCGCCTGCGAGTAGTTGGTGGCGATGCAAAAGAAGTTCTTCCACAAGTCTTCGATTTGCGCGTCATGACCGGTCAGCTCGATGATCGAGCCCGCCACCACGCGGCGCATGCGCCGACCGCGGATCAAGGAAATCATCGGCAGCCAATTGAAGTCGCCGGTGGGATTGCTGGCAAAGGCCTTTTGGGCGGCGACCGTGACCGCGTCGATGGAGCGGTCGGTGGCGACCAGTGCGGCCATCACCGCGCCAATGCTGGTGCCGCCTACCAGGTCGATCTCGATGCCGCGTTCGGTCAGCGCGCGGTAGATGCCGATGTGGGCCAGACCGCGCGCGCCGCCGCCGGCCAGCACCAGGCCGACGCCGTTGCGGCTGACCAGGCGTGCCAGGCGGGCCAAGTCACGCGGCAAATGCGGGCGAATATGCACATGACCGGCCAGCGGCCGCCGAGCCAGCCAGGCCTGCGTGCCCTGCGGCGACAGGCGATCCGCGGGATGCAGCAAGACCAAGATCTCGGTCGCATCGGTGCGCGGCGGGCGGCTGATCAAGCATTGGGTTTCGATCATGTGCAGCTGTGCGGGCTGATCGGCGTCGGCCAGCAGCAGCAATTCATCGCTATGCCTGCAGCAACGCTCGGTCCAGGGCGTCGGGCCGCCGTCGCCGATCAGGATGACGAAATCATGTGCGGACTCGATGTGGTCCAGATGGACCGCAATGCGGCGGGTGGCGTCGGTGTCGGAATGCGGGCGCGCACAGATGGCGGGGTCGCCCAAGTCGAGCCCGATGCTCGCGGCAGAAACCGTGGCGACGCGCCCGAAGCCGCTCAGCTGCTGTGCTAATTGAGCGGCAAAATTGGCGTGATCCAGGCCGGCGCTGGCGGGCAGCACGCCAATCGTGACCGGCTTGTCGGGCAGCGAGCGCGCGCCCTCGGTTTTGAGCCTGACGATGATTTGCCGCGTTAGCGCGATCGAGACCTGCCCGCTGATCGTCAGCAATTGTTTGAAACGCGCCTTGCCCAAGCGTACCAGCACCGAGTCGCGGATGGCCACCAAGGTGGCGGAACGAGGCTCGTCGGTGAACAAGCTCATCTCGCCGACGATTTGGCCGCGGCCGATCTCGCGCACCGCCCGGGTCTCACCGAACTCATTGCTGATATAGGTGCGCAGTCGCCCGCTGAGCAGCAGATACATCGCGTCGCCGGCATCGCCTTGGGTCATCAAGGCCTGGCCGGCCGACACTTCCACCCATTCCAGGTGTTGCAGCAGCAGCTCAATGGCTTGCGCCTCGATCTCGCCCAGCAGTGTGGCCAGGTGCTGGCGTAGCAGCGCCTCCAGGTGTTGTGGGTGTGCAGCAGAGGCTTCAGGCATGGCAAGCGTGGCTAGGAAGATGCGGGTCGAACGGCGATGCCTGAACGTAACAGGAAAGCCACGCGGATGGCGGCGCTGGGCTTGCTGGTTTTCCCTGGGTTCGCGGGTGCTCGCTTCGCCAAGCCAGGCGACGGCGCTGTCGGTATCGCGGAGGTTAAAGTCTGCGCATGCATGGCCAGCTCAAGACCACTCTCAGCATTCGCCGCATCGGCATCGACACCTGGCGTGAGAATGTCGCCTATCTGCACCGCGATTGCCCGGTGGTGCGGGCGGCCGGCTTTCAGGCCCTGTCCAAGGTCGAGATCCATGCCAATGGGCAAACCATTCTGGCGGTCTTGAATGTGGTTGACGATGCGGCCATCGTCAGTGCCTGTGAACTCGGCCTCAGCGAAGACGCCTTCGCCCGCCTGGGCGTGGCGCCGGGCCATGCGGCCAGCATCGCGCATGCCGAACCGCCGGCCTCGATTGCGGCGCTGCGCCGCAAGATCGGCGGCGAGCGGCTCTCCAAAGACGATTTGTTCGCCATCATTCGCGATGTGGCGCAGGCGCGCTACTCAAAAATCGAGCTGGCGGCTTTCGTCGTCGCCACCAACCAGTATGAGCTGGACCGCGAGGAGGTTTTGCACCTGACCGAGGCGATGATCGCCGTGGGCCGCAAGCTCGACTGGAAGCGCCAGGTCGGCGCCGGTCCGGTGGTCGACAAGCATTGCATTGGCGGCATCCCCGGCAACCGCACCTCGATGTTGGTGGTGCCCATCGTCAGCGCGCACGGCATGCTGTGCCCCAAGACCAGCTCGCGCGCCATCACCTCGCCCTCGGGCACCGCCGACACGATGGAAATACTGGCCACGGTGAAGCTGAGCTTTGAGCGCATGGTGGAGGTGGTCAAGGCGACGCGGGCCTGCCTGGCCTGGGGCGGCACGGCCAATTTGTCGCCGGCCGATGACATTCTGATTTCGGTCGAACGGCCGCTGGCGATTGATTCACCGGGCCAGATGGTGGCGTCCATTTTGTCCAAGAAGATCGCCGCCGGCTCCACCCATCTGGTGCTGGACATCCCCGTCGGCCCCAGCGCCAAGGTGCGCGCTATGGTGGAGGCGCAGCGGCTCAAGAAGCTGTTTGAGTATGTGGCCGGCCATCTGCGGCTGCAGCTTGACGTGGTGCTCAGTGACGGCCGCCAGCCAATCGGCCGTGGCATTGGGCCGGTGCTGGAGGCGCGCGATGTGATGCAGGTCTTGCAGGGCGCGCCGGACGCGCCGCAGGATCTGCGCCAAAAGGCCTTGCGCCTGGCCGGTCGCATGATCGAGTTTGACCCCGATGTGCGCGGCGGCGAGGGCTACATCATCGCCCGCGATATTCTGGACTCGGGCCGCGCGCTGGCGCAGATGAACGCCATCATCGACGCCCAGGGGCGCCGCGCCGAGATGGCGCCGATGGGTGGCCTGACCGCCGAGCTGAGCGCGCCCAATACCGGGGTGGTGGTCGCGATCGATAACTTGCGAATTGCACGCATTGCGGGCTTGGCCGGCGCGCCACAGGTGGCCGGCGCGGGTCTGCTCTTGTTGAAAAAGTTAGGCGAATCGGTGTATGCCGGCGAGCCGCTTTACCGCATCCACGCCCAGTACGAGGCCGATCTGCGCTTCGCCGTGGCGCTGGCCGAGCAGGATTCGGCCTACCGTATCGGTTCCACCGATCAACTGCCGCATGAGTTTGCCAGCGGCGCAATGTTTTCACTTTGAAAGCTCCGCTCGCGATGACTTCGAACACCATGCTGTTGGCCTTTGATGATGAACGCAGCCTGGCGCTGGAACTGGCCGAGGCCTTGAACATGCCCTTGCATTTCATCGTTAGGCATCGCTTCCCGGACGGTGAGATGCGTTTGGTCTTGCCCACACCGCTGCCCGAAACCGTGTTGATTCTGCGCGGCCTGCAGCAGCCGAATGACAAGTTAGTCGAGCTGATGATTGCGGCGCCGAGCGCGCGTGAGCTCGGTGCCAAGCGCTTGCACCTGCTCTCGCCCTATTTGGCCTATATGCGTCAGGACATGGCCTTCACACCCGGCGAGGCGGTCAGCCAGCGCCATATCGCCAGGCTGTTGGCCGGCCAGTTTGACCATGTGCTGACCATAGACCCGCATCTGCACCGCATCAACAGCCTCGATGAGGTGATGCCGCAGGGTTGCGGCGTGACGCTGTCGGCGGCGCGGCTGTTGGGTGGGTGGGTGGGTGCCCGCGTGCCGGCTGCCTTGCTGATCGGGCCCGACGAGGAGTCGGCCCAATGGGTCAGCGAAGCGGCACTGGCCGCCGGCCTGGAGCATGCCATCGGCCACAAGACTCGCTTGGGTGACCATCAGGTGATATTGGCGCTGCCTGAAGTGGCTGTGGGCGGGCGCGCGGTGGTCTTGCTCGACGATATGGCCTCAACCGGCCGCACGCTGATCGGCTCGGCGCAGCAACTGCTGCAGCGCGGCGCCAGCTCGGTCGATGTGGCCGTAACGCATGCCTTGTTCAATAGCGATGCGCTGGCGAATTTGAAGGCTGCCGGCGTGCGCCATGTCTGGAGCAGCAACTCGGTGGCCCATGCCAGCAATGCGGTCTCGGTGGCCGGGCTCTTGGCCGAGGGCTGGCGCAAACTGAAGTGACTGAAGTGACTGAAGTGATTTTCAGGGCCGGCCTCAAGAGCACTGGGCCACGCAGCAGGCAGCAGGGTGGTTTAGGGCGGCAGCAGGCCGCCTGTGCCTGTTTACGGGCAAGGACCTGGCCTCACCCAAGCTGGCCAGTTGGCGGCAGGCCTGCGTCGAGCAGGCCCTGCACAGCATCACCGGGTGGGCGCCAATGACCGCGCAGGCGACTGCGCACACGGGGTGCGGGCTTGCGTGGAGATAGGCAGTTAGCCCGGCCGGGGCAGACTGGCGCAGTCGGCCACGCCGAGGCGGTCCACCTGCAGGCGGTAGCGAGTGCCCAAGCGGTGGGCCTGCCATTCGGCCAACGGCAGGCGGCAAGCCCAGGTCTGGCCGTGGCCGGCGTTGGCCCGCAGCTGCAGCTCGTAAAAGGCCTCGCGTTTGCTGGCCCGCTCGGCGCCGAGTTGGTCTGGCCCCAAGCCGTTGAGCCTGGGTTCGGGCCACAGCGCTGGGGCGGGTGCGGCGCCCTCGGCCCTGGCTATCCGCAGCGTGCGCCACTGCGGCAGGCTGAAGCGGCAATGTTCGGCCGGCGCGGGCCGTACGCCGGTCGGGTCGGTCAGCAAGCGGCGGCTGATCTTGCTTGCCTCGGCCGGCATCTCGTCGCACCAGCTCGACTCGCCTTCTTCCAGCAGTTTCTCGATCTCGATGTCCAGCCGCCAGGTCTTGGCTGCAAGCTCGACGGCCGTGCCGCTGGGCTTGATCAGCAACCACCAGAGCAGCGGCAGCAGGCTCAAACTCAGGCACAGCCCGGCCCAGCGCCGATAGCTGGCGGCTTGGCGGGTAAAGCTGGTGGTGGCTGGCATGGGTGCATTGTCTGTGCAGAGCGGCTGCCGGACCGACGCAAGGGCAGTCACCCCGAGCTTGCCCGGTCGCCAAGCCTCAAGTCCGATTGACCGACACCCCGGTGACGAGGGCGATCTTGTTTTTCAGTAGTGCAGATGACATGAACGGAATCTCGGTAACTGGCAACTTGACCGGGCCCGAATGGGCGCCGGTAGGGTGTCAGTGTCGAGATTCATTGGCCGCCCGGCGACCCATCTGCGGGCTCTTATGCGGCTTTGCGGCGGCGGCTGAGCGTGCCCACGGCCAGCAGGCCCAGCATCAGCAGGGCGTAGGTTTGCGGCTCCGGCACTGCGGAGACGGTCAGGCCTGACAGCGTGCCGTTGTAGGTGCCCAGCAGCGCGGCCTGGCCGCTCGCCAGATTGATGCCGTAGACGCCGGTCACCAGCGAGCTGCCGGCGTCTTCGTTCAGGGCGGCGTAGGCTTGGCCATTGCCCAAAATCTCAAAGCCATTGGCCCTCAGCACATCCAGGCCCAGCGACCCGACGGTGGTGATGGTCGGCGCATTGAAGCCACTGCTCGCCATCGACAGCGTGTCGCTGGCGCTGTTGATGTAGTACAGCGCCGTGCTGGCAGGGGCCGACAGCTGGCCGGGCATCGAGTTGGTGTAGGCCACGGCCGAATAGCCCGGCGCGATCATGCCGGCCAAATTGCCCACCGCGCCGGTCGTGGCATTGACCGCATAGTTGTTGCCGGCCGAGCCGATCAGGCGCAGCGACGCGCCTGCGCCCGCGTCGGCGACCGGGTTGAAGTCAAGACCCCAGCCTTGGTTGGCCTGAATCACCGCATTGCTCAAGCCGGCCACAAAGCTCGCGGCGCCGCTCATTTCGTCGACGGTGTAGATCTTGTTCGACAGCGTGATGCCGTAAATCTTGCCATCCTTGGGCCGGGTGTCGATGCCGATGAAACGGTCGCCGCTTGCCAATCCAGTGATGTCGATATTGACGGCGCCGGCCACATTGCTGGTGTCGATGCGCGCCAGCTGGTTTTGGCTGTTCAGGCCCACCAGGGTGACTGCCTGGGCCGCCGCAATGTTCAGCACCGCCAAGCTGCCGCCAATAACGATCTGGGTAGGGAATTTCATATCGCTTCCTTCAAGGGTAAAAGTGCAGACAAACCGGGGCGAAATTGTTTCGTCCCCGGCTTGCATACGAAGTCGAACCGAAATTGGATGCAAAAATGTTTTGGGGACGGTCGGCGGGCGCGGCGATACGTGTGCGGTTCGGGAGCCGACGGGCGGGGTGGAGTGCGGCACTGCATGCTCCGCATCACCCAAGCTTGCCCCATCAAACAAACGGCTTTTGCTGCGTGTTACGGTAGCGTCCTGCATCTATAAGGAGATCTATGTTCAGCCACGTCATCCTGGGCGTCAACGACCTTGAAGCCTCTAAAAAGTTCTACGACGCCGTCTTGGGCGCGCTGGGCATCAAGCCCGGTGTGCACAATCAAAGCGGCACGGCGGAGCGCTACTTCTACCGCAGCGCGAGCGGCAGCTTTGGCATCACGACCCCGCTCAACGGCGAGCCCGCCACGCATGGCAATGGCAGCACGATTGGGTTCAACACCAGCTCGCCCGAGCAGGCCGATGCCTTTCATGCGGCCGGCCTGGCGAATGGCGGCAGCAGCTGCGAAGACCCGCCCGGCTGGCGCGATGGCGCGGTCGGCAAGCTCTACCTGGTTTATCTGCGCGACCCCGCCGGTAACAAGCTGTGCGCGCTGTACCGCCCGCCCAAAGCTTGATGCGGTGGGTCAAGCGCAAGCCCAGCGTTTGACTCAGGGCGTGCTGTTGACTGTCAGCGTGACGCCGCTGTAGGCCGAATAGGCGTACAGGCCGATGTAGGCAAAGCCGGCCGGCGGGTTGTTCAGCTGGCAGCTCTCGGTATTGCCATTGCTTTCACCGGCACAAACATGGTTGCCGGCGTCGGGCGCGCTGCCGTACTGCACGTACAGGTCCATATCGCCGCTGCCGCCCGAACTGCTGACCGAGAGTTTGGTGCTGCCGGCCGCCAGTTTGATCTTGTAAAAACTCCAGTTGTTTTTGGGGGCCGCCAAGCCGGTCAAGACTTGACCATTGACCAGCACCGGAATGCCGTCGGCCATCACCGTTACCGACTTGCTGACGCTGGCGCTCTTGCCCTCGTCGTCATCAACCTTCAGCGTCACCGTGTAGCTGCCGTCGGCCGCGTACTCGTGGCTGGGATTGGGCAGGTTGCTGCTCTGGCCGTCACCAAAGCTCCAGAGTCGGCTGACGATTTGGCCGTTGTCGAGGCTGCGGTCCGTGAAGCTGGCCAGGCGCTCCAGCGCGCTGACCTCAAAGGCCGCCACCGGCGCTGTCGAGGCTTGCGGGTCAATGCGGACGAAGACGGCGCTGAACGCGCCCCAGTTGCCGGCGGCGTCGCGGCCACGCACATAGACGATGTGGCGGCCAGTTTGCCAGCCGCTGGTGTCGAGCGTGGCGCGAGCGCCTTCAACGGGGCTGTCAAAAGCGCCGTCGGCGGCCGCCATCGGCACGGCCACGCTACGTGATTGCCAGGGCGCCAGGTCGACGTAGTACTCCGCCGCCGCAATCGCCTGGGTGGGCTCGGCGCCATTGCTGTTTTGGTAACGGGTGTCGTTGACGGTGGCGCTCAGCTGCACCGGCGTGCCCGGCGCAATGCCGACCGAGGCCAGACCGCTGACGGCCACATCCAGCGCATCCGGGCCGGCCGGCGTTTGGTAAGGCGTGCGCGCCACTTTGGCGGCATAGATCAAGGCCTGCAGATTGCCGGGCAGCAAGGTGTTGTTGTAATAGCTGCACTGCTCGAAGAAGGCGGTACCCAATTCGAAGGTGAAGGCGGCCACGCCGAGTTCGCCGTAGCTCGGGCCATCGCTGGTGCCGTCGGTTTCGTACAGGCTGAGCGAGCGCTCGGGCCGGTGCTTGTTGAAGAAGGCGAACTTGCGGCCTAGCGTGGCGAGTTGGCTGTCGTTCGCCGCCGGCGTTCCGTTGCTGCCCCAGGGCCACAGCAGCAGGCGGCCGTGGCTGTGAATGTCGAGGTGGATGCCGCTGGTGTCGGCCGCTGCCGGGTCATCGCGATTGGGGCCGCGTCGGTCTTTCCAGAGGCTGCGGATATAGGCCTCCACAGCCTGGGTCTCGGGCTCTGAAGCACCACTGGGGCCGCGATAGGTCTCCGAGCACGCATTGCCACTGGAGCCCGCGGCGGTGCTGAACCAGCCGAAACCGAAGTTGCGGTTCAGGTCGGCGCCGCGCGTGTTGCTGGTGGCGCCGCAGTAGTTGCGGTTGGTGTTCTTGCGCCAGAGCAGGCCGGTCTCGGCCTTCTTGCGCCCGTCCGGGTTGGTCGCCAGCAGCAGATGAATTTCGTGGTGATCAAGCAACCAGGTCATGTCGGCATCGACGCCGTAGCCGTTGACCAGAGCTTGGGCGAACGCCAGCACCAGTGGAGTGGTGGCGTACTCGCGCGCATGAATGCCGGCATTGATGAAGAGCTTGGGTTTGGAGCTGCGTGCACCTTCTTGGCTGCGGCTGCCGGTTTGACTGCCGAGTTTGAGCACGCGCAAGTCATAGCCGCCCAGGCCTTGGGTCTTCTCCCAGGAGTCACCAATGTCCACCCAGCTGGCCAGCGTGGGCCGGGCGGCGATCAAGGCATTGCCGGCGGCAAAGACTTCTTCCACCGTGGGGTAGCAGCTGTATTCGGGAATGCCGGCAAAAGCCGCCGGGCCGCTCAAGCCTTGGCGCAGCAGTTGTTGGCGGCGCTGCTGGCTTTCGGCGCGCGCTTGCGTCTGCTGGCGCTGCTGCCATTTCTCGTCGGGCTCCAGGCGGAAGCCCAAGGCGCGCAGCTCACGCATCTCGCTGGGGTTGGCGTTGACGATCAGATAGCCGCGCTCGTACTTGGACTCCAGCGTCTCGAAGCGGCTGTGGGCAATGGCACGGGCCTGGGCGATATCGCGGAAGTAGGCGCGCAGCACCGTGCGCGGCGCACTCTCCTGGCCTTTGATCTCATGCGCTTGAGCCAGCGGGCTCCAAGCGCTGAAGGGCAGGGCCTGCAAAACCAAGCAGCCGAGTGCGGCCAGGGTGGCGCGCAGTGGGGTCTGCTTGGGCGCTTGAATCGCTGCCTTGTTCTCACTCATGGGGACTACCTCATCTGTGGCTGGCCGGGGCAGTGGGCCCGCCAAGGCCCGCTCCCCAAACTTTTAGTTTCAGCGGTAGCAGTCGCTTCGGCCAGCGGTAAAAACCCGGCAGGGAAGATACGCAAGGGGGCGGTGGGACTGAGGGTCAGTCTTGATCCCGTAGTCCATGCGGGGACAGGCCGCGTCGAAGGTGCCACGGTGGCCTGACTTTCGTCCCCGCCCGCCCGAGTGCGTAAACTGCGCCACTGCTTACCCGCCGTTACTGCGGCAACTCAAACTTCCGGCACACCCACGATGAACCCAACCATCTTCAAGTCCGCCTTGGCTGCGCTTTTGCTCGCGCCTGTGGCCATTCAAGCCCAAAGCCCTTATCCAGCGACGCCCGCCAAGCCGGTCACCGATGTCTATCACGGCACCGCCGTCGTTGACCCTTACCGCTGGATGGAGGACATGAAGTCACCCGAGTTCCAGGCCTGGTTGAAGACGCAGGCCGCCTATGCCGATAGCGTGCTGGCCCAATTGCCCGGCCGCGCCGATTTGCGCGCACGCCTGGGCGTGCTGGCCGACGCGGGCGAGAGCACCGGCGGCTACGAGGTGGTGGCCGGCAAGTTGTTCTATTCCAAGCGCGCCCCGGGCCAAAACCAGGCGCGCCTGTGGGTGCGCGACGGATTGGCAGGCGCTGAGCGCGAGTTGCTCGACCCCAATAACCTGCCCGGCGAGCCCGGCAAGCATGCGGTTGATTGGTACAGCGTCTCGCCCGACGGGCGCTTGTTGGCCGTCGGCCTGTCCAAGGGCGGCAGCGAGAACAGCGTCTTGCGCCTGCTCGATGTCGCCACGGCCAAGCTCTTGCCGCTGGCGATTGACCGCACCGGCTTGAACGAAGGCGGCGTGGCCTGGTTGCCCGACGCCAGCGGCTTTCTGTACAACCGCCACCCCGCCGAGGAGCGCTACAACAAGAGCGCCGTCTTCCTGCACAAGCTGGGCCAGGACCCGGCCAAGGATGTGGCGCAGTTCGGCTGGGGCGTTGAGCCCCCCGCCCAAGCCCTACTTGGTCGGCCCCCCGAGGGGGCCAAGCCGTCCTTGGGGCGGCCCGGCGAACGGCTTGCGAGCAAAAAAGAGGCCTTCGAGATCGCCGATCTGCCCTATATCCGCATCGCCAAAGGCTCGCCTTGGGCCTTGGCCGAGGTCTTGCATGGCGACGCGGCCGAGCGCAGCTACTGGGTCGCGCGGGTCGATCAGCTCAAGGGTGCGGCGACGCCGTGGCGGCGCGTGGTGCGCCCCGAGCACAAGGTCACCCGCGCCGAGGTGGCTGGCGGCTTGCTGTTTGCGCTGAGCCAGCAAAAAGCCTCGCGCCGTGAGCTGCTGAGCCTGGATCTGGCGTCGGCCAAGGCCGGCTTCAAGACCGCCTTGCCCGCCGGCGACAGCGTGTTGCAGAGCATTGACGCAGGCGATGCCGCCGTCTATGTGAAGGCGCTGGACGCGGGCGTTAGCAAGTTGTGGCGTGTGGGTAAAAAAGACGGCAAGGTCTCGACCGTGGCGCTGCCGTTTGAAGGCACGCTGCGCAGCGTCACGCCGCTGAAGGGCGACGAGCTGCTGGTCTTGTTGGAGGGTTGGACGCAGACGCCGCAGAGCCTGCTTTTGCAGGCCGGCGGCGTGGCCGACGCGCCGGCGCAGCGGCTGACGATCCAAAAACCCGTCAGCGTGGACACCTCAGGGCTGGAGGCGCGCCGCGTGATGGTGAAGAGCCATGACGGCGTGATGGTGCCGCTGTCTATCGTGGCGCCCAAGGCAGTGGCGTTGGATGGACAGCGGCCGACAATTCTGAATGCTTACGGCGCCTACGGCATCACCCAAGAGCCACGTTTCAGCGCCACCCGCCTGGCCTGGATCGAGCGCGGCGGCGTGCAGGCGATCTGCCATGTGCGTGGCGGTGGTGAGCTGGGCGACGACTGGCACCGCGGTGGCTATATCGCCACCAAGCAAAACACCGTGTCGGACTTTGTGGCCTGTGCCGAATGGCTGATTGCGAATAAGTACACCTCGCCGGCCAAGCTGGCCGGCACCGGCGGCAGCGCCGGCGGCATCACGATTGGTGGCGCGGTCACGCAGCGCGGCGAGCTGTTCGCAGCGGCGCAGAGCGCGGTCGGCTTGTCCGATATGTTGCGCATGGAGCTGACGCTGAACGGCGCGCCCAATATCGCCGAGTTCGGCACGGTGACCAACCCTGCGCATTTCAAGAGCATGTTCGCCTTGAGCCCCTACCATAACGTCAAGGATGGGCGCAGCTACCCGGCCGTCATCGTCACCACCGGCGCCAATGATCCGCGCGTCGAGGCCTGGATCCCGGCCAAGCTGGCCGCGCGCATGCAAACTGCCAACCCGGACGCCGCCAAGACCCGCCCGGTGATTCTGCGGGTTGACTTTGAAGGCGGCCATGGCATGGGCTCGGGCCTGGCGCAGCGGCTGGATGAAACCGCCGATGTGTGGAGCTTCTTCTTGTGGCAATTTGGTGACGCGGCCTTTCAGCCCAAGCGCTAAGCAAGACAGCGCCTCAGTCTTTTATCCCCTCCATCCCCTTCATCCTGGCTAAAAAATTCCCTTGAGCCTGGATGGAGGGGATTAAGGGGATAAAGGGCATGAAGAGGATGGGTGCGGATCGGGCACTGGGCGGTCGATAGGCCAGAGCTTCGTCTGGACCTCGGGGACTGGTTTTTTCATGGTTTTGAGCCAAATCAATCCCTGGCCAATTTGCCTGGCGATTGCCGAGCTTTGTAACCATGCTGTCACGGACTGCTGAACATACTGGCCGGCATTGCTGCTATTGCCGCCCTGTCACGGCGCCCTCATCATGGAAAAGTCCGACGTCGTTGCCACGCTGGGTCAGCACAGCCTCTTGCTGCCTGCCTGGGTCAAGACCGCTTTGCTCGCCAATGACCGTTTGAAGCTGTGCCTGACGGTTTTGCAAGCCGCTGCCAGTCATGCGCTTGCACCCGCCAAGGCGCTGCCCGATCTGCGCAGCGAAATGGCGGCCGCCGGCCTGGAGGCCGCCTGGCTGCGCGAGCTGCCGGCGCAGGCCAGCCGCGACGGCGAAGACGTGCTGTTGCCGCAACTGCCGCAGCTGGCCGCGCAGCTGGCGCAAGACCTGACCCTGATGGCGCGGCCGCTGTTGCAGACCGAAACCGACAAAAGCACCCGCGAGCGCGTGGCCTTTTGGAGCGCCAAGCTGGACGGCGTGCATGACGAAGAATTGCTCAGCCCAGCCCTGCTGCGGGCCTTGAGCCATGGCCACCGCGCCAAGCACGGCGAGCCTTCCGACGACAGCCTGCACCTCTTGGTGATGGACCTGCACAAGCAGCTCAACCAATTGGCCGCCAGCCTGGCCAGCGAAGTCATAGACGGCGCCCATGTCTGGCAGTTGCAAGAGGGGGACCGGCCGCGCGTCGCCGCCTTCATGCGGGGCCTGCAGCGCACTTCTGCGCTGAAGTTCGAGCATCCCGGCCTGGACACCGCCGCCACGCGCGACGGCGAGCGCCTGCTGATCCAGAACGATATCGGCACCAATGACGCCCATGTGCTGGTGCTGCAGGTGCAGGGGCTGACGATCAGCCTGACCTACTCGGATCTGCACAACAGCCGCTTCGAGTTCTTTCAGGCGCTGTTGGCCACCTATGGCGCGCAATGGTCGGTGCCCGAGGCGCGGGTGTCGGCCGGGCTGAACCGGGGCGAGGCCTATCAGCTGGGCACGGCCCGCTTCGAGGCCACCGACGAGGCGCAGCTGCTGTGGATGCTGGAAGGCGTGGCCTCGCGCATCGTCTTCTTGATCGACTGGAACCGCGCCCGCAAGCGGCTGCTGAACTTCGTCGGCAAGCGCGAAGCGATTGCGGTGCTGGCCGAGGCCGCCCGGCTGGAGATCGGCCATATGGCCTGGCTGAAGGCCGGCGCCGAGCGTATGTTGTTCGAGGCCATGCAGGCCTTGGGGGCGGATGCGTTCCGGATCGGTGACCGGCTGGATGAAGTGTTAGGAGAGACGGGTGCGCAGGCCTTCTTGGTTGAGGTTCTGCGCCTGTCATCAGCGGCGATGTTGCAGCAGCAGCCGGCCGCGCTGGTGGCCGATGAAACCCGTTTGCTGCTGGCGCGCCAGCTGCAGCGGCGCGCGCCGGAGTTTGATTTGCTGGCCGAGCATGCCGCCTATTGCCAGACCCTGGCCGACGCCATCAGCCAGGCCCTTGACCATGGCTGGGAGCAAGACAAAGAGGCGGCGGCCAAGCTGGCGCAGCGCGCCAAGGCCTGGGAGCGCCAGGCCGACCACCTCGTCATGCAGGCCCGGGAGCGGGCCCGCCGCCAGCCGCGCTGGGCGCAGTTCGCGCGCCTGCTGGAGACGGCCGATGACGCGGCCGACGCGCTGGAAGAATGCGCTTTTCTGCTCGGCCTGATTGCCGAGCATCACCATCAAGGCTGGAACCGCGAGCTGCGCGACTTGCTGTCGCAACTGGCGCAGGCGGTGCTGCATGCGACGCAGGAGCAAGTGAGGGCTGTCGCCGTGGCACGCGGGCTGAACGGGGCCAGCGAAGCCGCCGAGCATGATGAGTTTGTGGCGTCCACCTGGCAGGTGCTGCGCGCCGAGCGCCAATGCGATGAGCTGCTGCGCGCGGCCAAGCGCTGCATGGCGGCCGAGGTGTCGAATGCGGCCGCGCTGATGTTGGTCAACGACCTGGCCAATCAGCTGGAACTGGCCTCCGACCGCTTGCTGGTGGCCGCCTATGCTTTGCGCGAGCTGGTGTTCAGCAAGACCGAGGTGGGCGCATGACTGCCGCTGATCTCTGCTTGATCGGCTGCCCAGGCCAGACGACGGTCGCGCAGACCAGCCCGCAGCGCTTGGGTTTCAAGGCTTTTAATCTGCTGCGCATGGCCGAGCTTGGGCTGCCGGTGCCGCCGGCCTTTGTGTTGGGTACAAGCTTTTGTGCCGATGCTGATTTGCGGGCGCAAGCCGCGCAGTCCGAGCTGTGGCTGCCGGCCTTGCAAGCCTTGGAGGCGGCCAGCGCCGGCCTGCGCTTTGGGTGTACGGCGCGGCCCTTGCTGCTGTCGGTGCGCTCAGGCGCGCCGGTGTCCATGCCCGGCATGATGGAGACGCTGCTCAATATCGGCTTGAACGACGAGACCGTGCAGGGCCTGATCCGCCAGACCGGCAAGCCGCGCCTGGCCTGGGATGCCTACCGCCGCCTGATCGCCAGCTTTGGCGAAGTGGTGGCGGGTTTGCCGGCCGCTTTGTTCGAGGACGAGTTGACGCTGCTCTGTGCCGGCCGGGACGAGCGCCTGCTCGACTTTGCCGAGCTGCGGGCCTTGAGTCGGCGCTATCTGCAGCTGTTCGCGCAGGCCGCCGGCCGGCCTTTCCCGCAGGCGGCTGAAGCTCAGCTTCAGCAGGCGATTGCCGCCGTGTTCGATTCCTGGCAGTCCGCCAAGGCTTGCAGTTACCGCGCCGCGCACGGCATTGCCGACCAGATAGGCACGGCGGTGACGGTGCAGGCGATGGTGTTCGGCAATGGCGGCGCGCGCTCCGGCGCCGGGGTGGGCTTCACGCGTGACCCGCGCAGCGGCGCGCCCGCGCTGTGGGTGGACTTTTTGTTCAATGCGCAGGGCGAGGATGTGGTGTCGGGCCGACGTAGCGCCCAGGGCCATGACGAGCTGCAGCAAGTCTTGCCGCAGGTCTGGGATCAGCTGCAAGACGCTTGCACGCGGCTGGAGCGCGAGATGGGCGATATGCAGGACTTCGAGTTCACCGTGCAGGATGGCCGTTTGTTTTTGCTGCAAACGCGCAGCGGCAAGCGCACGCCGCAAGCGCAGGCGCGCATTGCGCACGATCTGCTGCGCGAGGGTGTGATTGATGTGGCGACGGCGCGCCGTCGTTGTGAGGGCCTGGACGCCGAGCATCTGCGGGTCAGCCGCGTGGTCAGCCCGGAGGGCCAGCCGTTGCTGCCCTTGGCCCGCGCTCAGGCAGCCAGCAGTGGCGTGGCCATGGGGCAGATCGTGCTGGATGAGGCGGGCGCTCGTGCGGCCCAAGCGGCCGGCCTGCCGGCAATTCTGGTGCGGCGCGATGCCGAAACGAGCGATAGCGCTGCCTTGGAATTGACGCTGGGCTTGTTGACGCAAAACGGTGCGCGCACCTCGCATGCGGCGGTGGTGGCGCGCCAGATGGGCAAGGTCTGTTTGGTCGCTTGTGAGGGCTTGATCGTCGACGAAACGCGGCGCGAGATCCGCATCGGTGACAGGCGTTTGGGTGAGGGTGATTGGCTCAGCCTGGATGGCAATGAGGCTTGTGTTTATGCTGAAAGGGTGCAGACCGAGTGGTTCGTACCGGCGGAGTTGCTGGCCGAGTTGGCTGAACTCAGGCGGGATGTGGTGGAAGCGGCTTGAGGGAAATGCATCCCGGTAGCCCGGTAGGTTGGAGTGAGCCTGCGAACTCCAACATTCATCGACAGGCAGGGTTCATGCGATTTACCGCACGGACATTTTCGCCGTCAGCGGTGTTGGAGTTCACGGGGTTCACTCCAACCTACCGGGCTAACCGCCTGAGCCCGGTAGGTTGGAGTGAGCCTGCGAACTCCAACATTCATCGACAGGCAGGGTTCATGAGATTTACCGCACGAAAATTTTCGGCGTCACCGGTGTTGGAGTTCACGGCGTTCACTCCAACCTACCGGGCTCGCGGCCAACACCGCCAAGCCCACCGACCCCAACCTTGTGCGCACGCTGTCGGTGCGCCCGCTCATCGCTAAAGGCACGCGTGCGCCCAGCACCACGCCGCAGCTGGCCGCACCGGCCATGTATTCCAATAACTTGGCCAAGAGACTGCCCGATTCCAGGTCGGGGGCCAGCAAGATGTCGGCGTCGCCGGCCACCGGCGAGTTCAGGCCTTGCAGGCGCGCGGCCTCCAGGTTGACGGCGCTGTCAAAGGCCAAGGGCCCGTCCAGAATGGCACCCTCGATCTGACCGCGTTGCGCCATTTTGCACAGCGCCGCCGCGTCCAGCGTTGAAGTGATGCGCTCGGTGATGGTCTCCACCGCCGACAGCACAGCCACCTTGGGGCAGGGCAAACCCGCCGCTTGGGCCAGGCCTATGGCCAGCCGCAGGATCTCGACCTTGGCGTCCAGATCGGGGCGGATATTGATGCCGGCATCGCTGATGAACAGCGGCTTGGCGTAGCTGGGGATGTCAAAGCGGTAGACATGCGCCAGCCGGCTGCCGGTGTGCAGCGCAGGTTTCGCCTGCACCGCCGCCAGCAGCTCGTCGCCGCTCAGGCTGCCTTGCACCAGCAGGTCCATCTCGCCCGCAGCCGCCATCGCGCATGCCTGTTCGGCCGCGGCATGGCTGTGCGCGGTGGGCTGGAACTGGCAGCCGTGCAGATCCAGCTCGAACTGCTCGGCCAGCGCGCGAATGCGGTTTTCTGGCCCGATCAAGGTGGGCGTTATCAGCCCGCGCTCGGCCGCCAGCAGCGCGGCGCGCAGCGCGTCCTCGCTGCAGGGGTGCACGACGGCGCAGCGCAGCGGGGTGGCTAGCTTGATCTCGCTCAGCCAGGCGTTCATGCGCGCTTCGGCGTCGAACAGAAAATGCATCTCGGGCAGGGCCGGGCGCGGGCGCTCGATGCGGGTGCGCGGCGCCAGCACGGTGGCCAGGCCGCTGATGACGGTCTGGCCTTTTTGATTGCTGGCTTCGCAGCCGAGTTTGACCATGCCGCTGTCGTCGAACATCTCCAGCACCGTCAGCACGATGGTCAAGGTGTCACCGACATGCACCGGGCGCGCAAAGCGCAAGGTCTGTTCCATATAGATGGTGCCGGGGCCGGGGAACTGATTGCCCAGCACCGACGAGATCAAGGCGCCGCCCCACATGCCGTGGGCAATCACGCCGTGAAAGCGCGTGCCCTCGGCGTACTCGGCATCCAGGTGCGCGGGATTGACGTCGCCCGACACGAGGGCGAAGGCCTGGATATCGCTTTGTTGGAGGGTGCGCACCAGCCGAGCGCTCTGGCCCAGGGCTAACTCGTCATAGGTGCGGTTGCGCATCCAGTCGCTGCGCAAGAGGTCGGGTGCGTTCATGGGCGGCTTGCTCCATCGGTCATGAACGCCCAGCTTGGCGGCGCTTGATGTCAGGCGCGTGACGTCGGCGCATCCTCGCAGTTCTAGGCCGGATTCCCTTGAGCATCCCAGGCCCTTGGCAGCACCCGGCGTTCGCGGAGAAACGACGGAGTTGCGTGGTGCATAAGTTTTGAACAGAAGGACGCGAAGTTCACGAAGAATGTGAAGGGGATTGGATTTCCGTCTTCCTTCGCGATCTTTG
>NZ_JANNMI010000469.1:0-7413 GCF_031397715.1 Roseateles sp.
CCGACAGCAGCAGGCTTTCGCGCACGCCGATTTCGTGGTCGTCCCTGTGCAGGACGCCCAGGTCGAAGGCCAGCAGCGCGATGACGACGCCGACGAAGCTGAGCCAGATCCAGGTGGGCGTGCCGAGGAAGTCGGCCGTGAGGAAGGGGAGCAGAAAGTCCATGTCTTGCCTTTAGATGTCGAAGATCGCCAATCAGCCTGCCGCGAACGAAGAGCCAGCGTTCGGGCTGGCCTCGCGGCGGCGCAGCAGCGCGATGAGCAGGTGCAGCCCGGCACCCAGGAGCACGAGCAGCACGCTGCCGATAGCCCAGATCACCCAGGTCGCCACCGTCAAGCCACCCGCCAGTGCGGGTGCGGCCTGCAGCAGGCTGTCGATGAATGGCGCAAGGCCTCCCAATATCGGGCTGGCCCACGGCGCCACTTCCGCCGGCACCCAGGGCGCCAGCCAGTCGGGCAGCGCGATGGTGCTTGCCCCCGACGCGGCTTCGGTCAGCGCGCCCGCGTTCGAGACCGTCCAGACCGCCACGGCATGCAGCGCCCAGGCGGCCAGCGACCACAGCGCCAGCAGAGCGAAGACGAAGAACCAGCTGAGGGCGTAGAACATGACGTGACTTTCTCTTTTGTTTGAATACCTTGCAGTGTGGGGATCAAACGGCTTCGGACAAATCAGCTTGAAACACACTTAGACTTCGGTTTTCCCGCACTGGAGAACATATGCTGAACTATCGCCATCTCCATTACTTCTGGGTTGTCACCAAGGAAGGCGGGTTTGCTCGCGCGGCCGAACGGCTGGATATGGCGATTCAGACCATCAGCGCGCAGGTGCGCGAGCTGGAGAAGTCGCTGGGCCACCAGCTCCTCAAGCCCTCCGGCCGTGGCATGGCCCTCACCGAGGCAGGCCAGGCCGCCTTTGCGCGCGCCGAGGAGATCTTTCAACTCGGCCAAGGCATCCCCGACGAGGTGCGCGAAGCGGCCAGTGGCAAGGTGGCCCGCCTGGCGGTCGGGCTCTCCGATGGCATCTCCAAACTCGCCGCCTATGCCTTGCTGGAGCCGGTGCTGAGCACCCCCAATCTTCGGCTTGTTTGCCATGAGGGCGAGTTCGAACAGCTGCTCAGCGAGCTGGCGCTGCATCACCTGGACCTGGTGCTGGCCGGCCAGGCGGCACCGCGCAATCCCAACCTGCGCCTGAGCAGCGAGCGGCTCGTCGATTCGCCGGTCGAGTGGTACGGGCCCGCCCGGCTGGTCGGCAAGACCGAGCGCGAGCGGTTTCCGCAAAGCCTGAATGACCTGCCGGTGTTGCTGCCCACCGGGCACTCGGCCCTGCGACCGGCGCTGGATCGCTGGTTCGAGACGCAGGGCCTGCGACCCCGTATCGTCGGCGAGTTCGAGGACAGTGCGCTGCTGGCGGTATTCGGGGCCCGCGGGCTCGGCGTATTTCCGGTCAGCCGGCTCGGCGCAGGCGACGTCGGCTTGATGCGCGGACTTCGTTTGTTGGGCAGCAGCGATGGCGTCAACGAGGAAATCCATGCCATCCGCTCGCGCCGCGGCCAGCACCACCCCTTGGTGACGCAGCTGATGGCGGCGTCACGGGCTTGATCGCGGCCGGTCAGTCGGCGCGGCGGCGGGCCGGCTTGACGGCGCTCGGCTCCTCATCATCGACGAGCTTCCAATGCTGCCGGGCGGCCTCCACCACCCGCACTTCGCCGTCGGCCAAGTGGCCATCGGCCCGCATTGCGGCCAGGGACAGACGCAGCACCTTTCTTCGCAGCGCCGGATCCGAGATCTCGGCCATCAATGACGCCAATCTGCCGTCATCCACCTTATCCATCGGCGAACCTGTCGCGTACCCAGCGGCCATCAGTTCCTCACACAAGGTGTGAACGATGTGCGGCAGCAGATGGGGGTCAAGACCCAGCTCGCGCTCCGCGCCCAATTGCTTGAGGGCATCGATTTCGGAACTGCACATCTGACCGTCGGAGATCAGCACCAAGGCGACGATGCGCGCGGCGGCTTCTGGGCTGTTGTGGGGGTAGCTGCGCACGCTGGGTTTTCCTTGAAATAGTCCGGTCTGGGGTCAACAACGGCGCTGTTGATGGCAACAATGTGGAGCCGGAACAACTTCGGAAGAAGGCGCTCTTTCGTGACTCGAGCTCAGAAAAATACGAAGCTTGCGCGTCGACCCACTCACGCCCTGGCCGGCCGTACCTCGGTGATCTTGGCGAGCCAGAAGGCTTGCTTGTCAACCGAGAAATCCCACTGCTCGATCCGGCAGCAGCCAGGCGCCGAGTCCGCGCCCCAGCGCAGCAGGTTGACCGAGTTGGGCACGCCCGAGCGCAGCCGCGACGAGACGGCCGTGCCTGCCTGCACGGCCCACAGCGGACGCGCCAGGCCTTGCAGCGGCATCACGTAAGGCAGGTGGATGTGCCCGCCCATGATGAGGTCGGCTCCAGCTTTAGCCCAGCGCTCGAGCGCGGCCGCATGCCCGCGCAGACGGTTGGACAGGTCCTCGTCACGCGTCACGGCCACGGGTTGGTGCACCACAACCACCCGCAGCTGGGCGGCTTCGGCGCGCTCCAAAAGTTGGGCCACACGCTTGACCTGCGGCCCGGAGATCTCGCCATGCTTGTGGCGCCAGGGCCGCGTGGTGTTGACGCACAGCAGCAGCAGCTCGGGCGTGCGGTACACGGGCTCGAGCTCCGCGCCGAAGGCCGCGCTGTAGCGCGCATAGGGGCGGCGCAGGCGCGCCCAGAGGTCGAACAGCGCAATGTCGTGGTTGCCGGGAACGGCCAACACCGGCGCGCCGAGGCGGTCCACAAACGCACGGGCGGCCCGGAACTGCGCCGGGCGAGCGCGCTGAGTGATGTCGCCCGACAGCACGATCAGCGCTGGCTGCTGCTGCTGGGCCAGCGCGGCCAGCGCTTCGACGACCGGTGCCTGCTCGGTGCCGAAGTGCGTGTCCGAAACTTGCAGCAGGACGCTCATCCGGCTGCCCCTTGGGTCGGGGCGGCAGGCCTCAGCAAGTACAGGGGTTTGGCGAGCACGCGGAAGTCGAGCGGCGCGCGCATCATCGTGACCTCGCCGTCGAAGGCCACCTTCACCCCGCGACGGCCCTGCGGCAGCGTGGGCTTGACCACCAAATGCTCGAACTCGAAGCGCTCGACGCCGGCGGCCTCACCCAGCCTGCCCATCGCGCCATGCAGCATCAAGCCCAGCATAGCCAGCGTTCCGATCGGCCGCAGCACCAGCGCGGCCATGCTGCCGTCGCCCGGCGTACCGGCCAGGGTATCTTCCGGCTCCGCACCGAACTGCTGCAGTTGCAGCCGGTTGTTGCCCACGAAAAGCGTCAAGGTTTGCACGTCGCGAACCGTGCCACCTGTCTCGATATGCAGGCGCAGCCGGCGCTGTGCGCGCAGCAGCGTCGCGCAGGCCGCCACCAACGCCACCCAGCGGCTGCGGCCGAAGCGGGCTTTGTAGGCTTCGCGGTCTTCCAGCAAGTCGGGATAGAGCCCCAGGCTGGCGTTGACCTGGAACACGCGCTCGTTGATGCCGGCCACCTGAACCGGCACCGGCGCTGCATGCAGCAGCAGGCGGACCGCTTCGGCCGGGTCGGCGGGAATGCCATGGGTGCGGGCAAAGTAGTTGAACGTACCCTGCGGCACCACCCCAAAAGCGCAGCTCACAGCATGGGCGGCCTGCGCCACCGTGTTGAGCGTGCCGTCGCCACCGACGGCGACCACGGCCGCGCGGGTCGACAAGGCCCGCTGCGCCGACTCACGCGCCACGCCGGCCAATTGGACGGGCGTGCAGAAGCGCAAGTCACCGCACCTGCCTTCTGCTCGCAGCACCGACTCGATGACTGCGCGCTTCGTGTCGGCGTCGCTGCTGCCCGCAGCCGCATTGATCACGAACTGGATCGGCGCGGCAGGATCAAGTTCGGGGGCATCAGCCATGACTGATTGAGGCATAGCGAGGTGGAATGCCTTCAATCGTGGCGCAACAGGTCGCCGAAGACCGCGTGCTCGCCGTCCTTGCGATCGGCGCCTGGCGCGTCGTACAGGACCAGCCAGCTTGCCTTGCCTCCGGACAAGTCCGGCGGCAGATCGCAAATCGCCTCGGCGCGGTTGGTGCCGCGGCCGTGCGGCAGCGGCACCGACTCGGTCAATGCCGCCTCGAAACGCACGGGCTCGCGGTTAGCGGCCAAAAGGGTGCGAGCGGCGGGCCATTTGAAGACGCGGATGTCACCGTTCAGCACCATCGTCGGGCCGGCCAGGATGTAGAGGTCATCACCCGAGAAGTGCAGGTCGCGAACACCCAAGCCGTCGAGCTGAAGGAAATGTTTGCGGATCAGCGTGCCGCTGTCGTCCAGTGGCTGCAGTCGCAAGTGGTCTCCGCGAGCTTCGACCGAGATCTCCAGCAGCGCCGACCAGCCACGCAGCACCGGCCCGCGCAGCCCCAGCAGCAGGCGGCGGCCGTCGACGGCCAGGCCTTCGATGTCAAAGCCGTTGTCCTTGCCCGGGATCGCCATATAGGGGCCGAAGTGGGGGTCGTCGGCCAGCGCACGCGTGAGCAGGTTCGATTGAGCATCCCCCTTCAGGCACAGCGCCTTGCGGCCGTCTTGCGCCTGGCGCACCAGGCAGGGTTCGCCCTGGGCATCGGGTTCGATCGGCAGGCAGGCCAGCAAGCGCCGGTTGCCGTCGAGTGCTAGCTTGGACAGCCGGCGGGCGTTGTCGGCGTGGTCCCAGTCCGGCTTGGCGTTCTTGCGCTTCAGGCCATGCGAGCCAACCACCCACAGGTAGCCGTCGGCCACGGCCATGCCTTCCAAATCGGCCTCCTCCTCGGCTGCGCCGGGCAAGTCCAGCAGGTCGCCGAGCGGGAAGGCGCGCACCTCACCAAAACGCAGGGCCTCGCGCCCGACGGGTTCGAGCCGGCGCAGGCGGTCCAGGCCGCAGGCTTCGTCGCCCGCCACCCAGAGCCAGTCGCCGGTGAAGGCGGCGCCCGACAGATTGGATTGAACCAGCGAGTCAGCAGCGAACTCCAGACGGACGGCATTGGCGGATCGAGTGTTGGGCATGGGAAGGTTCTCCAGAGGGTGAGGTGCCGAGAATTGTTGGGCGCTGCAGCGCGTATGCGCAGCAACTGCGGAACACTAAAGTTTGCGGCAGAAAGCCCGCCTCATGTTCAGGTTTGTCCGATGTTGGCGTTCTCGAAAAGCTGCTTTTTTGGAAGCGCTGGGAGCCCCAGATTACAACACTGACGCAAGCCCATCAACCATCCAGCAGGACTCCCTATGCGCAACTATCCCGTCAACAGCCCGCAGGCCGCCGCCCGCATCATCGCGCTGACGGTGGTCGCCGATGGCGACATCGCAGACGCTGAGATTGAGTGTCTCGACCGTCTCGCCGTGCATGAGCAGCTCGGCCTGACGCGGCTTGAGTTGCTTGCGCTGCTGGACACCTTCTGCGAAGACTTGCTTTCGAGCGGCCAGTTGAACTGGGCCGATGTGTGCCCGGTGGACGAGCGCACGCTGGCGGACCTGATGGGTGAAATCCAGGAGCCGACGCTGCGGCTGAAGGTGCTGCGCTTGTGTGTCGAAATTGCAGAGGTCGACGCCCAGGTCGACGACGGCGAATCGGCTGTGCTCGTCGCTGCCGTCGAGCATTGGGGCCTGCACCATGAAATGTTTCGGTCGTCGGCCCGGAACTGACCGGCTGTCCGCTGTGGAAACACAGACGCTATGACGCCTTACGGCCGACTGCGTGAATTCGCTTGGCCAAGGGAGATATCCGCTGGCGCGCATGGCTGGCCCAATTCAGCGAATTTCTTCCGCACGCCCGGATGCAGCTTTGCGAGCCCGGATTGCAGCTAGCATTCATTCCCATGGCCCACCAATTAATCACTCAAGCGGCATGAAGATCCTCGGCAAAGCCAGCTCCATCAATGTCCGCAAGGTGCTCTGGACCTGTGCCGAACTCAGCCTCGATTTTGAGCGCGAGGACTGGGGCTCCGGCTTCCAAGCGACCGATGGGACGGAGTTCCTGGCCTTGAACCCGAACGCGATGGTGCCGGTCTTGATCGACGGCGACTTTGTGCTGTGGGAGTCCAACAGCATATGCCGTTACTTGGCCGCACGTGAGCAGCGCTTTGATTTGCTGCCGGCGCAGCCGCGCGAGCGTGCCGTCGTCGAGCAATGGATGGACTGGCAGGCGGGCGAGTTCAACAACTCTTGGCGCTATGCCTTTCTGAGCCTGGTTCGGCAAAGCCCAGCACATCAGGATCCCGCGCTATTGGCCGCCGGTGTGGCCGGCTGGCATCGCCATGTCGAGATCTTGGCGCGGCGCCTGACGCAGACCGGCGCCTTTGTGGCCGGCGCTAACTTCAGCCTGGCCGACGTGGTCATGGGCCTGTCGGCCCAGCGTTGGTTGATGGCGCCTCTGGATGCGCGCGGCCGCCCCGAGTTGCCGGCCATCACCGACTATTGCGAGCGTTTGGCCAAGCGGCCGGGTTTTTTGCAGCATGGCCGCAACGGCATGCCTTGAACCCGGCCTGGCTTTAGCCGTCTAACTTAGTCGTTACGGAAATTGTCGTGGCAGGCCTTGCAGCTCTTGCCGGTGTTGCCCACCGCAACCTTCAGCGCGTCCAGATTGTTGGACCTGGCTGCGACCACCAGCTTGGCCGCCTCGCCCTGCATAGTCTTGGCGGCCTCGTCGAACTTGGCGCGCTCGCTCCAAACGTTGAGCTTCGGCGTGCCTTTCTCGCTGCCGTGGGTGCCCTCGGGGAAGGCTGAGTAGGGCAGCATCGACATCATCGCCACGATCTCAGCATTGGCGGTGGCGGCCGCTGCATCAAACGGGACCTTGCCTTGTGCCATCGCGCTGATGCGCCCGAAATGGTTGCCCATCACAGTAAACGTGGCCTTGCGATACTTGACCGCGTCTTCCGGTTTGGCGAATTGGGCGCTGGCAGGCAGGGCGGCGAAAAGGCCGGCCATGCCGGTCACAAAGGACAGGGCTATCAGGAGTTTTCTCTGCTTCATGCTGGCTTCCTTGGGTAGGTGCAATATCGGCTGACTTGGGCCAAGTGGGGAACGCCCTTGGCTGCGGGAGTGTAGACAGCAATCGCGTTCTTTGCAGCGCGCGCCGCATGCGTTATCGTTGCTGTCAATCGCTACGGAGAGTTCATGCGTAAAGACTTGTTGGGCCCGGTCAGGATTTGGGACCTGCCGACGCGGCTGTTTCATTGGGTCTTGGTGCTGTGCGTGCTGGGCTCGGTAGTCAGCGCCAAGGTGGGTGGCAATGCCATGGTCTGGCATATGCGTCTGGGCTACGCGGTGCTGGCGCTGGTGGCTTTCCGGGTTCTTTGGGGCTTGGTCGGCGGGCGCTGGTCGCGTTTCAGCAGTTTTGCGTATTCACCCGC
>NZ_JANNMI010000002.1:0-14545 GCF_031397715.1 Roseateles sp.
TCAGCTCATCAATCCCTGAGCGTCTTCAGCGCCGCAGCACCCAAAGCGAACTGCGCAAGAATTTGCGTCCAGTCCTTGGCCTCTTGCATAAACGTGGTCTTGTCCATTTCTTCCGGCACAAAGACGGTGTCACCGGGCTCGGCGTTTAGGCCTTCCACACTGCCGGACGTGAACCAGCCGCCGCCGCCTTGGCGCGCACTGACGACGCTGCCATTGGCGCGCACCACAAAGGTGCTGCCGTTGTCGGCACCCTTGGTCGGGCCGCCGGCCAGCTTCATGAAGTCGCCGACCGAGTTGCCTTCCGCATAAAGATAGCTGCCGCCATTGAACACGCTGCCGAAGACACCGATGCTGGTCGGGCGGGGGGGAATTTGAATCCGGTCCCCGTTTTCGACGAGCAAGTCAGGCAGGCTGTTTGCGCTCGGGGGCAGTTGCAAAACGATGCGGCCGGTGGGTTTGACGGCACGCAGTGTTGTCAAGAGCTTTTCGCTGCCCTGTGCTTTGGCGGCTTGGGCGGCACCATCGACGCCGGTGGCGGCTTTTTGGCTGGCGCTGTTGCGCATCAGCTCGGTCTCCAGATTGCGTAATGCCCGCTCGTAGTTCTCGGTCTGCGTGACGCGCACGCTCTCGCGGCTGAAATCGGCGCCGTAAAGGTAGGCGCCCGGCGTCAAGCCACCGGCCGCCTTGATTGCATCGGCCAAGGTGCTGCTGGCGGGCAAGATGAATTCGCCCGGCCGCTGCACTTCGCCTTCCACCTTGACGCGCTTGCTCTGGCGGTGCTGGGGCAGGGCGGCGTCAACGCTGCTGAAGGCGCGCAGCACATCGCCGTCGCGCGGCTTGTCTTTGATCTGCGTCGGCAAGGCGATTTCAACAATGCGCGCTTCATTGCGCGCGTCGAGCCGCTCAAGCGTGACGCGGCTGCGATCAGCCACGGCACTGAAGCCACCGGCCATCGCGAGCACGTCGGCCAAGGTGTCCTGCGCCTTGAGCTCAAAAATGGCTGGCTTGTTGACGCTGCCGAGCAGGGCGACCTGTGGGCCCACTGGCCCGATATGGACAACGTCATCGGCCTGCAACGTTTGATCCGCAGTCTTGTTGCCGTTGATCAATAAATCATAAAAGTCGAAGCTGCTGATGGTTTTGCCGGCGCGGCGCAGCTCAATCTGGCGGAAGCTGCCGGCTGCCGAGGGGCCGCCGGCTTGCATCAGGCCGTTGACCAGGGTGGTCAGGCCGCTGACATGGTAGGCGCCGGGGCGCTGGGTGAAGCCGGTGACGTAAATGCGGATGCTGCGCAGCCGGCCCAGCGAGGCCGAGAGCTGGTAGTTGCGGAAGACTTGCCCGACGCGCTGATCGATGGCGGGAGCCAGGTCGATATAGCGCACCCCGGCCACTCGCACCGGGCCGACGCGGGGCAGGGTGATGCGGCCGCTGCGGTCAACGGTCAAGCGCAGGTCTGCTTCGACCGAGCCCCAGAGCGTGACCAGAATTTCGTCGCCGACGCTGATGATGTAGTCCTGCGGAATTTGACTGGCACTTTCTTGCACCAAGCTCTCACGGCCGGCGGGGCTCATCAACTCGGAGCCGAAGCGGCGGATTTCTCCACCTACGTAGCGCTCGAATTCGCTCGGCGCCAAAGGCGTCGGCTTGACTTCGACTCTGGCGCGCTGCAGGCTGGCTTCGGTCAATTCCGTTTGAGAGTCGGCGTTTGCCCGGGCTGCTTCCCGCAGCCGCACCGGGCCACCCATTTGGCTTGCATCTTCGGATACCGGGCCGGTGGCTGCCTGAGCCGCTGCGCTGCTGATCAGCAACGGTGCCAAGGCGAATAGTGCCGCAGCGCCGGTCAGCCTGAACAAGCCGTTTCCACCCGAGGTGCCGGCATGGGCCCGCCCGCGTGAGCCCTGCTTGCCGACTGCTGATTGCCAAATATCGCTGACCTTCATTGATTCTCGCTTGGTGTTGTTCTACAAGTGCCTACCTGCTGAAGGTACTCGACGGCGAGCCGGATTCTAGCCGGCGTTCGCCGCCGACTCGGGGAAAGCCCGCGGATCACTGGCTACACTTGTCGGCATGCTTCATCTCATCGTTCCGTTTTTTATCGCGACCGCCATCACACTTTTCGTGATCCATTCGGCGCGTACACATGGGCATTTGTCGGCAGATACCGACTTGTCCGGCCCACAAAAGTTTCATTCAACGCCGGTGCCGCGAGTCGGCGGGCTCGGCATGTATTTGGCTCTGTTGGCCCTGGCTTCATTGGTCTGGTTCAAGGGCGGGGCGGATGCTAGGCTCGGATTTCTGTTGCTTTTATGCGGATTCCCAGCGTTTGCCGCCGGCTTGATTGAGGACTTGACCAAGGCGGTGTCGCCGGCCAAGCGCTTGCTGGCCACCGCCGTTTCGGGTGCCTTGGCGTTTTGGCTGCTGGAGGCGCAAATCACCCGCACCGACATCCCCGGCCTTGACTGGATTGTGGCGACGACGCTTGGATCTCTGGTGGCGACGGTGTTCACCGTGGCCGGTGTGGCGAATTCGGTCAACATCATTGACGGCTTCAATGGGCTGTCGTCGATGTGCGTCAGCTTGATGTTGATGACCTTTGGCTTTGTCGCCTTCCAAGTTGGTGACGTTGAGCTGGCGCTTTGGGCGTTGGCAGGTGTCGGCGCGATCCTGGGGTTTTTCGTCTGGAACTTTCCGGCCGGTTTGATCTTTCTGGGTGACGGCGGCGCTTACTTTCTGGGCTTTTTCATGGCCGAGATCGGCATCTTGTTGATTGCCCGCCACCCCCAGGTTTCGCCGCTGTTCCCGCTGATGGTGTGCATTTACCCGGTGTTTGAAACGCTGTTCTCGGTCTACCGGCGCCGCTTTATCCGCGCCGCACCGTCGGGGCAGCCGGACGGCATCCACTTGCATTCGCTGATTTACCGCCGCTTGATGCGCTGGGCGGTCGGTGCGCGGGACGCGCGTGCGATGACGCGCCGCAATTCGATGACGGCGCCCTATCTGTGGATGCTGTGTGTTTCTTCGCTGGCGCCGGCGCTGCTTTTTTGGGATTCGACGCCGATGCTGCTGGTCTGCATGCTGCTGTTTGGCGTGACGTATGTGGCGCTGTACTGGCGCATTGTTCGGTTCAAAACGCCCCGGTGGATGGTGTTTCGGGGTGATGTGATGGGGGCGCAAGCCACGTCGGTTGCCGCCAAAGCCGCGGACAAACCCGAGTGAACCCGCGGCATAGCGGATAATCAAGAGATGACCGACACCCAAATCACGCAAGCTGCTTCTGAACCAACCCCGGCGCGTTTTGATACGCTGCCCCTCGACGCCAAGCTTTTGCGCGCCGTTGACGACTCAGGTTACACCCTGATGACGCCGATTCAAGCCAAGGCGATCCCGATCGTTTTGGACGGGCGCGATGTGATGGGTGCGGCGCAGACCGGCACCGGAAAAACAGCCGCGTTTTCCATCCCGCTGTTGCAACGCATGCTCAAGCATGAGAATGCCAGCGCCTCACCGGCGCGGCATCCGGTGCGGGCCTTGGTGCTGGCACCTACACGCGAGTTGGCCGACCAAGTGGCCAACAATATCAAGGCCTATGCCAAGCACACCAATCTGCGGGTGACCGTGGTGTTTGGCGGCATCGACATGAAGCCGCAGACAGCCGTTTTGAAGGGCGGCGTCGAGGTGCTGATCGCCACGCCCGGCCGCGTGCTCGATCACATCGAGGCCAAGAATTGCGTGCTGAATCAGGTCGAGTATGTGGTGCTGGATGAGGCCGACCGCATGCTGGACATCGGCTTCCTGCCCGACTTGCAGCGCATCCTGAGCTTTTTGCCCAAGGCCCGCCAGACCTTGCTGTTCTCGGCCACCTTCTCGCCCGAGATCAAGCGGCTGGCGCAGAGCTATCTGCAAGACCCCTTGCTGGTGGAGGTGGCGCGCCCGAACGCGACGGCCACCAATGTCGAGCAGGTGTTCTACAGCGTCACCGACGACGAAAAGCGCTTGGCTGTCACCCAGACCTTGCGTCAGCGCGGCATCAAGCAGGCGATTGTGTTTGTCAATTCCAAGCTGGGGGCGGCTCGCCTGGCGCGATCTTTTGAGCGCGACGGGCTGCGCACCTCGGCCCTGCATGGCGATAAATCGCAAGACGAGCGCTTGAAGGCGCTGGAGGCCTTCAAGGCCGGCGAGGTCGATATCTTGGTGGCCACCGATGTGGCGGCGCGCGGACTCGACATCGCCGACTTGCCGGCGGTGTTCAACTTCGACGTCCCCTTCAATGCCGAGGACTACATCCACCGCATTGGCCGCACCGGCCGTGCCGGCGCTTCGGGCGTGGCGGTGACCTTGGTGACGCGCTCGGACGCGCGCTTGATGGCCGACCTTGAGAAATTGCTCAAGCGCACGATCGAGCTGTCGCCGATCGATTTGGAAGACACCCGGCCGGGCGCCCGTCCCGAGCGCTCGGAGCGGCCCCAGCGTGCGCCGCGCGAGTGGGATGCTCCTCGCCCTGCTGAGGCAGCCGCTGCTGCGCCTGCGGCTGCGCCGCGGCCCGTCTACCGTGCGCCGGCGCAGCCGCGCGATGCCTTTTTTGACAAGCCCTATGAAGCCAGCGCCAGTGCCGAGTTGCCGGCCTGGGACAAGGGCGCCGGCGCTGCTTCAACGGCGCCGCGTGGTTTGTCGGCCAATATCCGGCCCAAGCGCAAGGTTGCCGCTTTGTTCGGTGCCAAGGCGCCGGCCGCCACGCTGGAGTCCTGAGCTCCGGGGCTGAGGCCCCGGACTCGATCGGTTTAACCCAGCAGCGCAAACACCGCCGGGATCTTGTCCGGCAGTGACTCGCCCGAGCTGCGCCATTGCTCCACGGTCGCGCTGCGCGTCCAGCCTTGCTCTAGGCTGAGGCCGCAGCTGATCGACAGCCGGGTATGGGATTTAAGTGTGCTCAGCAGGGCCTGCAGCAAGGCCGAGTTGCGGTAGGGCGTCTCAATCATCAATTGCGTCTGCTGCTGGCGGGCCGAGAGGGCCTCCAGTTCGCGGATGCGTGCGGCACGCACGGGCGCCTCGACCGGCAAATAGCCGACGAAGGCAAAGCTCTGCCCGTTCAGGCCGCTGGCCGACAGCGCCATCAGCAACGCACTGGGCCCGCTCAACGGAATCACCTCAATCTCGGCCTCATGTGCAGCCGCCACCAGCAGGGCGCCGGGGTCGGCGACGGCCGGCAGGCCCGCTTCAGAATTTAGGCCTATGTCATGGCCGGCCAGAGCTGGGGCAAGCAGGGCGTTCCAGGCTTGGTTCTGGCTCGCGGCGTCGGCCGTGCGGCCTTTGGGGGCGCGCGGCAGCTCGGTGATGTGGAGGCTTTGCAGCGGCTGGGCCAGTGGCACCAGCGCGTCCACGCGCTTCAGAAACGAGCGCGTCGTCTTGGCGTTTTCGGCGGCCCAATATTCGAGCCGGGCGGCGGTTTGAATGATGTGCAGGGGCAGCACTTGCTGCAGGTCCACGGCGGCACCTTCGACGCCAAAGTCCAGCGTGTTCGGAATCAGGTAGAGGCG
This sequence comes from Roseateles sp., assembly GCF_031397715.1. Taxonomy (GTDB): domain Bacteria; phylum Pseudomonadota; class Gammaproteobacteria; order Burkholderiales; family Burkholderiaceae_C; genus Paucibacter_A. Next base: position 5,535 of record NZ_JANNMI010000002.1, read on the forward strand.
GCCTTTCTTCATGCGGAGGCTCCGTTCTTGATGAGTGCGAGCAAGGGGTCAAGCCCGGCTTGGCGCAGCAAATGGCTGGTGCGTATCAGCGGCAGGCCGATCAGGGCAGTTGGGTCGTCCGACTCAATCGAGGCCAGCAAAGAGATGCCGAGGCCTTCGGACTTGGCGCTGCCGGCGCAGTCATAGGGCTGCTCCGCATGCAAATAGTTGTCGATTTCGATCGCGCTCAAGCTTCTGAACTGGACCCGCACCGGGGCGATGTCGACGGCGCTGAAGCCGGATTCCGCACAGACCACGGCCACCGCGGTGTGGAACACCACCGATTGGCCGCTCATCGCGCTGAGTTGCGCGACCGCGCGTTCATGCGTGCCGGGCTTGCCCAGGGCCTGGCCCAGCAGGTCGGCAACCTGGTCGGAGCCAATCACGATGGCTTGCGGAAAGCGCTGGGCTATTGCCTGCGCCTTGGCCAAGGCCAGTCGTGCTGCCATGTGCGCCGGCGCTTCGCCGGGCAATGCAGACTCGTCCAGTTCGGGCGCGCAGACCTCAAACGGCAGGCGCAGGCGCTCCAGTAGTTCGCGGCGGTAGCGCGAACTGGAGCCGAGGATCAGGGTTCGGGAGGTGTGGGTGTCATTCATTGGCCGATTTTCGCATTGACCGGCCGCAGCAGGCCTTTGGAGCATGGCCGGCGCCCCTACACTTGCGGCATGAACGAGTCTATGTTTGTCCCGGATAAATTGGATGTCGCGGCCTTTGCCCGCGATGCAGGTCAAATGAGCGGCGAAATGCCCGCGGTGAGCTTGTCGCGCCTGTCCGACATGGCCGCGCCGGAAGCGCCGACAAGCGCTTGGCCGGCGGTCAAATGGTCGGCCACCGGAGAGCGGCGCCAGCCCCGTGGCGCGCAGGCGCAGACTTGGTTGTATTTGGAGGCGTCGGCGATTACGCAACTGACTTGCCAGCGCTGCTTGCGCCCAGTGCAGGAGCATGTGGAGTTCACGCGCTGGTTTCGCTTTGTTCAAGACGAGGCGGCCGCTTCGGGCGATGACGTTGCAAGCGATGAGGACTTGCTGGTGATTTCGCGCAGCTTCAATCTGTTGGAGTTGATCGAAGACGAGTTGTTGTTGTCGCTGCCCCTGGTGCCCCGGCATGAACTGTGCCCCGAACCGCTGGCGCCGCCGCTTGATCCGGGTTTGGCCGAGGGCGAGCTGGAGTCCGGGTCGCCACATCCGTTTGCTGCCCTTGCGGCCCTGAAGAAACAGGGGCCAGCTCAGTAGCTGCTGAGCGGGCATGCTTTGCCGTAGTCAATTGACATGCTACAATCACGGGCTTTCCCCGGTTCGAGAATCAAAGCAGCGCGCCCCAGAGGTTGGCCTAAGGTAGATTGGCAGGTCGTCTATCAAGCCGGCATCATGCTGGCTATCACGGTCAATTTTGCAGGCAGCTGGCGCATGGTGCGCAGAAGCTCGTGACGCTTGAGTACGTAGCAATACATAGCAAGAACTTAGCAAAACAACGCGCGGCTCCCGGGGTGTCAGGGCCGCAAGATCAGCGATAGCTGGATCCATCCAGTCATTGGTTGCGCTCTGAATTACCGGAGCCTTAGGAGAATTTCATGGCAGTTCAGCAAAACAAAAAATCCCCATCCAAGCGCGGCATGCATAACTCGCACACCGCCCTGGTCAGCCCAGGTACCGGCATCGAGCCGACGACCGGTGAAGTGCATCTGCGTCATCACATCAGCCCGACCGGTTTCTACCGTGGCCGCAAGGTCCTGAAGACCAAGGCTGACGCCTCCTGATAGATTCTTGCTTGCGCGCAGCTCTTCGGGCTGTGTGCTGGTTTGATCTGCTTATGGCTCACGAATTCCCGGCCTGTGCCTTGTTGCAGTGCCGGGTTTTTGTGTTGTAGTGGCTGAATTTTCTGGTCTGATCGTGGCAGGCTTCAATGCCGCTTGAGTCGCCCTTATTGCCAAAGTCATTCTTTGGCCTGCTTTGATGTCAACACTCGATTCAAGTCTTTCAACCAAGTCCGTTGGTGCGACGGTAGCGCCGCTTGATGTGGTGCGCTTGGCGATTGACTGCATGGGTGGCGATCATGGCCCCTCGGTGACCCTGCCGGCGGCCAAGGCTTTTTTGGCCCGCCATCCGAACGCCGAATTACTCTTGGTCGGTTTGCCTGCTGCCTTGCAGGAGGCCGCCGCGTGGCCGCGTTGCACCATCGTCGCCGCCACCGAAGTGGTGCAAATGGACGACACGGTGGAGGTGGCCCTGCGGCGCAAGAAGGACTCGTCGATGCGCGTGGCCATCCATCAGCTGAAGTCTGTGGACGGCGCCGCGCCGCGGGCCGATGCCTGCGTGTCGGCCGGCAACACCGGCGCACTGATGGCGGTGTCGCGCTATCTGCTGAAGACGCTTGACGGCATTGACCGGCCGGCGATTGCCTCGGTGATGCCGACCCAAACCGGCGGCTACACCACCATGTTGGACCTGGGTGCCAACGTCGACTGCACGGCCGAGCACCTGCTGCAATTTGCCTTGATGGGCAGTGCGCTGGTGTCGGCGGTGGACGGCAAGGACGAGCCCAAGGTCGGCCTGCTGAATATTGGCGAAGAAGTCATCAAGGGCAGCGAAACCATCAAGCGTGCCGGCGAGTTGCTGCGCCAGGCGGGGGCGGCGGGCCAACTGAACTTCATCGGCAATGTCGAAGGCAAGGACATTTTTACCGGCGAGGTGGACCTGGTGGTCTGTGACGGTTTCGTCGGCAATGTCGCGCTGAAGACCGCCGAAGGCCTGGCGACGATGATCATCACCATCATTCGCGAGGAATTCGGGCGCAATTGGTTGACGAAGGCCGCTGCTGTGCTGGCCATGCCGGTGCTGAAACGCTTCAAGGCGCGGGTTGACCACCGGCGCTTCAACGGTGCGGCCCTGCTGGGCCTGCGCGGGTTGGTCTTCAAGAGCCATGGGGCGGCCGATCAGCTGGCCTTCGAGACGGCGCTGAACCGGGCGTATGATGCCGCCCGCAACCGGTTGCTCGACCGGGTACACAACCGCATCATCGCCGCCTTGCAAGCCCAGCCCGCCAATGCCGAGGGCGCGGCCGCCGAGGCGGCTGTTGCAGAAGTTTCAGTGGATAAGGCGACTCCGGTCGTTCAAGCTGCATGACATCAAGTTCCCAGACCGCCTTGGCCCCCCGCTACGCCCGTATTCTTGGCACCGGCAGCTATCTGCCGCCGAATCGCCTGAGCAATGCCGATCTGGTCGCGCAGCTGGCCAGGGACGGCATTGTGACCTCGGATGAATGGATTGTGGAGCGCACCGGCATCCGGGCGCGCCACTTTGCCGACGCCGGTGTGACGGCCAGCGAGTTGGCCTTGCCGGCCGTGCAAGCGGCGCTGGCCGCGGCAGGCGTGGCGGCCAGCGAGATTGATCTGATCATCGTCGCGACCTCGACGCCCGATATGGTCTTCCCGTCCACCGCCTGCCTGCTGCAAGCCAAGCTGGGCGTGGCGGGAGCGGCCGCGTTTGATGTGCAAGCCGTTTGCTCGGGGTTTGTCTACGCGCTGACGGTCGCCGATTCGATGATTCGTACCGGCGCGGCGTCCAAGGCCTTGGTCGTCGGCGCTGAAGTGTTCTCGCGCATTCTTGATTTCAAGGACCGCACCACCTGCGTGCTGTTCGGCGACGGCGCCGGCGCCGTGGTGCTGGGGGCCAGTGATGTGCCGGGCATCTTGGCTTGCGAATTGCACGCCGATGGCCGCCATGCCGGCATCCTGTGCGTGCCGGGCACGGTCGCTGGCGGTCAAGTTGTTGGTGATCCCTTGCTGAAGATGGACGGCCAGGCGGTGTTCAAGTTGGCGGACGGGGTGCTGGAGAAGGCCGCACGCGGCGTGCTTGAAAAAGCCGGCCGGGTGGAGGCCGATATCGATTGGTTGATCCCTCACCAGGCCAATATCCGCATCATGCACAGCACGACCAAGAAGCTGAAGCTGCCGCTGGACAAGCTGATCGTGACCGTTGACCAGCATGGCAATACATCGGCGGCGTCGATCCCGTTGGCGCTGGATGTGGCGGTGCGCGCGGGCAAGATCAAGGCCGGCGATACGGTCATGCTTGAAGGTGTGGGCGGCGGCTTCACCTGGGGCGCTGTGCTGCTGGATTTCTAGACATTTGATCTGCCCTCAACTGCACAAGACTATGACCGCAAAGTTCGCATTTGTTTTTCCCGGCCAAGGCTCGCAAGCCGTCGGCATGCTGGATGCCTGGGGCGATCACCCCGAGGTCACCCGTACCCTGGCCGAGGCCTCGGCGGCACTGAGTCAGGATATTGGCGCGCTGATCCATACCGGCCCCAAGGACCAGCTCGACCTGACCACCAACACCCAGCCGGTGATGCTGACCGCCGCGATCGCCTGCTACCGCGCCTGGATCGCCGAAACCGGCCTGCAGCCGGCCATTGCCGCCGGTCATTCGTTGGGGGAGTACAGCGCCCTGGTGGCGGCCGGTGCTTTGAGCCTGAGCGATGCCTTGCCGCTGGTGCGGTTTCGCGCGCAGGCGATGCAAGAGGCGGTGCCGGTCGGGGTCGGGGCGATGGCCGCGATTCTGGGCCTGGAGGCTCAGGCGGTGCGCGATGGTTGCGCGCAAGCGGCCTTGGTGACCGGCGAGGCGGTAGCAGCGGCCAACTTCAATGACCCCAAGCAGACCGTGATTGCCGGCACCAAGGCCGGCGTCGACAAGGCCTGCGAGCTGCTGAAAGCGGCCGGTGCCAAGCGCGCCTTGCTCTTGGCCGTGTCGGCGCCATTCCACTCCAGCCTGATGCGTCCGGCCGCCGAGGCCCTGAAGCTCAAGCTGGCCACGATCAGCTTCGCGCCGCTGCTGTTTCCCGTGATCAATAACGTCGACGTCGCCGTGGTTGCCGATGCCGAGGGCCTGCGTGATGCGCTGTACCGGCAGGCTTTCGGGCCGGTGCGCTGGGTCGAGGTGATGCAGGCGCTGAAGGCTCAGGGCCTGAGCCACATCATCGAATGCGGCCCCGGCAAGGTCTTGACCGGCATGGCCAAGCGTATCGACAGCGACATCATCAGCGCCGCCGTGCTGGACGCGGCCTCCTTGGCCGAAGCTCGCGCCTTGCTGGGCTGAAAGATAAGAACATGACAGACGCACGCGCAGAAAAACCCCAAATTGCCCTGGTCACCGGCGCCAGCCGCGGCATCGGTCGCTCGATTGCCTTGACCTTGGCCGAACAAGGTTTTGTGGTGATAGGCACGGCCACCAGCGAGGCCGGCGCCGCCGCCATCGGTACGGCATTGGCGCCCCTAGGTGGCCATGGCTTGATGCTGGACGTCAATGACGCGCTAGCCGTCGAGGCGGCGATTGACGGCATCGTCAAGACGCATGGCGGCTTGCAGGTGCTGGTCAATAACGCCGGAATTACGCGGGACACCTTGTCCATGCGGATGAAGGACGATGACTGGGACGCGGTGCTGGACACCAACCTGAAGGCGGTCTTCCGGATGAGTCGCGCGGTCATGCGCACCATGATGAAACAGCGTTATGGCCGCATCATCAACATCACCTCGGTGGTGGGCGCGTCGGGCAATGCGGGCCAGGCCAACTACGCCGCCGCCAAGGCCGGTGTGGCCGGCATGACGCGTGCGCTCGCGCGAGAGCTCGGCAGCCGCGGCATCACCGTCAACTGCGTGGCGCCAGGTTTCATTGCCACCGACATGACCGAAGGCCTGCCCGAGGCGCAAAAAGCGGCCTTGTTGGCGCAGATTCCAGTCGGGCGTCTGGGTGACCCCCGGGAAATTGCCGAGGCGGTCGCCTTCTTGGCGTCGCGCAAGGCAGCCTACATTACGGGTACCGAGCTGCACGTCAACGGTGGCATGTACATGAATTGATTTGAACTGTGGCTTGAATTGTGGTGAAGGCATCCCGCTTTCGCCCACCGGATTTGCCCGGCCGGTGAGGGTACTCCAGCGTGAAGTAAAGCCTAATTTAGGCGAGTCACACTAGAGGCCTTAGAATCCCGGGCTGTTTCCAATAAACCCCCTCCTGGAGGAGTCATGAGCGATATCGAAGCACGTGTCAAGAAAATCATCGCCGAGCAACTCGGCGTGCCTGAAGCCGATGTGACCAATGAGAAGGCTTTCGTGGCTGATCTGGGCGCAGATTCCCTCGACACGGTGGAATTGGTGATGGCACTCGAAGACGAGTTCGGCATCGAAATCCCCGATGAAGAAGCCGAGAAGATCACCAGCGTTCAGCTGGCGATCGACTACGCCGTCAAGCACCAAAAGGCCTGAGCAAGCGCAAAGCTTGTTTGGCAAAACTAACTGAATCCCTAATCGCATGAGCCGTCGTCGCGTTGTCATTACCGGACTTGGTCTGATCAGCCCCGTGGGTAACACGGTGGCTGAGGCCTGGACCAATATCTTGGCCGGCAAGTCCGGTATTGACCGCATCACGCGCTTCGATGCCTCGGGCTTTTCCTGCCATATTGCGGGCGAAGTCAAAGGCTTTGACGTCACGGCTTACATCCCGGCCAAAGATGCACGCTCGATGGACACCTTCATCCACTATGGATTGGCGGCGTCCATTCAGGCGGTGCAGGATGCCGGCTTGCCGACCGGGGATCAGTTGACCGAAGAACAGGCCGAGCGCATCGGCGTGCTGGTGGGTTCGGGCATCGGCGGTTTGCCGATGATCGAGGCCACTCACGGCGAGCTGATGGCGCGCGGCCCGCGGCGGGTATCACCGTTTTTTGTGCCGGCCTCGATCATCAACATGATCTCCGGCCATGTCTCGATCAAATACGGCTTTACCGGCCCGAACCTGGCGATCGTGACCGCCTGCACAACCGGTTTGCACGCCATTGGCGAAGCAGGCCGGATGATCGAATACGGTGATGTCGACGTGATGGTTGCCGGCGGCTCCGAAGCCACCATATCTCCGTTGGGTCTTGGGGGCTTTGCCTCAGCGCGTGCCTTGTCGACGCGCAACGACGACCCGACCACCGCTTCCCGCCCTTGGGACAAGGACCGCGACGGCTTTGTACTGGGCGAGGGAGCCGGCGTGCTGGTGCTTGAAGAATACGAGCATGCCAAAAAGCGTGGCGCCAAGATTTACGCCGAGCTAGCTGGCTTCGGCATGGGCTCGGACGCGTATCACATGACCGCGCCCAGCGTGGACGGCCCCAAGCGCTCGATGCGCGCGGCGTTGCGCAATGCCGGCCTCAACACCGACCAGATTCAGTACATGAACGCCCACGGCACCTCGACGCCGCTGGGTGACTTGAACGAAACCAATGCCATCAAACTGGCCTTTGGTGCGGATGCCAGCAATCTGGTGATCAGCTCGACCAAGTCAATGACCGGGCATTTGCTCGGCGGTGCCGGGGGCATTGAGTCGGTTTTTACTGTCTTGGCAGTGCAGAACCAAGTCGCTCCGCCCACCATCAATATCTTCAATCAAGACCCGCTCTGCGATCTTGACTACTGCGCCAATGAGGCGCGGGCCATGAAGATCGACTACGCGGCCAAGAACAACTTCGGTTTCGGTGGTACCAACGGCACCTTGATCTTCAAGCGCATCTAAGGCCTTTGTTGGCGCTCGGGCCGACTGGAGCCCGAGTTTTTCAGCGGCGTTTCCGGATCCGATCGCCCGCAAAGCAATGGCGAGGATGACTTGGCTTGAAGCGCTCAGCAGCTCCCTTTCGGCTCGACATCGTCCCGCTGCCCAGGCTGCAGGCAGCCATTGCCGGCGCCGGCGCTTTGGCGATGCTCGCGGTGGCGTTGGCCTTGAGTGCTCATGTCCCATCTGGCTGGCCAATGCTTGGCTTGGTGCCCTTGGCTGCTGTCGCGGCCTGGCGGCTAGGCCGCCCCAGGGACCGCTGCCTGCGCTGGGATGGCCAGGGCTGGCATCTTCATCAATGGCCGGAGCAGGGCGCCAAGTCGATGGGCGTATCCCATGCGGCCTTGGATGCGCTGGCGCCGGTGCAGTTAGCGCTGGTGTTTGACCTTGGCGATTGGGTTTTGCTGCGTGCCAGCCGGCCGAACGCGCGCCTGCCGATCTATTTGCCCCTGACGCGCGCCACTCAAGCGAGCAGTTGGGGTGCCATGCGCGCGGTGCTCTATGGTGGGCGCAAAAAGCCCGACTAAATCCTGACTAACTTTATGTTGCACATGACTTTCGCTATGCTGTGTCTGCGCTGCCATCATGGCGGCGCATTCATCATCAAATCAACAGTTAGCACTTAGAGTCAGACCATGCAATTCCAGTTTGCTTTTCGTCCTCCATTTATGCGCTTTCCACGGCTGGTTTTCTCGGCGGCCGTGCTGTCCCTTGGTTTGAGCCTGTTGCCGGGGCAGAGCCATGCGCAGGCCCGCGACTTGCCGGACTTTACCGAGCTGGCTGAAAGAGTCGGGCCGGCCGTGGTGAATATTCGCACCACTGAACGCGCGCGCGGCGCTTCAAGCGGCGCGAACGGCGGTCCCGAGATCGATGAGCAGATGCAGGAGTTCCTGCGTCGATTTGGTATACCCATGCCCGGCCAGCGGCGCGCACCACCGCGCGGTGACCGTGGCAATGAGGGCAACTCCGACGACGACCTGGCGCCGCAGCGGCGCGGGGTCGGTTCCGGCTTTGTGCTCAGCGCCGACGGCTATGTGATGACCAATGCCCATGTGGTGAACGGTGCCGATGAGGTGTGGGTGACGCTGACCGACAAACGGGAGTTCAAAGCCAAGGTGGTCGGTGCGGATCGCCGCTCCGACGTCGCGGTGCTGAAGATCGAAGCGGGCGGGCTGCCGTCGGTCAAGATTGGTGATGTGGGCCGGCTCAAGGTGGGCGAATGGGTGATGGCGATCGGCTCGCCATTTGGTTTCGACAACACCGTGACGGCCGGCATTGTCAGTGCCAAGGCGCGCGACACCGGCGACTTTTTGCCGCTGATACAGACCGATGTGGCCATCAACCCAGGCAACTCGGGTGGCCCGCTGCTGAATATGCGCGGCG
>NZ_JANNMI010000040.1:0-6783 GCF_031397715.1 Roseateles sp.
CGCATGGTGACGCCGACAGGCAAGTTCAATGTCTGGAACACCCAGTACGACGTGTATTGAGTGAGTCTGTTTGGGGCCGCCGGCGCAAGCGCTGTCGGCCCCAACACCAACAACCCATGACCGCCCCAAAGGAAACCCACCGTGGCTGACCCTGTTGTTACCAAGCCCGGTCTGCTCAAGCGCTGCTGGCAGGCCCTGACCAAGCCCAGCAAATACTCGCTGCTCGGCGTACTGAGCGTCGGCGTGATTGCCGGCGTGGTCTTCTGGGGTGGTTTCAACACCGCCCTGGAGGCCACCAACAAGGAGGCGTTCTGCATCAGCTGCCACGAGATGCGCGACAACGTCTACAAGGAATATTCCGAAAACACCATCCACTACACCAACCGCACCGGCGTGCGCGCCACCTGCCCGGACTGCCATGTGCCCAAGGAGTGGGGGCCGAAGATGCTGCGCAAGATCCAGGCCTCGCGCGAGTTGCTCGGCAAGGTGACCGGCACGATTGACACGCCGGAGAAGTTCGAGGCGCACCGGCTCACCATGGCCGAACGCGAATGGGCGCGCATGAAGGCGAATGACTCGCTCGAATGCCGCAACTGCCACACGCTGAAGAGCATGGACACCGAGAAGCAAAAGCCGCGCGCCAAGAAGTCACACGAGTTGGCCGCCAAGAACGGCGACACCTGCATCGACTGTCACAAGGGCATTGCGCACCACAAACCCAAAGGCATGAAAGAAGAGGACGAATAAAATGCGAACCACTCATTTAAGCGCAGCGACGCTGCTCGCCCTGGCCTGCGCTTCCAGCTTTGCGGCCGCGCCCGATTGGAGCAAGGTCAGCCCCACCAAGATCACGCTGTTCTACCCCGGCGCCTCGCCGCTGGAGTGGATCACCAAGGGCAGCGAGCATGGCGGTGCCCGTGCGGTGCGCAAGGGCGAAAACTGCGCCAGTTGCCACCATGAAGAAACGGCGGACATGGGCAAGAAAATGGCCCTCGGCCAAAAGAACGAGCCACACCCGATCAAGGGCAAGGCGGGTTCGATACCGGTCAATGTGCAGGCCGCCAACGACGGCAGCAACTTGTACCTGCGCTTCAGCTGGAAGCAGCCGGCCGGTGGTGCCGAAAAGATGGACAAGGACAGCCTGGTGAAGTTGGCGTTTATGTTGGAGGACAACAAGGTGCCCGGTGCCAATCTGTCGGGCTGCTGGGAGACCTGCCACGTCGACGCACGCACCATGCCCGAGGCCAAGGACGACAAGAAAACCAAATACGTCAAAGACGGCAGTTTGGCCAGCGGCAAGTTCTACGACCTGATGCAATGGACCAGCAAGGGCGGCAAGTTTGACGGCTACGTGGCCGACAAACGCGTGATGGAAGGCGGCAAAGCGCTGCTCGACGCCAAAGGCGAGCGCAAGGGCGATGACTGGGTGGTGACCTTTACCCGCAAGCTGAGCGGTGGCGAAGGTGACATCGCCTTGGTCAGTGGCAAGACCTACAACTTCGGTTTCGCCATTCATGATGACCACTCGGCCGGCCGTTTCCACCATGTCTCGCTCGGCTACACGCTGGGGCTGGACACCAAGGGCGACATCACGGCCAACAAGCCTTGATGGATCTGGCGTGATGTTCGATCGTCGCCAATGGCTGCGCAATCTGCTGGGGCTGCAACTGCTGTGGGCCGGCGGCGCGCGGGCGGCTCCGGCGACGCTGGAGGTGGAGATTCGCGACTACCAGTTTCATCCCGCCAAGTTGAGCGTTAGCGTCGGCGACAGCGTGCGCTGGGTCAACCGCGAGAAGCGAACGACCCACACCGTTTTGTTTGCGGGTCCGCAAGGCGGCGAATCGGAGCGCCTGTTTCCAGGTGAGCACTGGCAACGCCTGTTCGACCGCGCCGGCTCCTACGCCTATGGCTGCGGCCCGCATCCCGAGATGCAGGGCCTGATCGTCGTGAACCCGCCGAGTTGAGCCCAGCCATGCTGACCGTTCAAGGCTTGATCGGAGAACGCAACGGCCTGCGCCTGTGGGGACCGTTGGACTTCAATCTGCACGCCGGCGCGGCGCTGCATTTGCGCGGCCCCAACGGCTGCGGCAAAACCACCCTGCTGCGCACGCTGGCCGGCCTGCGCCCGCCGCTAGTCGGCCGGGTGCAGCGCCAAGCCGGCTGCGCTTTTCTGGGCCACCAGGATGGCTGGGCCGAGGATCTGAGTAGCCTGTGCAACTTGGCGCTATTTGCCAGTCTGCATGGCACCGACACGAAGCCGGCGATGGCCTTGCTGAGCGAGTTGTCCATTCCCGACCGTGCCGTTCGCCACCTCTCCGCCGGCCAACGCCGCAAGCTCGCGCTGGCTCGGCTGAAGCTGGTGCGGCGCCCGCTGTGGCTGCTTGACGAACCGCTGGATGCGCTCGACGACGCAGCCTGCCTGTGGCTGTGCAAGTTGGCGCAGCAGCATGTCGCGGGCGGCGGCAGCGTGGCACTGAGCTCACACCAGCCCTTGCCGGTCGAGTTCCCGCCGTGCCAGTCCTTGTGGCTGGCCCAACAGGTGCCCGCATGAACGGCGCAGCAAGCTTGGGAGCCTGGGCGGCAGAAGGCGGCGAGAGCGAAAGGTGGCCCCGGCGAGGACAGTTTGTGCCGGATTTGCAGCCTCATAGCCCCGCTATGGGGCAAAAAGACGGTGCAAAATGGACCGCTGCGGCCGACTTGCAGCCGCCGCTCCTTCTGCCGCCCAGGCTCCTAGTCGTCTGCAGCAACGCCGACCACCATCACGCGGCTTGGCTGCCACCGCTGCGGGCGCTGCTGCGGCGGGAATGGGCGTTAGCGCTGGCGCGCCCGGTGGACCTGCTGGTGCAGGCGCTGTTCTTTGCCACCATTGCCAGCCTGCCGGCACTCAGCGTGGCGCCGACCCCGGCCACCCTGGCCTTGCTGGCGCCGGGCGTCTTGTGGGTGGCGGCCTTGCTGAGTGTGTTGATGGTCAGCGCACGCTGCTTCCACGACGATTTGCGCAGCGGCTGGCTCGACCAGTGGCTGCTGAGCGCGACCCCTTTGGTCTTGCTGGTGGCTGCGAAATTGCTGGCGCAATGGCTGCTGGCGGCGCTGCCGGTCTTGCTGCTGGCGCCCCTGCTGGCGTTGCAATACGGGCTCAAAGCGCAGGCCTTGGGTGTGCTGATGTTGGCCTTGTTTTTAGGGACCGGGGTGTTGGTGATGCTGACCGGCGTGGTGGCGGCCTTGGCCGCCGGCCTGCGCCAAGGTGGGCTGCTGGTGATCGGCCTGGTGTTGCCGCTGGCGGTGCCGGTGCTGGTGTTCGGCAGCATGGCGGTACGCGCCGCGCAAGACGGCGCCCCTGCCGGCGCTCACTTGGCGCTGTTGGCCGCGATGAGTTGTGCGGCGCTGGCTTGCTGCCCGTGGTTGGCCGCCTGCGCCGTGCGTATTGGGGTTGAAAGCTAAGGGGTTGAAAGCTAAGGGATTGAAAGTTGATGCAATGAAACTCTCCAAATTTATCTTCTGGTTCGCGTCGCCAGTGCGCTTCTTGCCACTGGCCCAGCGCAGTGTGCGGCCGCTGCGCTACCTGGCGCTCATCTGCGCGGCGCTCGGCCTGTATGTTGGCTTTGCGCTGACGCCGGCCGACGCGGTGCAGGGTGAGGCTTACCGCATCATCTTTTTGCATGTGCCGGCCTCCTGGGTGGCGATGGTCTGCTTTGGTTTGATGGCGTTTTGGAGCGCGATGGGGCTGATCTGGCGCACCCGTTTGGCGCACTTGCTGGCGCACGCGCTGGCGCCCACCGGCGCGGTCTTTGCGGCGCTCTCGTTGATCACCGGCGCCCTGTGGGGCCAACCGATGTGGGGCACTTGGTGGGTGTGGGATGCGCGCCTGACTTCCTCACTGTTGCTGCTGCTGCTCTACCTGGGTTATCTCGCTCTGTTGGGCTCGGTAGACGATGCCAGCCGCGCCGACCGCGCCTGCGCGGTCTTGGCCTTGCTGGGAGCGCTCAATTTACCCGTGATGTATTTTTCGGTCACCTGGTGGAACACGCTGCACCAAGGCGCGTCGTTGAGTTCGCACGGGGCCAGCATGGCGCCACTGAGCTTGGCGGCGCTGTTGCTGTGCATCTTGGCCGCCTGGAGTTGGGCGGCGGCCACCGTGCTGCAACGGGTGCAGTTGCTGATCCAAGAACGGGAGGCGCATACGCATTGGTTGCACGAAATCCAGCGCGGAGCGCAGGCCTCGATGCCCTTGGCGCAGGAGATTGCTCATGGATAGCTTGTTCAATATCTGGTGGGCCGACTGGGCCGCCTTTGTGCAGATGGGCCGCCACGGCCTCTACGTTTGGGGCAGCGTGGCCTGCGTGCTGCTGGCCTTGGTGGCGGAGCAAATGGCGCTGCGCCAACGCGCCAGGCAACTCGACTCGGGGGCCCACAAGCCATGACAGCAATTCGTCTGAGCCCACGCCAAAAGCGCCTGCTGATCGTCTTGGCCTCGGCCGCGCTGTTGCTGGCGGCCGGCGCCTTCGTCAAACAAGCGTTTCGCAGCAATCTGGTCTTTTTTGTCACACCCAGCGAGGTGGCGGCTGGCCAAGCAACGGGCCGCAGCGCCCTGCGCGTCGGCGGTTTGGTGGAGGCAGGGTCGATCAAGCGCTCCGCCGGCCAGGGCGACAGCCTTGAGTTGCACTTCAATCTCAGTGACGGCGGCCATGTGTTGCCGGTGGTCTATCGCGGCGTGCTGCCCGACTTGTTTGCCGCGGGCAAGGGCGCCATCGCGCAGGGGTCGTTGGATCAGCACGGCACCCTGCAAGCGACCGAGGTACTGGCCAAACACGACGAAAACTACGTGCCGGCCGAAATGCAACAAGGCCGCACAGCCGGCGCCAATCCTGGCGCAGAACGGCGCGCACCATGAAGGCTGAAATTGGTCAGCTGCTATTGATCATCGCCCTGCTGGCGGCCGCCTTGCAGGCCTGGTTCGGGCTGAGTCCGCAGTGGCAATCGCCCGCTCAAATCCGCGCGCAGCAGCGCCTGGTGGCAGTGACGTCGCTGTGGCAGGCACTCGGCGTCGGCGGCGCGATGGTGCTGCTGGCCTGGGCCTTTGTGGAAGGGGACTATTCCGTTAGCTACGTGGCACAGCATGGGCATAGCCGTTTGCCGCTGCTGTACCGAATTGCCGCGGTCTGGGGCGGCCACGAAGGCTCGATGCTGCTGTGGTCCTTTGCGCTGACGGTCTGGGGCTTGGTTTGCTTTCGCGGCCTGCGCCGCCATGACCCGCAATACGCGGCGCGCACCCTGGGGCTGATGGGCATCATTGGCCTGTGCGTGATCGGCTTTGTGTTTTTCACCTCCAACCCCTTCGAGCGCCTGTTGCCGGCCGCCGCCGAGGGCGCAAGCCTGAACCCGTTGCTGCAAGACCCGGGCATGGCGCTGCATCCGCCCTTGCTCTACTTCGGCTATGTCGGCACCGCTGTGCCCTTCGCCATGGTCTTGGCGACCCTGTGGGGCGGCAGTCCGGGCAACTGGGTGAGCTGGGCACGCCCCTACACGGCGAGCGCCTTGGCGCTGCTGTCTTTGGGCATTGCACTGGGTTCATGGTGGGCGTATTACGAGTTAGGTTGGGGTGGCTGGTGGTTCTGGGACCCGGTCGAAAACGCCTCCCTGATGCCCTGGTTGGTACTCGCCGCGTTGCTGCACAGTCAAATCGCCTGCGAGCAACATGGGCGCTTTCCGTTCTGGACCGCCTGGCTGGCGATTGGCGCCTTCGTGCTGGCCTTGCTGGGCACCTTCTTGGTTCGCTCGGGGGTCTTGACCTCGGTTCACGCCTTCGCCTCCGATCCGCGCCGAGGCAGCGTGATGTTGGCCTTGATTGCGCTGGCTTTGCTGGGCAGCTTTGCCCTGGTGGCCAAACATGGTGAGCGCCTACTCCCACCAAAAAAATCGCGCCCGGCTGCGGCGCTCTCGCGCGACACGGCGTTGGCGCTCAACAACCTCTTGTTGACGGCGGCCTGCGCTTGCGTCTTGCTCGGCACGCTGTACCCGCTGCTGCTGGACGCGCTGCGACTGGGCAAACTGTCGGTCGGGCCACCCTACTTTGATGCCGTGCTGCTGCCGCTCTTGCTGCCCGCACTGGGCCTGCTGGCGGGCGCGGTTTGGCTGCGCTGGGGACGCGATGAACTCGGCGACGGGGTCAAGGGCCAAGCCGGCTTTTTGCGGCGCTTGCGCCCGACCTTGTGGGGCACCGCCATCGGTGCCGTCATGCTGCCGCTGCTGCTACAACAGAGCTATGGCCACATCAAGCCGGCGGTGCTGTTGGCGCTGCTGGGTGCTTGGGCGGTCGGCATTAGCAGCCTGCACTGGGCCATCACCCGCTTGCGGGCCGGCGGCCTCGGCGCTGCGAGCAGCGGCATGCTGCTCGCTCACCTCGGCGTGGCGGTATTTGCGGTCGGGGTCGCGATGGTCAAGGGCTACGGCGTCGAGCGCGATGTGCGCTTGGCACCCGGCGACACCCACCAGATCGCCGACTGCCGCCTCAGCTTTATCGACATCAGTCGCCGCACCGGCCCCAACTACGAAGCCCAGGCCGGCACCTTCCGCCTGGCCTGCGAAGGCCGGCCCGCACACACCCTGACGAGCGAAAAACGCAACTACCCGGGTTCGACCATGCCGATCACAGAATCAGCGATTCATTGGAGCCTTAGTCGGGACATCTATGTTGCACTCGGCACACCGATTGAGGGCCAAGCGTGGGCGGTGCGGGTGCAAGTCAAGCCCTTCATCCGCTGGATCTGGATCGGAGTCACCCTG
>NZ_JANNMI010000053.1:0-3743 GCF_031397715.1 Roseateles sp.
GCGAGCGCAACGATGTGCGGCTGGCCGGCCTGAACCACAAGCTCGGCTTTCGCGGCACCAGCAACTGCGTGCTGAACTTTGGCGAGGGTGGGGCGGGTGCCGTCGGCTATCTGGTTGGCCAGCCCGGCGAGGGGCTGAAGTGCATGTTCCACATGATGAACGAGGCGCGCATCGGCGTCGGCCTGGGTGCGGCGATGCTGGGCTATGCAGGCTTCGAGGCCAGCTTGGCCTATGCCCGCCAGCGCACGCAAGGACGCGCCGTCGGGCCGGGTGGCAAAGACGCGGCCCTACCGCAGCGACCCATCATCGAACACGCCGACGTCAAGCGCATGCTGCTGGCGCAGAAGAGCTATGTCGAAGGCGGCCTGGCGCTGGCTCTGCTGTGCGCGCGCCTGGTCGACGAGCTGCACAGCGGCTCGGCGGTCAGCGCCCAAGAGGCGAAACTGGTGCTGGAGGTGTTGATCCCCATCGTCAAGAGTTGGCCCAGCGAATGGTGCCTGGAGGCCAACTCGCTGGCGATCCAGGTGCTGGGCGGCTATGGCTACACGCGCGATTTTCCGGTCGAGCAGTATTGGCGCGACAACCGGCTCAACATGATTCACGAGGGCACGCACGGCATCCATGGGCTTGACTTGTTAGGCCGCAAGGTCGTGATGAACGAGGGTCAGGCCTTGCTGGCGCTGGCCGTGCGTATCAACAAGACGGTGGCGGCGGCGCTGCAAGAGCCCAGCCTGGCGCCGCAAGGCCATGCGCTGGCGGCGGCACTGGCCCTTGTCGCCAGCGCCACCCAGGACGCTTGGGCCAGCGGCCAGCCCGAAGAGGCGCTGGCCAATGCCACGCCCTATCTGCAGGCCTTCGGTCATCTGGTGCTGGCATGGGTCTGGTTGGATGTGGCATTGAAAGCCGGCCAGGGCAGCGATTTCGGTGACTTCGCTCAGGGAAAGCAAGCCGCCTGCCGCTACTTCTTTGCCTACGAGCTGCCCAAGATAGCCGCTTGGCTAGGCGTTGTGGCCAGCCGCGAGCCGCTGTGCCGAGAGATGCGTGAAGAGTGGTTCTGATTTGAAGAATGTGCCAGCCAAGCTAGCCCGCCTGGAGACCTTGGCTTGGGTGTTTGTGTACGGCGGCATGCTGCTCGGCACGCTGGGCTTGTTCGTGCTGGGTCGGGATGATTTGCTCGCCGATGTATTGCTGGGCGCGGGCGGTTTGGCCGTGGCTCTTGGCATGTTCCTGATCTGGCTGCGTTCACGCTGGAAGTAAGTGTTTTCAACCGAGATTTCAAGATGACGCAACGCGTACAAGACCTGTTCGACTTGAGTGGCCAAGTGGCCTTGATCACCGGCGGCTCGCGTGGCTTGGGCCTGCAGATCGCCGAGAGCTTGGGCGAGGCCGGGGCCACCGTCATGCTGACCGCGCGCAAGGCGGCCGACCTTGAAGAAGCGGTGGCCCATTTGCAGAGTCGCGGCATCACGGCCCATGCAATCGCCGCCGACGCGGCCGATGAAGCCCAAGCGGTCGGCGTGGTGACGCAGACGGTGGCGCTGCTCGGCCGCATCGACATCCTGGTCAATAACGCCGGCGCCAGCTGGGGTGCGCCGGCCGAGGACCACCCGCTGGCGGCCTGGGACAAGGTGATGAACCTGAATATCCGCAGCCTATTTGTGTTCGCTCAAGCCGTGGCCAAGCAGTCCATGTTGGCGCGCCGTTATGGCCGCATCATCAATGTGGCCTCGATCGCCGGCCTGGCCGGCAACTCCAGCGTGATGAAGACCATCGCCTACAACACCAGCAAGGGCGCGGTAGTCAACTTCACCCGCGCGCTGGCCGGTGAATGGGGCCAATACGGCATCACCGTGAATGCGCTGGCGCCGGGCTTTTTCCCCAGCAAGATGACGCAAGGCTTGTTGGCCGCAGTCGGTGAAGAGGCGATCGCGGCCAGCGCCCCGCTGCGCCGCATCGGCGATGATGAAGACTTGAAAGGCGCCGCCTTGCTGTTCGCCTCCCGCGCCGGCAAACACATCACTGGGCAAGTTCTTGCAGTAGACGGCGGTGTCAGCGCGATCCACGGAGCTTGATTGAAAAATGCAAACGCCTAAATCAACCGGCAATTTGAAATTCCCGGTCCATATTCCGTTTGTCGAACAGCTGGGCTTTGAGCTGCACAGCATGGGCGACGGTCAAGCCGAGTTGCGGGTTGATCTGGCCGAGGGCCATATGAATTCATGGGAAGTGGCGCATGGCGGTGTGCTGATGACGCTGCTGGACGTGGCGATGGCGCATGCCGCCCGCAGCATCCACCGCGATCAAGCGGGCTTCGGCCCCGGTGTCGTCACCATCGAGATGAAGACCTCCTTCATGCGGCCCGGCGAGGGCGAGCTGCGTGCCATCGGCAAGCTGCTGCACCGCACCGCCACCTTGGCCTTTTGCGAAGCGTCGGTGTTAGGGGAGGGCGGCGATTTGTGTGCTCATGCCACCGCCACCTTCAAGTATGTGAGAGCCTTGCCGGCCCGTGGCAAGGCCGTTAAGTCGCTGCGGGGCAGCGCCGACGATGTGGCCGCTGAGGATGCCGGGCAGGGCGCTTAAGTAGGGCAGAGCTAAGTAGGGCGGTTAAGTAGGGCAGCTAAATAGGGCGGCTAAGTTCCGTCCCGCTCAGCGCAGCTTGAATACTGCCACCACCTGCACCAGTTGATCGGCTTGTTGGCGCAGGCTCTCGGCCGCCGCCGCGCTTTCTTCCACCAGGGCGGCATTTTGCTGGGTGACCTTGTCCATCTGCGTGATCGCCTCGCCGACCTGCGCGATGCCCGAGCTTTGCTCGGCGCTGGCCGAGCTGATCTCGCCGACGATGGCCGCCACGCGGCGGATCGAGTCGACGATTTCGCTCATCGTGACGCCGGCCTTGTCGACCAGGACCGTGCCAAGCTCGACCCGCTCGACGCTGGCATTGATCAGGGTTTTGATTTCTTTTGCCGCCTCGGCGCTGCGCTGGGCGAGCGAGCGTACCTCGCTGGCCACCACCGCAAAGCCGCGCCCTTGCTCGCCGGCGCGCGCCGCTTCAACGGCCGCATTCAGCGCCAAGATATTGGTCTGGAAGGCAATGCCGTCGATCACGCTGATGATGTCGGAAATCTTTTTAGAGCTGGCGTTGATGCCCTTCATCGTCTCCACCACTTCGCCCACCACCGCGCCGCCCTGGCTCGCCACGGCCTGGGCACTCAGGGCCAGCTGGTTGGCTTGGCTTGCGTTGTCGGCGTTGTTGCGCACGGTCGAGCTGAGCTCATCCATGGTGGCGGCCGTTTGCTCCAGGGCGCTGGCTTGCTCCTCGGTGCGCTGGCTCAGGTCGGCATTGCCCTGGGCGATCTGGCCGCTGCCGGTGGCCACGCTTTCGGAGTTCTCGCGCACGCTGGCGACGATGCCTTGTAGCCGCAGGCGCATCTCGTCGAGCGCGTGCAGCAGTTGCGAGGTCTCGTCTTTGCCGCTAACGCTCAAGTCTTGCGTCATATCGCCCTCGCTCATGGCGCGAGCACCTGCCGCCGCGCGGGCCAAGGGTGCCGTCACATGGCGGCTGATGCTCAGGCCCAGGCCGATGCCAGCGGCGACGCCGAGCAAAATCAGCACGACGGTGATGTTGCGGCTCTGCTGATAGAGCGCGTCGTTGCCATCTGAGTCGCAAGCTCCGCAATTGAGTGGTTCATAGGCTTGACCAAAATAATTCTTTAGAAATTTGTGGCGGCAAATACTCATTCGAC
>NZ_JANNMI010000078.1:0-11286 GCF_031397715.1 Roseateles sp.
GCTTGTCGACGTCCTTGACCGCCCCCAGAAAGGCCATCAAAGAACTGTCCTTGAGCACGTAATCGTGGCTGCGGCTTGAGGCTCTAAAGTTGAACAACTGCTCGATCGTCACGGGTCGGGCGTCTTCCGGCAGGCACGGCAAGCGGTATTCATCAACGTGGTCCAGTGCCATCTGAGCCATCCTCTTCGAACTGCTGTTGTAAGCGATCTTGACCTCGGGCGGCGCATTCGGCTTGACGAAGCGGATATGCAGCAAGACATTGCCGGAACTTGGCTTCTTGATGTTGCTCGCCAGCGGATTGTCTTCATACCAGCGCGGCGCTTCGGCCGGTGTGCGCAGGCAAGCCATCAAGCTGGCACTCGCCGGCTGTGCCACGTAGCGCATATCGTTCCAATGCACCGGCTCCCCGCCTTTGGGGCTGAACGCAAATTCCTGCACCGTGTCAATCTTTTGACCGGCGGTCAAGCAAGGCAAGCGATAGCCGCGCAAATAACGCCGTACTTCATCAACCAATTCGTCTGAACCATGGCGACTCAGAATCTCGACATCAGGTGCCCGGTCAGCCGCGCCAAAGCTCAGTTTGACGCGCACATTGCCGCTCAGCTGCAAACTCAAATCTCGCTCGGGATAGACCGGGGGCGGCGCAGTCTTGGTCAGGCATTGCAAAGGCTTGGCTGCATCCTGATCGTCAATGATATTGACCGCATGCACCGGCCCCGAGCAGCACAGGGCAAGCGTAAAACCCAAGCATCCACGCGCCAAAGCGCCTTGAGCAAGAACTGTTGCTTGATTCATCTGACAGACCTCCCTGATTCAAAGTTCGAGGAACTTTCGCCCTCTTGAACTACGGCACCCGGCTTTGGAACTGCAACTCAGCCCACGCCGCCACGGTCGTGACGATAGCGCTGGCTACGTCGATCGCACCAGCGTGTTTCCACCAAGCTAACGCAAATACTACCGACCCCAAAAACAGCTAACGGCGTCCCCGCACGCGCTGCGAGGCTGATTTCATCAGGCAGTCGTGGCGTCGCCCGCTTGGGCTGCGGTCAGCGGGCAAGTGCCGACACCCGGCAAGCTCACCGTGCTGGGGCTGCTTCACCCATCCCCTTCATCCCCTCCATCCGGGCTCAGATTGCTTTCTTCTTCGCTCGGCTTGTCTGGAAATTACTAAGCAAGGGCTCAAAAGAACTTTTGGCCAGGATGAAGGGGATGGAAGGGATCAAGGCGTCAAGTGTTGGATCGCGAGCGGCGCAAGAGCCAAGTCGAGAAGCCCAGCATTGCCACCCACAGACTGCTGAAAGCTCCGCCGCCGCCACCGCTCTCGGCCACCGGCAGCGGGGCCGGCGCCGCCGCGATCGTGAAGCTGCGTGACACCGGCGCTGCCGCTTCGAAGCTGCTGTCGCCCGCTTGGCTGGCCGTCACCGTGCAGGTGCCCGCCGCCAGCAAGCTCACCGCGCTGGCGCTGACGCTGCAGGTCGCCGGGGTGCCCGAAGCGTAGCCCACCGCCAGGCCCGAGCTGGCACTGGCCACCAAAGTGACAGCGCCGCCACCCAGCACCTGGTCGGCCGGCCCGCTGAAGCTGATGGTTTGGGTCGACTTGACCGATGCCGCCGCCACCGCTGCCGCCGCGTCCAGCATGCCGGCGCCGCAGGTGCTGGTGGTGCAGTAACACTCATCCTGTGGAGCTGCAATGTCACCTGCCTTGCATTCCACTTTGCCCAACGCAGCACCACTAAAAACAAATGGTCGTGCCGTGCTTTTCAAAAATGCCAAAACTTCGCTCGGAGTTAGAGAGGGCCTAACTGACAACATTAGCGCTACTGTGCCAGCGACTATTGGGGCCGAGAAACTTGTACCTACTGCGGAGCTGGAGTTATTACTGTAAGCCGCATCTGCAAGCACAGGTGTTTTAACGCCGCTGTTTGTCGTACTCAGCATCGTGTACAAACAAGCGCCACTCAGATTGACGCAATTGCCGCCTGGCGCAGCGATGGCTACTTCCGGGCCAAGATTGGAAAAGCCGACTTTGCTGCCGATGTGGCGCAATGCAGCTACGGCAATCACCCCAGGGCAGTTGGCAGGCAAGCCGACATTTACCCCTCCCCCCGGGAGACTAGCCGTGTCTGGCACTCCATTGCCGGCAGCGACAACAATGATGGCGCCGGTGGCGATGACCTGGTTGATGGTGTCGCGATAGGTGCCCGAGCCGGTGGCGCTGCAGGTGCCGGTGCCGCCCAGACTCAGGTTCAAGACCTTGGCCGGATTCGGATTGGTCGGCAGACCGGGCACGGCAATGCCGGCCGCCCATTTCATGCCGGCCATGATGTCGGAGTCATAGCCACCGCATTTACCCAGCACGCGCACCGGCAGGATCTTGACACCCCAGGCTACCCCGGCAATACCCTGGCCATTGTTGCCGCTGGCGGCGATCAGGCCGGACACGCGCGTTCCATGCCAGCTGCTATTGCCAATGTCTTCGGCGGTACAGCCAGTCCCCTGGGCGCCACTATTGACGTCGGCTTGGGTGACGTAGTCTCCGGGGTCTGAGGCATCGCTGTCCCGTCCGGTCAAATCGTCGGCGGCGGTCGCGTCATTGCTGATCATGTCGTAGCCGCCCACGAACTGCCCAGCCAGATCAGGGTGATCCTTGCGCACGCCGGTATCCAAGACCGCCACCACCACCGAGCTGTTGCCGGTCGTTCTATCCCAAGCGCCCGGCGCATTGATGCTGGACACCACCTCGCCGGCCGGCGCCTTCAAATACCACTGACCATTGGCCGAGCCATTGACGCCAGCGCCGGGCGCAACACCGCCAAAACCGGCATAAAGCGGGTCATTCGGCGTCACGGCGGTATGCCGGCGGCGCTGATCGACGACCACCATTTCGACCTCGCTGTCTTGCGCCAAGCGCTTGACCAAACTGGCGGAGTCGATACCTCGCGCGGTGATGACGTGGGTGCGCTCGTCCAAGCTGCGGTGAGCGCCCAGCCTCACCACGCCCTTGTTGACGCCGGTGCGCAGCCCCAAACCGGTGGCGCGGGTCTGCGCGATGTCTTGGGCCGAGGCCCGGCCTTCCTTGGCCGACATGATCTTGGCCCGCACGCTGGGCGCAGCCGCCTTGAAGCGCACGATCACGCGGGCGTTGTCGTTCGCGGCGTCAGCCGTGGTGGTGGTGGTGTTAGCGGCGAGCGTCGGCAAGACGCTGCTCAACAGCAGCGACAGAACAACAAGCATCTGGTACTTCATGGCCGATCAACTCCGAACAGGGCGCGCCGCCCGCGCGACGCATATCCCGCTCAGTTTAGTTCGGCCCGGCAGGCGTCAGAGGTAAAGAAGGGCAAGCGTGGTCCGCTTGTTCGAGACAAACCGGACATAAAAGAGGCCTTGCTTGATTGCCAAGCGAGGCCTCTGCTCGTGTCGCAACCCGCTCCGCTCAATCAGTGGGTGCCCGAGCTAGCCGCTGCGCGGCGGCGGTCCGGCACACCAAACCCGCTCAATCAGTGGGTGCCCGAGCTAGCCGCTGCGCGGCGGCGGTCCGGCACACCAGAGATTTATTTTGAAATCACACGCACCATCTCCAGCACCTTGTTCGAGTAGCCCCACTCGTTGTCATACCAGGCGATCAGCTTGACGAAGGTGCTGTCCAACGCGATGCCGGCATCGGCGTCGAAGATCGATGTGCGCGGGTCGCCACGGAAGTCGGTCGCCACGACCTTCTCTTCGGTGTAACCCAGCACGCCCTTCAAAGCGCCTTCGCTTTGGGCCTTGAACTCGGCGCAAATTTCCTTGTATGTGGCTTCGCTGTTCAGCTCCACCGTCAAGTCCACCACCGACACGTCGGAGGTCGGCACGCGGAAGCTCATGCCGGTCAGCTTCTTGTTCAGCTCGGGAATCACCACGCCGACCGCCTTGGCGGCACCGGTGCTGGACGGGATGATGTTTTCCAGAATGCCGCGGCCGCCGCGCCAGTCTTTATTGCTCGGGCCGTCGACGGTTTTTTGCGTCGCGGTGGCCGCGTGCACGGTCGTCATCAGGCCGCGCTTGATGCCCCATTTGTCGTTCAAGACCTTGGCCAACGGCGCCAGGCAGTTGGTCGTGCACGAAGCGTTGGAGATGATGGCTTGACCGGCATAGGTCTGGTGATTGACGCCGAACACGAACATCGGCGTGTCGTCTTTCGACGGCGCCGAAAACACCACCTTCTTGGCGCCCGCTGCCAGATGCTTTTCGCCGCTGGCCTTGTCGAGGAAGAGGCCGGTCGCCTCGACCACGATGTCGGCGCCGACCTCGTTCCACTTCAGGGCGGACGGGTCGCGCTCTTGCGTCAGGCGGATGGTCTTGCCGTTGACGATCAGGTTGTGGCCGTCGACCGAAACTTCACCGTCGAACTTGCCGTGCACGCTGTCGAACTTGAGCATGTAGGCCAGATAGTCGGGCTCCAGCAAGTCGTTGATGCCGACCACTTCAATTTCCTTGAAGTTTGCGATGGCAGCGCGGAACACCATGCGGCCGATGCGGCCGAAGCCGTTGATTCCAATCTTGATCGTCATTTGAGAGTCTCCAAAAAAACAATTGCAAAAGCGCTGAAAAAAGGGTGCGGTGGGCACCCCGTTTGCTCATTTACTCATTCACCCAATTACTTCTTCTTGCCCAGCGCCACCTTGACCGTCTCCGCCACATTCTCCGGCGTGAAGCCAAAATGCTTGAACAGCACCGGCGCCGGCGCCGATTCGCCGTAGGTGTCGATGCCGATGACGGCCGCGCAGCCGTATTTCCACCAGCCGTCCGTCACGCCCATTTCCACCGCCACGCGCGGCAGCCCTTCGGGCAGCACAGCCTTCTTGTACTTGACGTCTTGGCGGTCAAACACGCTGGTCGACGGCATCGACACGACGCGCACGCCGATGCCGTCCAGCGCCAGCAATTCTTGCGCGCGCATCGCCAACTGCACTTCGGAGCCGGTCGCGATGATCACAGCGACAGCCTTGCTCTTGATGCCGACCGCAGCCGGCTCGGCCAGCACATAGCCGCCCTTGCTGATCTCGTCCAGCGCCTTCTTCGGTGCGTAGCTGATGTTCTGGCGGCTCAGCGCCAAGACGCTCGGGCGGCTGGCATTGCCCAGCGCCATGGTCCAGGCTACTGCAGTTTCGGCGGTGTCACCCGGACGCCAGACGTCCAGGCCGGGGATCAGCCGCAGGCTGGCCACATGCTCAATCGACTGGTGGGTGGGGCCGTCTTCGCCCAGGCCGATCGAGT
The DNA here is from genome assembly GCF_031397715.1 of Roseateles sp. GTDB lineage: Bacteria > Pseudomonadota > Gammaproteobacteria > Burkholderiales > Burkholderiaceae_C > Paucibacter_A. Next base: position 5,258 of record NZ_JANNMI010000078.1, read on the forward strand.
CATGCGTGAACACATGAATCACGCGCAGCTTCATCAGCGCGGCCATGCGGATGGCGTTGCGGCTGTAGTCGCTGAAGGTCAGGAAGGTGCCGCCGTAAGGGATGAAGCCACCATGCAGGGCGATGCCGTTCATGATGGCGGCCATGCCGAACTCGCGCACGCCGTAGTTGATGTGGCGGCCGCCGTTGCCGCTACCGTCCGCTTCCAGGCGGAAGGCGGTCGCGGCCTTGGTATTGGTCAGGTTCGAGCCGGTCAGGTCGGCCGAGCCGCCGAGCATTTCGGGCACGGCGGCGGTGAAGGCTTCCAAGGCGATCTGGCTGGCCTTGCGGCTGGCGACGGTCTCGGCCTGCGTGTGGGCCGCGATCACCGCGTCAACCGCGTTCTGCGCGAAGTTTGCAGGCAGCTCACCCGCCATGCGACGCGTGAACTCGGCCGCCAGCGCGGGGTGCGCCTTGGCGTAAGCGGCAAAGCGTTTGTCCCAGCCGGCTTGCAGCTTGGCACCCTGTGCCTTGGCATCCCAGCCGGCATAGACCTCCTTAGGGACCACAAACGGCGCATGGGCCCAGCCGATCGCTTCGCGGGTCAGTTTGATTTCCTCAGCGCCGAGCGGCTCGCCGTGCGCCTTGGCGGTGTTGGCACGGTTCGGTGACCCACAGCCGATATGGGTCTTGGCGATCACCAAAGTCGGCTTAGACGTACTCAGCTTGGCCTGCGCAATCGCGGCGTCCACGGCGTCGATATCATGGCCGTCGACCGGGCCGATCACGTTCCAGCCATAGGCCTCGAAACGCTGGGCGGTGTTGTCAGCAAACCAGGGTGCGACTTGGCCGTCAATCGAGATGCCGTTGTCGTCATAGATGGCGACGAGCTTGTTGAGCTTCCAGGCGCCGGCCAACGAGCAGGCCTCGTGGCTGATGCCTTCCATCAGGCAGCCGTCACCCATAAAGACATAGGTGTGGTGGTCGACCACCGCATGCTTGTCACGGTTGAATTCCTTGGCCAACATCTTCTCGGCCAGCGCCAGACCGACCGCATTGGTCAGACCCTGGCCCAGCGGGCCGGTGGTGGTCTCGACGCCCGGCGTCACGCCGACTTCCGGGTGGCCCGGCGTCTTGCTGTGCAGCTGGCGGAAGTTGCGCAGCTCGTCCATTGGCAGGTCGTAGCCGGTCAAATGCAGCAGCGCATAAATCAGCATCGAGCCATGGCCGTTGGACAGCACGAAGCGGTCGCGGTCGGCCCATTGCGGGTTCACCGGGTTGTGGCGCAGATGGCGGTTCCACAGCGCGACGGCGATGTCGGCCATGCCCATCGGCGCACCAGGGTGGCCGGAGTTGGCTTGCTGCACGGCGTCCATGGCCAATGCGCGAATGGCGTTGGCCATCAAAGTGGGGTTGCTTGCAGCGAGAGTTGCCATGGCTTGATGAGCTTGAGGAGCTGGAGTTTCGGGTTAACGCCGGATTTTACTTGGCCGACGCGCAGCGCCCGTTGCGGGGCCGCAAGACTAAATCACAGGCCGGCCAAAACCCTTGATCCAAAGCAAGCTCGGGCACGCGATTCGTGACAAGCTGCCGCGACAGATGAGCGCCGGAGACAACGGAGACAAACATGAACCGAGAGCCGCTGACGATCAAAGTTATTCTTGAAGAGCATGCGGCGCTGCGCGAGATGCTGCGCTCGGTGCCGCAGATGTTGAAACTGTGGCGCCACCGCCAAACGCTGCCCACAGCTGCGGATTTCGCGGCGCTGCGGGCCATGCTGTTTTACATCGACGAATTCCCAGCGAAGTTGCATCACCCCAAGGAAACCGAGCTGCTTTTCCCCAAGCTGCGCGCCCGCGCGCCCGAGATTCGCGGCGTGCTGGACCGATTGGACGAAGACCATCTGCGCGGCGAGCGCGCGATCCGCGATCTGGAACATGCGCTGCTGGCCTTCGAGATGATGGGCGAGCCGCGCCGCGCCGCCTTCGAGCTGATGTGCGAACGCTATGTGCGTGCCTACCTCACCCATATGCAGACCGAGGAACGCGAGATCCTGCCGCTGGCGCTGCAGGTATTCAGCGCCGACGACTGGCTTGACCTGGACGAGGCCTTCGCGGCCAACCGCGACCCATTGACCGGCCATGCGCCGGAAGAAGGCTACCAGGCCTTGTTCCAGCAAGTGCTGGGCGGACTGCCGGCGCTGGCCTGATCAACAAGGCCCTTTGCGATCAGCCGCGGCGGCGGCGTGTCAGACCCAGCAGCGCAAAGCCGCCAGCCAACAGCATCAGCGCGGAGCTGGCTGCGGGCACGGCCAAGATATTGTCAAAGCCGATGCTCTGGCCGGCGCTTTCGGTCAGATCGAAGGACTTGGCGGTGCCGCTGAAGTTCAGCGTCACTTGCGACCAGGGTGGTGGCGCGGCCAAGCCAGCGCGCCATGCTGACTCGTCTGGCCCTGACCGGCCTGCTGGGCATCGGCCATCAGGTGCTGGTGGTGCGCGTAGCCTGCGGCCTATTTTTGGTCAACAATGCCGGATGCCGAAATCGACCCCTACTCATAACCCCAGCTTGGCCGTCCCAGGCCTGAGCCTGAATCCGCAGGGCTTCCGCGCCGCCCTGGGCATGTTCGCCACCGGCGTCACCATCGTCACCGCAAGAGCGCCCGATGGCAGTTTGGTGGGGCTGACCGCCAACTCCTTCAATTCCGTCTCGCTCAGCCCGCCCTTGGTGCTTTGGAGCCTGGGTCAGAAAGCCGGCTCAATGCCGGTCTTCAGCCGTGGCTCGCATTACGCGATCAACATCCTGGCGGCCGATCAGAAGGAGTTGGCGCAGCGCTTCGCCACCCGCGATATCGACCGCTTTGCCGGCGTTGCATGGCGCGAGGGTGCCGGTGGTGCACCGGTGCTGGAGGGCGTGGCGGCGGTGTTCGAATGCGCCAACCGCAGCCAATACGAGGAAGGCGACCACGTCATCTTTGTCGGCGAGGTTGAAAGCTGCAGCCGGCGCGAGGGTGCTCAGCCCTTGATTTATCACGGCGGCCGCTACTACACCGAGCTGCCGCTGTAGCGTGCCAACAAAAATGGCTGTCCGGTCAAACTTTGAATCACAGCCGGACGCACAAGCCGCGGCCCGCTCGACGATGGTCAGACCCAGCACCACCGCATCAAACACCAGTTGCTCCAGCCAGTCGCCTTCGCGCCAACTTGAGGAATTCTTGAGCCAGCGCGACGGCAAAACACGGGATAGTTCAAGCCGTTTCGCAGATCATTTCGCCGCTGGAGAATGCCGATGTCCATAAGCACCCAAACGAGCCGGATCCTGTTGTTGACCGCAACGGCAGCGTTGTTACCCGCTTGCGCTAAGCAAACGCCCAGTGAGGTCCAGTTCCTGCCGACGCAGGCGCAGTTCGAGCTGCTCTTTCCCCAGCGCATCAGCTTCTACTCTTACGATGGTTTTGTGCAGGCGGTGCGCTCATTCCCGGAGTTCGCAGGCTCCGGCACACCCACGCAGCGGCGCCAGGAGATGGCTGCCTTTCTGGCCAATATCGCGCACGAGTCGGATGAGTTGAAGGCGGTGCGCGAGTACAACCAATCCAATCACGACAAGTACTGCAGCCTGGAAGCCGGTCAGAGCTGTGCGCCGGGCCAGCAGTACTACGGCCGCGGGCCGATTCAGCTGTCCTGGAACTACCAATATCTGGCCGCCGGACGCGCCATCGGACTGGACCTCTGGGCCGACCCCGACCGCGTCGCGCGCGACCCCAAGGTGGCTTGGCAAACCGCGCTCTGGTACTGGATGAACCAGAACGGCCCCGGCAGCATGACGCCGCACCGGGCCATGGTCAGCGGCGCGGGCTTTGGCGAAACCATTCGCAGCATCAACGGCGCGCTGGAATGCGGGCAGCCGGCCGACTCCTATGCCGGCAAGCAGGTGGCGCGGCGGATTGATTTCTACCAACGCGCGGCCGCCAAGTTCGAGGTGTTGCCGGGCGCTAAGCAGGGCTGCTGACACGCGTTTCTTTGCCCCCAGGGTTTGTCCTCGACCTGCGTCCCAAGGTGCTCAACCTTGAGCAAACCTTGATGGTTCCGTAAGCAAATCCAAAGACCGCTTTGCAGACACTTGAGGCCAGTCAAAGCACCTTGGCGATGCTACGCACCGACCCCCATCTGATTGGCCGCAATATCTTTGACATCACCGGCAACCCACTGCCCTTCACCGTCAACGAATGGCATGCGGTGCCAGGAGCCCGGGCGGCAGAGGGCGGCGGCAAGCGAGCATCGGCCCCAGCCAGGACAGTTGGTGCCGGATTTGCAGGCCGATAGTTCAGCTACGGGACAAAAAGACGCTGCCGAATGGACGGCTGCGGTCGGTTCGCAGCCGCCGATCTTTCTGCTGCCCGGGCCCCTCGGCCTGCCGATGTCGACGCGACGACCTTTGTCGAGGCGGCCTTCCCGGCCTTTTTGTTCAGCGTCGGCATGTCGATTCCGTTCCCCCTGCAACAGCCCTGGGCGACGTTGGCTTGCAGGTGCAGGGTCATGTCTTGCGGCGCGAGCTGGGTTTGGTGGTGATTTGCTTTGCGGGCTTTTGATCAGGCCGCTTCGGTGCGCGCCTGCGCCACCGGCGCATGCACCAGCGCGATGCTGAGCCAAACGGCGACGCTGAAGTAAGCCGTCATCCAGCCCATCTCGCTTTGCCAGTCATGCAGCGCATGTGAGACGGTCCAGCGGCCCGACACATCGGCGAAGCCTTGTGCAACGCTCAAATACGCGCGGCCGCTCGCTTCGTCGGCGAGCCAGCGCGACCAGTACATCGGCACATCGACCATGAACATGAAGCCCACGTAGGCCACACCGATCAAGCACCAGGCGGCCAGCAGCGGCCGCTGCCTGGCCGTCAAGCGCGGCCAGACCAGGATCAGACTGACCACCAGCAGCGCGGCTGTCAAGCCCCATAGCGACTCCTCCACCACATGGCCGATGTTCGACGTGGTCAACACCGAGTACCAGGAGAAGGTTTCGGCCACCGCGATCAAGGGCACGATGGCCAGCGACGCTAACTTGCCGACGCGACTCTGGGCGTTGCTGGAGACCTCGTGCAGCATCAAGGCCCATTGCGCCACAAAGCACAACTCGGCGATGGTGGCGACCGAGCGGCCGACCACCACGCTGGACAACCAGGTGTCCAGCAAGCACAGGCGCGGCACATCAAACACCGGCAGCGCCGAGCGGAAGGCGCAGCCCAGCACATAGCCGGCCGACAGCAGCAGTTGCAGCCGTCGCATTGAATAGGCCTTGGGCGGCAGCAGCGCCTGGCGTTTGTGCAGCGCTAGCGATGACAAGCCCCAAGCGGCGATATTGAACAAGGCCACCGCGCACAACAGCGACCACCAAGTTGAGACGTCGATTGTCATCATGACGTCATATTGACAGGCTAGGCGGCAATCGCCAAGTGCCAGCCTTGTCCAATGAGGCATCAGCCTGAACCGAGGCTTTGGGGATGGCGACAGTGCTGAAGTCGAGTGCAATGCCGACAGCGGCACGGTGCCCCGCAGCGCTGAGCGTTACGCCCACATCTGTCGCGTGCTGCAGCGTTTTGACGACCTGAGTCTCAGGGCCACCCGCCATTTAAACTCGCGATTCGCTTTCCGATACAACGGCGCAGCCCATCGCTCCGTCTTGAGCCCGCTTCAGGCTCAAACCTGGATTGGAAAACACTGTCGCCGCTGGCTGCCATTTGATCGCCGCCCCACCTCTCTATCTAGGCCCCGGCCAGCTCTAGCCTAGCAAACATCAAAGCGCATGGAATCGAATCCCAACTTGCTACAACTAAGCCCAGCTGCGGCGCCTATCAAGGTCGTCATTGACACCCAGGTCATCATGGATTGGCTGATTTTCAAGAACCCCGGCGTTGTGCCCCTGGTTCAAGCAATACAAACCAACGAGTTGTGTTGGATTGGACTGCCCGCCATGAAGGCAGAGCTGCTACATGTGCTCGGACGCGGTATAGCGTCCACTTACGGCCCCGATCTCGCATGGATTGAGCAAGCCTTTACGC
>NZ_JANNMI010000084.1:0-9293 GCF_031397715.1 Roseateles sp.
TCGGGTCGCCGGCCCGGTCTTGGCCATCGAGGCCGGCGACAGCAGCAGCGCCGCTGAACCCAGCAGCCAGGCGCGGCGGCCCAGCGGCCTGATGAGCTCAGTGCTTGTGTTCTGCATGGTCGTCACTCCTTGCTGTCTTCGCCGTGGCGGCAATCACCTTGATCTTGCCCACCATGCCGGCCTGGTAGTGGCCTGCGATCGGGCAGGCAAAGTCGAAGTCGCCGGCGCGGTTGAAGGTCCAGACGGTGGCCAGCAAGCTGGCAAGAACGGCGCTGGTGCCCCGCTGTTGGATGAATTTCATATGCATCTTCCTAGGTAAGTAGTCAGCGCGGGCTCAGTGCCCGGAGTGACCGGTGGGCTTACGAACTTTGACCTCGGTGGTCTTGGCCGGTGCTTGCTGGCGAGGCATTGACTGGCCACCCTCGGCCGCGAATCGCGCAGGTTCCGGCAGCGCGCCGGTCCACTCAAACGCGACCTCGCCCTTCGGGTGCTGGTACCAACCGGGATCGCCGTAATCGCCTGGCTTCTGATCCTTGCGCACCTTCAGGATCGAGAACATGCCGCCCATCTCGACCCCGCCGAACGGGCCTTTGCCGGTCATCATCGGCAGCGTGTTATCCGGCAGCGGCATTTCCATCTCGCCCATGTCGGCCATGCCGCGCTCGCCCATTACCATGTAGTCGGGCACCAGCTTGGTGATCTGCTTGGCGATCTGGCGGTGATCGACGCCGATCATCGTCGGCACGTCGTGGCCCATCGCGTTCATCGTGTGATGGCTCTTGTGGCAGTGAAAAGCCCAGTCGCCCTCCTCGTCGGCCAGGAAATCGACTTGACGCATCTGACCGACCGCTATATCGGTGGTCACCTCGGGCCAACGGCTGGTCTTCGAGGTCGGCCCGCCATCGGTACCGGTGACCATGAACTCGTGACCATGCAGATGAATCGGATGATTGGTCATCGTCAGATTGCCGATCCGTAGCCGCACCTTGTCGTTCTTGCGCACATTCAGCGTGTCGATGCCCGGGAACAAGCGGCTGTTCCAGCACCACAGATTGAAGTCCAGCATGGTCATGATCTTGGGCGTGGCGGCGCCGGGATCGATGTCAAACGCGTTCAGCAAGAAGCAGAAGTCGCGGTCGACCTCGTCGATCAGCGGATGCTTCACCTTCGGGTGGGTGACCCAGAAGCCCATCATGCCCATCGCCATCTGCGTCATTTCGTCCGCATGTGGGTGGTACATGAAGGTGCCGGGGCGGCGCGCCACGAACTCGTAAACAAAAGTCTTGCCCGGCTTGATGCTGGGCTGGTTCAGCCCGGCAACCCCGTCCATGCCATTGGGCAGGCGCTGGCCGTGCCAATGGATGCTGGTGTGCTCGGGCAGTTTGTTGGTGACGAAGATGCGCACGCGGTCGCCTTCGACCACCTCGATGGTCGGGCCGGGAGATTGACCGTTGTAGCCCCACAGGTGAGCCATCATGCCGGGTGCCAGTTCGCGCAGAACGGGCTCGGCCACCAGGTGGAACTCCTTCACACCCTGGTTCATGCGCCAAGGCAAGGTCCAACCGTTCAAGGTGACGACCGGGTTGTAGGGCCGGCCGGTGTTCGGCACCAGTGGCGGCATCGTGTCCGGCTTGGACTGCATGACCGGTTCGGGCAAGGCCGCCATTGCCACGCGGCTGACTGCCGCAGCGGATACAGCGGCCGTCAAGGCGCCGGCCCCTTGGAAGAAACTACGTCGAGAAACCATTTTTGTTCGCTCCTGAATCAGTGGGCGGGGCCGGCGCTGCCGGTTGCCGTTGTGGGTGCAGCGCCACCGGACAAGCTGGGCTTGCCGATCAGCGCCATGTCGAGATCCGCCTGCGCCACCCAGAAGTCGCGCAAGGCCTCAATCGAGGCGTTGACGGCGTTGATTTGCGACCGGGCATCGGCCAGCAGCTCGAACACGCTGATGAACATGCCGTTGTAGCGAAGCACGTTCTCGTCCGAGATGCGTTTGGCGGTCGGCACGATGTCGTCGCGGTAGTGGCGGGCGATGTCGTACGACGAGCGATAGCCCAGATAGGCTTCGCGGACCTCGGAGCGTGCCTCGACGGCGACTTGCGCCGCACGCTGGACGCTTTGCATGTAGACCCCTTCGGCCCGAGCCATGCGCGCGTCACCCCAATCGAACAGCGGTATCTCAAAGCTGATTTCGTAGCCGGTTTGGCGCGGAGCCTCGTTGGACGAGTTGCGCATATAGCCCAACTCAAGCGCATTCACGAAACGAGTGACCTTGCTCAAACCCAAGCTCTTGGCTGTTGCCTCGACTTGAAGCTTGGCCGCCTGAACGTCTAGGCGCTGGGCAATGGCAAGTTGCTCCACATCGGGCCGGTCCTGCGGCTCCTGAGGAAGCTCGGGCAGCCGGTCAGGCAAGATGAACCCGGTTTGCTGACCCCACAGGCCCAGCAGCCGCGTCAGGCGCTCACGCGTTGCGATGCGCGCGGCTTCAGCCCGCGCCGCATTGAGCACCGCCTCGGAAAAGAAGCCATGCTCGCGCGCCTGCTGCAGCTTGGTCCAGTTGCCCGCCTGGGCCAAGCGCTTGGCCAGTTCGGCGCCAGCGTCTGCGCTTGCGCGAACATCACGCCTATAGCGCACGGTCTGTTCGACCGCCACCGCAGCGTAGTACGCCTTGCGAGACTCGGCGGCCAGCGACAGCATCTCCATGGACACGCTGCGCTGAACGGAGGCAAAGCGCCGGTCCTCCATCTGCCGGATCAAGGGCAAGGCGATCAGGTGCGCCAAATCCAGGGAGAACGAGCGTTCAATCTCACGCTCATCGCCGCGACGCAGCTTCGCAATCGAAAACCCGGGATTGGGCAGACGACTGGCCTGCACCAACTCGGCCTCGGCGATACCAAGTTCTTGGAAGCTGGCTTGCAGGCCGCGGTTGTTCAGCAGCGCGATCTGTACGGCGACGTCGGCACTCAGCGGTTTGGACAGCAACTCGCTGACCCGGTCACTGACAGCGCTCTGATCAGCCTCGGACTTCACCACCTGGACGGTCTTGCCCAGATGCTGCTGGGCCGCTTGCTGGACCGGCTTGATGCCGCCGTCCCCGCTCAAGCTGGCGCAGCCGGCGAGAAGCAGTGGCAGGGTTGCCAGGCCAAGCGTGCGCACTCGCGCCCAGTCTGGTCGGCCCGCGATATTCAGTCTCGTCATGCGAGCTCCTTAATGATGTTTGTGGCCAGCCGGGGCTGCCGCTGCGGGCTTGGCCTCGGGCGGCGTGGGCGGCTTGGGCGCTACGGCTGCGCTTGGCGCGGACGCGGGCGAAGCCGGCGCATCGGCCTGTTGCGCTTCTTTTGCATAGACCCGCCAGCCGCCGATGCTGCCAACCCTGTCGTTGGCCTCTTTCCAGGAGCCGACTTCGGCCTCGGTATTGGGGCGATAGCCCTGAAAGGCTGAACGGTAGATCAACGGGGCGACCGTCGCCTTCGAATCCAGGGGATCAGCACGCGAGTTGGTTGAGGCAGAAGAAGTTTTGCTTGGCGTCTGAGCGAGCGCCGGCTGTATCAGGAAGACCGACGCTGCAATCAGCGCGACTCCAGAAGCAAAGATTTGCATGGTTCTCTCGCAGTTGAACGGGGGGTGGCCACGGCATTCCTCGCGCGCAAACGCCAAGAATCACGTGAACGATCCGGGATGAAGACCCAGCGCGCGATTTGCAATCGCGCGGAGTCAATCCGTCAAGCGAGAGAGAGTCGAGGCGGTCGTTCGAGACCGCCGATCAGCACGAGGTCGTGGGCCGACGCGAGGGTGGCCACGACCGACTCATGCTGAGGAACCACCTCAATCTGGATGATCGAAGTGGTGATCGCTGCAGCACTGCAGCAAGAAGCGCAGACGCTGCACTTGCCAGCGCCTGCAGTCTTAGCTGATTCGACTTTGACGAGCTCACCATCCGCCGATGGGCTGGCATCAGCCTCTGCGTCAGCGTGGGCGCCGGCCGTGTCGTGAGAAGTTCGGCCGGCATCACCATGATCATGCGATGCGTGATCATGAGCTTGAGCTTGAGCAGTTCCGTGATGGGCGGGGCCGCAAAACATCATGGCGTGCGCGGCGTAACCCTGGACGGGTAAGGCCAGCGCCAACATCCATGCGAAAGCGATCCGCCAGAATTTGTTCATCATCAAAGTGTACGGCACAGCAAGGATTCAATAAGCGCGGTTGGAATTCATGCGGCGCAGCAAAGTGCCACCGGTCGCAGCCGGGGCGAGCCGTCTCAAAATCTTGTCCATAGTTTTGCCGTTCGGGCACCTAAGCACGCGCAACGGCCGGCCGCCGCGTGCGCAGTCCGGTCGTGTGGCTCCGAGCGGCAGTCGAGCTTGGCGGGGCCACAAGGGCCACGAGTGCCTTTTCTCCCGCCAGCGATTCGATGATGGGGCACTCAGGGCGCTCATCACCCAGGCAACAGTCCACCAGATGTTCGAGTGCCGCCTTCATGGCCAGCAGTTCTTGCGCCTTCACTTCCAAGGCTTGGATATGTGTTTTGGCCAGCGCCTTGACCTCGCGGCTCGGGCGGCTGCGATCCCGCCAGAGGCTGAGCAGCTTCGCAATCTCAACAATTGAGAAGCCCAAATCCCTTGAATGCCGGATGAAGCGCAACGTCTGGACATCGGTGCCTGCATATTGCCGGTAACCCGCTTCGGTGCGCACGGCGGCTGTCAACAAGCCGACTGCTTCATAGTGACGAATCATCTTGGCCGACACGCCCGAGAGGGCGGCCGCTTGGCCGATATTCAGCATCGTTGAGCCTTTCTAGTCAAACCATAGGGGTCAGTCTAAAGCTTGCCCTCGTTGGAAGGTCAAGCGCCGATGGGCCTGCTTTGATCTCCATCAATTTTTCGCACGAACTGCTTGACCCTCCCAGCGTAGGAAGGACGACAGTACATCCATCAACAGCACTTGAAGGAGCTTGAGATGCTTACATTCGAAGTTAGCGACATGACTTGCGGCCATTGCGTCGGGGTGATCACCAAGGCCGTGCAGGCCGTCGATCCGAGCGCCAAGCTGCAATTTAATCTTGCCGCACATCAGGTACAGATCGAATCGGCTCAAGCCGACGCGCAGAAATGGAGCGACGCCATCACGGCAGCGGGCTACACGCCTCTGCCGCTGCGGGCAGACGCCGCACCCGTTGCGCTTGACGTGCCACCTCGGCGTAGTGGTTGTGGCAGTGGCTGCGGCTGCGCTTGATTCGCAGACACGAAGGCGCTGCGTTGATGCATATCAATGGTCAAGCCGCCTTGCGCGCGCAATCTGCTTAGTCGGCGCTGTTAAAGCGCCCAATGTTAAAAGGAGATATTCATGAAACTCTTGTCCAACTTGAGCGCCGCAGCGATGCTGTTGTTGCTCGCCTATCCGGCAATATCAGCCACCAAGGACGCTGACGAGCGTGCGGCCCACCATCCCGCCAGTGCGCCGGTATCAGCAGTGGCCTCGTCCACCCCGGCGGGCTACGAGCAGCAGATGAAGATGATGCAGGAGATGCATCAGAAAATGGGCGCCGCCAAGACCGCTGAAGAGCGCGCCGCCTTGATGAAGGATCACATGAAGAGCATGCAGGACGGCATGGCCATGATGGGTCAGATGCGGGGCGGGATGATGGCCGCCGGCCGGAGCGGCCAAATCGGCAAGAGCGGCATGCCCACCGACGCCGACATGATGATGAAGCGCCGCATGGACATGATGGAAATGATGATGCAGATGATGATGGACCGCGAGGGCATGAAGCCTCCGATGCTTAAGTAGACCGCTTGTGGACAGCACACAGCCGCCGAGGGCTGCGGGGCGCGTCAGGCCGAATCCACGCAAGGGAGAGAGAGTCATGCAGCACAGCAGCGGGACCGGCCACGCAAGCCACGCGAGCCACACAAACCAGCCAGGTCAGCACCTGATGCCCGACGGCACGGTGATGGACGGCGCACATCACGAGCACAGCCCGCGCGCGCCAGCAACGGGCGCCCCCCCACCGAGCGCAGCAGGCGACGCCAGCCAAGCCGAATACACCTGCCCCATGCACCCGCAAGTGCGTCAGAAGGGCCCCGGCAACTGCCCCATCTGCGGCATGGCATTGGAACCGCTGCTGGCCACGGCCGAGCTAGGCGAGAGTCCGGAGCTGCACGATATGAGCCGGCGCTTCTGGGTTGGAGCGGCACTCTCCGCGCCGGTGTTTGCGCTGGAGATGGGCGGGCATATCTTCAATATCCACCACCTAGTTGCGCAGCAGACCTCGAACTGGATTCAGCTGCTGCTGGCCACGCCGGTGGTGCTTTGGGCCGGCTGGCCCTTCTTCGTTCGTGCGCTCGCCTCGGTCAAGAACCGCAGCCTGAATATGTTCTCGCTGATCGCGCTGGGCACCGGCGCCGCGTGGGGCTACAGCATGGTCGGGACGCTGGCTCCGGGGCTGTTCCCGGCCAATCTGCGCATGGAGGACGGGGCGGTGCCGATCTACTTCGAGGCTGCGGCGGTCATCACGGTGTTGGTGCTGCTGGGTCAGTTGCTGGAGCTGCGCGCTCGCGAAAAGACCTCCGGCGCCATCAAGGCCTTGCTCGGCCTGGCGCCGAAGACGGCGGTGAAGGTCCGTGCAGACGGCAATGACGAGACGGTGCAGGTCGACGCCATTCAGGTCGGTGACCTGCTGCGCGTGCGCCCGGGCGAGAAGGTGCCGGTCGACGGTGAACTCACCGAGGGCAAGGGCAATGTTGATGAATCGATGGTGACGGGCGAGCCGATACCGGTGGCCAAGACGGTCAGCTCCAAAGTCACGGCCGGCACCTTGAACCAGACCGGCGGCTTTGTGATGCGCGCCCAGAAGGTGGGGGCCGACACCCTGCTGTCACAGATCGTGCACATGGTGGCAGCCGCTCAGCGCAGCCGCGCCCCGATCCAGCGCATGGCCGACCTCGTGGCGGGCTGGTTCGTGCCCTTCGTCATCCTGGCAGCATGCCTGACCTTTACGGCCTGGCTGATCTGGGGGCCGGAGCCGACCTTCAGCTATGCGCTGATCACGGCGGTGGCGGTCCTCATCATCGCCTGCCCCTGTGCGCTGGGCCTGGCGACGCCGATGTCCATCATGGTCGGCGTCGGCAAGGGTGCGCAGCACGGGGTGCTGATCCGTGATGCCGAGGCACTTGAGCGCATGGAAAAGGTCGATACCTTGGTGTTGGACAAGACCGGCACGCTGACCGAGGGCCGGCCCAAGGTCGTCCACATCGAACCGGCGAGCGGCTTCACCGCGGATCAGGTGCTGCAAAAGCTGGCCAGCGTGGAGCGGGCCAGCGAACACCCCCTCGCGCTGGCCATCGTCAACGATGCCCAGGAACGCAAGCTGGCCTTGTCGGCGGTGACAGATTTCGACTCACCCCTCGGCAAGGGGGTGATGGGCACGGTGGACGGCGCTAAGGTCATCTCCGGCAGCGCCAAGTTCCTGGCCGAACACGGCGTCGATAGCGCGAGCCTGGCGGCCTTGGCCGAAGTACAGCGGCGCGATGCCGCTACCGTCATCTTTGTCGGCCTGGGCGGCAAACTCGCCGGTTTCGTCGCCATTGCCGACCCCATCAAGGCCAGCACACCGCAAGCACTGAAGGCGCTCAAGGCCGCCGGCATTCACATCGTCATGCTGACGGGAGACGGCAAGACCACGGCCGACGCCGTCGGTCGCCAACTGGGCATAGACGAGGTGGTGGCCGAGGTCTTCCCGCAAGACAAGGCGGCCGTGGTCAAGCGTTTGCGCGACGCGGGCCGTGTCGTGGCCATGGGCGGTGACGGGGTCAATGACGCACCCGCGCTGTCGAGTGCCGACGTCGGTTTGGCCATGGGCACCGGGACCGATGTGGCGATGGAAAGCGCGGGCATCACCTTGCTCGGCGGCGACCTGATGGGCATCGTTCGTGCGCGGGCCCTGTCCCAGGCGGTGATGCGCAATATCCGGCAGAACCTGTTCCTGAGCTTCGCCTACAACGTGGCCGGCATCCCCTTGGCGGCAGGTGTGCTCTACCCCTTCTTTGGCCAGTTGCTCTCGCCCGTCGTGGCGGCGGCAGCGATGGCGCTGTCCTCGGTCAGCGTGATCGCCAACGCGCTGCGCTTGCGTGCGGTGAAGATCGACTGAATTGGGCTCCGCGCCTCAGGCGCATCGTCATCCGAGAGCTGCACCGACCCTTGTTGCGCTACAGCCAGCAATAGGCTTGGTCGCTGTCTGCATCGAACGTGGCTTCGCCCGAGTTCACGGCCGTCTGCTTGATCGGATACGCACGGTAAATTTTCATTGCGGCCCAGTCAATGCCTGTGAACATGATGCGCATCCGGAACATGGGCGTGGGCGTGGTGGACGGGCTGGTGCCGGTGCGAATGGCTGTGAGGGCCGTCGGGCATCGCTTCATGCTGATGATCATGGTGGCCATCATCGTGCCGGTGCGCATGTTCATGCGCCAACTCCTCATGCTCATGCGCGTGGCCATGCGATTCGGCCAGGTGAATGACGACACCCAGCAGCATCAGCACCCCACCCGCCGCCATGCCCCAGCCTGCTGAACGGTCGCCCAACGCGAAGGCGAGCAACGCGCCGATGAAGGGGGCGAACGCAAAGACCGAGCCCGTGCGTGCCGCGCCAAAGGCCCGCTGGGCCAGCAGGTAAAAACGCAGGCTCAGGCCGTAGCCCGTGGCGCCGACGGCCAGCAGCCCCAAGGTCGGCCAGATGCCGGGTAGCGGCTCGCCCGCCCGCCAGCAAGGCCAGGCACAGCGTCGCAGCACTGCCCAACGCCGACTTGATGAACACCACCTGGCCGGGATCACGTTCTGCCAGCGCCCGCGACAGGGTGTTGTCCATGCCCCAGGCCGCCGTGGCGACCAGAACAGCCAGCAGCCCAAGCAGCTAGCCGCCGCCACTCAAGCCCTGATCAAGCACCAGCAGCCCGCCACCGGCCAGCAGCATCAGCATCGCCACCCAGACCCGGCGGTCCATCGTCTCGCCATACAGGCGCCAGGCCAGCGTCGCCGTGAACAGCGCCTCCAAGGTCAGCATCAGCGAGGCGCCCGTGCCGCTGGTGCGCTGCAACCCCCAGGCCAAAGCCACCGGGCCCAGCACTGCACCGAACGCCGCCACGGCCAATAGCCTGAGGGTGTCGGAGCGCAGCACGCAGGCTTCCTGTTCCACCGGCTGGCGAAGCAGCGCGCCGATGATGGCGGCGCCCGCGTAAAGCAGGGCCGCCGTCGTGAAAGGACCCAGCCCAGCACCCAGTTGCTGGACCAAGGGCGTG
>NZ_JANNMI010000085.1:0-3540 GCF_031397715.1 Roseateles sp.
CGCCTGGCCGTCGAACAGCAGGCGGCCGATCAGCGTGCTCTTGCCGTCGTCAACGCTGCCGGCGGTCAGGAAGCGCAAGGCGCGGTGGTGGGTGTCCACCTCGTTGTCGTGGACGATTTTTTCAGTCACGGTTGTCATCAAAAGTAGCCCTCTTTCTTGCGGCGCTCCATCGAGGCCTCCGAAGTTCTGTCGTCCATGCGGGTGGCACCGCGCTCGCTGACGGTCACGGTCAGCGTCTCGGCGACGATGTCGGTCGCGGTAGCGGCCATGCTTTCAACCGGGCAGGTGCAGGTCATGTCGCCGACGGTGCGGAAACGCACGGTGGCGGTCTCGACGACCTCGCCCGCTTCCGGCGGCGTCACCTCGGTCAGCGGCACCAGCAAGCCCTTGCGGCGAATCACCTGGCGCTCATGCTTGTAGTAGAGGCTGGGCAGCGGGATGTTCTCGCGCGCCAGATAGAGCCACACATCCAGCTCGGTCCAGTTGCTGATCGGGAAGGCGCGGAAATGCTCGCCCGGGCGAATCCGCGTGTTGAACAAGCTCCACAGCTCGGGCCGCTGCTCCTTGGGCTGCCATTGGCCGAAGCTGTCGCGGTGGCTGAAGATGCGCTCCTTGGCGCGGGCCTTTTCCTCGTCGCGGCGGGCGCCGCCGATCAGCACGTCGAAGCGGTGCTCCTCGATCGCTTCCAGCAGCGTGACGGTCTGGTGGCCGTTGCGCGATTCCAGCGGATAGGCCAGGCGCACCGTGCCTTTTTTGATCGACTCGTCCATGTGCGCAATGATCAGCCGATCCCCCGATTCGGCCACCAACTGGTCGCGGAAGGCGATCACCTCGGGGAAGTTGTGGCCGGTGTCCACGTGCACCAGCGGGAAGGGCAGCTTGCCCTTGTAGCTGCCGTCGGGCTGGCGCGTTTTAAAAGCTTTTTCGGCCAGGCGCAAGACCACGCAGGAGTCTTTGCCGCTGGAGAACAGCAGGCCAGGGCGCTCGAAGCCGGCGGCCACTTCACGCAGGATGAAGATCGCTTCCTCTTCCAGGTGGTCGAGGTGGCGGTGGTCGATATTCAGGGGCGCGTTCATGCCGAGGCTCCAGTCTTCAGTTCTTCGTTTGAATGCGACTTGTGCAAACCGCATTCCTTGGCATCTTCTGCCTCCCACCACCAGCGCCCCGAGCGGAAATCTTCTCCGACCGAGATCGCCCGTGTGCAAGGCGCGCAACCGATGCTGGGCATGAACTGGTCATGCAGCGCGTTGAAGGGCACATCAAACGTGGCGATGTAATGCCAGACATCGGCCCAGCTCCAGTCGGCCAGCGCGTTGATCTTGGTCCGGCCGTTCTGGTCCAGCTCGCTGAAGGGCACGACCGCGCGGTTGCTGGACTGCTCACGGCGCAGGCCGGTGATCCAGGCGGTGCGGCCTTCCAGCATGCGGCTCAGCGGTTCCAGCTTGCGGATCGCACAGCATTCCTTGCGAAGGGCCAGGCTTTCGTACATCGCGTCGGCACCGCGCACGCGCACGAAGGTCACCACCGCATCATGGATAGGGCTGTAGACCGCCACCCTCAAGCCATAGCGCGCCTCGATCTGCGGCAGCAGGGCCAAGGTCTCGGCATGCAAGCGGCCGGTGTCCAGCGTGGCGATGCTGATCGGCAGCTGGTGACGGGCGATCAGGTCGGTGATGACCATGTCCTCGGCGCCCAGGCTACTGGACTGCAAGAGCCCATCGCCATGGTCGCGCACAGCATCCTGCAGAAGTTCCACCGTCTTGGCCAGACGTTCGGCAAAGCCGGCGGTCTCGCGGGCGTAGAGCTGGATGGCCGAGGCGCTGCTTGCCGCGCCCGGTAGAGAGAAGACCTCGCCGCTCACACGCCACCCCGCGCAAACAAGGGTTGGGTGGCGTCCACATCGCCTTGGTAATGGCCAGCGAAGAAGCTCAAGGCCCGCTCGGCCGCGGCCCTGGATTGGTCGGCGCGCAGCTGCACCGCGTCAAAGCCTGTGCGCGCCAGCAGGGGCAGCATGTCGACCAAGACTTCGCCGGTGGCGCGGATCTCGCCGGCATAGCGATAGCGCGAGCGCAAGAGCTTGGCCTGGCTGTAGGCGCGGCCGTCCACCCATTTCGGGAAGCGCAGCGCAATCATCGCCAGCCGGGGTAAATCGGCCGCCAAGCCTTCGATGTCAAAGTCGTTGTTCAGCTCGACGGCGGTGACCAGGCCGGCCGGCCAATGGTCACGCACCGCATGCCATTGCTCCAGGCTCAGTAGCAAGTTCGGCGCTGGATCGGGGCAGGGCATCGGGCCGTCTTCGCCAAGCACGTGATGCCATTGCTGATGATGGGTGTCGATAAACTTCATGGTGATGCTCATAGTCAGTGGACCACGCCGGTCACAGTGCGTACGGCGTTAGCGGGCGCCTTGAACGGCTCCAAGCCGATGCGGCGCACGGTGGTGATGAAGCGCTCGGCCTGGCTGCTGCGCTGAGCGCGGTAGGTGTCGATGACGGACTCGATCACGTCGGCCACCTCGTCGGCGGCAAAAGAAGGGCCGATCACGCGGCCGGGCACCGACTGGCCCGACAGCGTCGAGCCGTCCGAGCCGCCGAGCGAGATCTGGTACCACTCCTTACCGTCCTTGTCGACGCCCAGTACGCCAATGTGGCCACTGTGGTGGTGGCCGCAACTGTTGATGCAGCCGCTGATGTGCAGGTCGATATCGCCGATGTCGTACTGCTCATCCAGGTCTTCGAAGCGCTCGGTGATGGCCGCCGCGATGGGGATGGAGCGGGCATTCGCCAGCGCGCAGAAGTCGCCTCCCGGGCAGGCGATCATGTCGGTCAGCAGGCCGATGTTCGGCGTTGCCAGGCCCAGTGCGCGGGCGGCTTCGAAGACGGCCGGCAGGTCGGCCTCGCGCACCCAGGGCAGCACCAGGTTCTGGTCATGGCTGACGCGCAGCTCGGCCGCGCTGTAGCGATCGGCCAGCTCGGCGGCGGCTTCCATCTGAGAGTCTGTCGCGTCGCCAGGCGCAATGCCGGCCCGCTTCAGCGACAGCGTCACGGCGCGGTAGCCATTCAGTTTGTGGCGCGCCACATTGCGCTCCAGCCAGCGCTTGTAGGCACCGGCCACAACTTCACCATTCGCGCCGGCAAAGATGTCGGTGGCAGTCGTAGCTTGCACACCGGCCGGTGTGACAAAGCAGGCCGCCACGCGGTCCAGCTCGGCCTGCGGAATCAGGTGCTCCTGCCCACCGACGTCCTGCTCCAGGATCTGCTTGAACTCGGCGTTAACGTCGTCGAAGAAGGCCTGGCCCTCGGCCTTGACCAGGATCTTGATGCGCGCCTTGTAGGCGTTGTCGCGCCGGCAGTAGCGGTTGTAGACCCGCACGATGGCCTCGACAAATACGAGGATCTGCTGCCAGGGCAGGAATTCGCTGATGACCTGGCCGACGATGGGCGTGCGGCCCATGCCGCCGCCGACCAAGACCTTGAAACCCACCTCGCCGGCCGCGTTCTTCAGCAGTTGCAGGCCAATGTCATGCCAGGCAATCGCGGCG
>NZ_JANNMI010000106.1:0-21058 GCF_031397715.1 Roseateles sp.
ATCGGCCTCAACCTCTGCCCCTTCGCCAAGAGCGTGCACATCAATCAACGGCTGCGCTATGTGGTCAGCAACGCGGCCACGCCGGAGGCGCTGCTGCAGCAGTTGGCGCATGAGTTGCTCGGCTTGATGCGCGCCGATCCGGAGGAGGTTGAGACCACCTTGGTGATTCACCCGCTGGTGCTGGGCGATTTTCTCGATTTCAATGACTTCCTCGGCGCCGCCGATGCGCTGGTCGAGGACCTGGAGCTGGACGGCATTTTGCAAATCGCCAGCTTTCACCCCGACTATCAGTTTGCCGGCACGGCAGCCGACGACATCAGCAACTACAGCAACCGCTCGCCCTACCCCACGCTGCATCTGCTGCGCGAATCCAGCATCGCCCGCGCGACCGAGACCATGGCCGACACCGACGCGATCTATGAAGCCAATCTGCTGACCCTGGAGAAACTGGGCCTGGACGGCTGGCGGGCACTCGGTTTGAAAGCCCGTGGTGATTGATTCACTTGAGGCGTGTAAATCAAGTCAGAATGCAAGCCACATCAGCGCACTGCACGTCGCGCAAGGCCTTGAAAATCGAGGCCTACCGAAGCGCTGAGCCTCCAAGCCACAGCAGCCGACGAGACTGAATGAGGAGGCCCGATTGAGCAGAAATAAATCCAGCTCACTGTTTGTCGCGATTGCGCTGGGCGCCAGCATTGGCTTGCTGCTGCCGGCCTTGATCGTCGGCGGACTGCTGATCGGCCTGCGCGAGCCGCAGGCGGCCGAGGCGGCATTGCAGCGTGACCTCGAAGCCAAGCTCGACGTGCTGGTCAGCAGCCTGCCCGAATTGCTCTGGAACCTGGACACGGTCGCCGCCCGCGAGGTGGTGGCCGCGGTGATGAAGTCTCCCGACGTGGTGCGGGTCACGGTCAGCGATGCATCGCAGGGCGCGCCCTTTATCGAGATGAGTTTCCCCGAGCGGCAAAAGGGTCTCAGCGTCAAGGGCGAGCGGGAGATCTTTCGCGGCGTGGCCCGCATCGGGCATTTGCGCGTCGAGGTCGATGATCACCTCAGCACCGCCGCCTTGACGCGCCAGCGCTGGCTCTACGGCGCCACCGTGGGCGGGCAGTTGCTGGCGTCCTTGGCCTTGATCCTGGCGCTGCTGAATTCCAGATTGATGCGCCCGCTGCGCGAGTTGGGCGGCTTCGCCAATGACCTGGCCCAGGGCCGCTTCAGCGCCCAGCTGCCGCCCGGTCGAAACGACGAAATCGGCCTGCTCGGCGGCCATCTCGAACATATGCGCGACGCCTTGCAGCAGCAGTTCGACGCCCAACGCGCCTTGATCGAGCGGCTGCGCGGCATGGCCGAGACGGTGCCCGGCGTGGTCTATCAGCTGCGCCTGAGCCAAGCCGGCCAGTTCTCGTTCGCCTATGTCAGCGAGGCCGTGAATGACTATTTCAATCTGTCCGGCGCCAATCTGGAGCAGGACGCCCAGCCCTGGTTCGATCAGATTTCGGAGCAAGACCGCGCCCTGGTGCGCGAATCGCTGCTGGCCTCGGCCCGCAACTTGAGCCCCTGGCAGCAAGAGTTCAGGACGCCGCAAAAAGATGGCGGCGAACGCTGGATCTATGGCAATTCGATCGCCCAGCGGGAGCCCGGCGGCAATGTGATGTGGCATGGTTTTTTGACCGACATCTCGCACCAACGCCGCGACGCGCTGGAGCTGGTGCGCTACCGCCTGCATCTGGAAGAGCTGGTGCAGGCGCGCACCGCCGAGCTGGCCGAGGCCACCAAGGCGGCCCAGGCGGCCAGCCTGGCCAAGAGTGCTTTTCTGGCCAATATGAGCCACGAGATCCGCACGCCGATGAACGCCATCATCGGCCTGACCTATCTGGTGCAAAGCGACAGCACCGAACCGGCCCAGCAGCTCAGGCTGCAAAAAGTTGCCGACGCGGCCGAACACCTGCTCAGCATCATCAACAACGTGTTGGATTTTTCCAAGATCGAGGCCGGCAAGATGCAGCTGGCGCACAGCGACTTCAACGTCGCGCAGGTGCTCGACAACGTCTCCAGCATGCTGGCCCACCGTGCCAGCGAGAAGGGCCTGCAAGTGCAGGTCGAACTGGCCGAGCCGCTGGCCATGCAAGTCTTGGTCGGTGATGCCCAGCACATCACCGAAATCTTGTTGAACTTTGCCGGCAATGCGGTCAAGTTCACCGAATCAGGGTTTGTCAAGCTGGTGGCCGCCGTGGAGGCCGATTTGGGCGCGGCACTGAAGCTGCGCTTCGAGGTGCAAGACAGCGGCATCGGCATCAGCCAGGAAGCGCAAGCCCGGCTATTTCAAGATTTTGAGCAGGCCGACAGCTCAACCACCCGCCGCTATGGCGGCACCGGCCTGGGGTTGGCAATTTGCCGGCGCCTGGCCGCGTTGATGCAGGGCGAGGTCGGCGTGCAAAGCCAGCCGGGCGGGGGCAGTCGTTTTTGGTTCACCCTGACGGTCGAAAAGGGCAGCATGGCCGCGCTGGCCGCGTTGGCCGATCCTCCACCGGCCTCCCGTGGCACGCTCGCGCGGGAGTTGCTGCAGCAGCAGTTCAAGGGCACACGCGTGCTGCTGGCCGAAGACAACGCCGTCAACCAGGAGGTGGCGGTGGCGATGTTGGGCAGCGCCGGCTTGGTGGTCGATGTGGCCGTCGACGGCCAAGAAGCACTGCGCATGGCGGGCGAATATGACTACGCCTTGATTTTGATGGACGTGCAGATGCCCTTGATGGACGGCCTGGCGGCCACCCGCGCGATTCGCGGTACGGCGCATGGCAAGCACACACCGATCTTGGCGATGACCGCCAATGCCTTTGCCGAGGAGCGCCAGCGCTGTCTGGATGCCGGCATGAACGACCATGTGGCCAAGCCGGTGGTCGCCGAGCAATTGTTTGCGACCTTGCATATGTGGTTGAGTCGCAGCGAGAACGCTCGCCCGCTGGAAGCCTCCAGGAACCCAGACGGGCCATCAGGGCCCACCGGATGACTCCTTGATCAAGCGCCCGGAGCCGGCCTGGATGGGCCGGGCGTTCATCGGGTAAAGCCGGGCAAAGATCGAAATCTGCTGGTTAGACAGTTGCACCGGCGAACGCATCACCATCCACAACACGCCCTCGGAGCAGGGCGGCGTGGTCAGCGAGCCCATATAGGTGAAATAGCTGCGGTCTTCGGGCAGCAGCTGATTCAAATCCAGCAGGCCGGGTGCGGCCAAGGCCTGGCCCTTTTCCAGCGGCAAATTGTTCCAAATGGTTTGAATCACGGCCTGATCGCGGCCGCGCTCCAGCAACACCGCCACCACGCCCAGTTTGCCGTCGGCGTCCTTGTGCACCAGGTGGGCGACCATGTCGAACTGGCGGCCATTGATGCGCTCTTCGCTGGGGCGATGGAAGTGGAACTGCAGCAGCTCGAAGCGCCGCCCCATCACCTGCAAGGCATTGCCGGGCGCCACATTGACCTGGATGGTGTGGCCGTTGTCCAGCACCGAAAAACCGCTCGGCCGGTAGTCAAAATTGATCTTCTCGAGATCGACGCGGATGCCGTCGCGGATGTCGATCGGGCTTTGCCGGGTGCCGATGGCACATTGGCGGTTCTCCGGGCTCAACTCGCCCCACCGCTCCGGCGCACCGTCACCGGCGTAGCCCCAGTGGGCATGGTCGGCATGGTCGGCGGCGCTGTGGGCCGGCGCCTCGACCTTTTTGCTGCCCTTGACCGCTTTGGCGCTCTTGCCCGCCGCCTCGTGCCCCCCGGAGGCGCTCAGCTTCAGCGCCGGCACGGCTGCGTCGCCCTTGTTGCTCAAACGCTCGGCCAAACGCTGGCGCAGCACGTCCAAGGACTCCTCGGCCGCCTGCGTTGCGCCAGCGCCTGCGCAGCCCCATGCAAGCACGGCGATTTGAACCAACACCCGTGCGTAGCCCATCAACTTCTTTTCCATGCGATGCTCCCGCCCCGTGGCGCGCCTTGATCGTCATGTTTTCGGCCGTTTCTCCGCCGGCTTGAGCCTCACTGCAATTGCCGCTTGACCGCAATCCAGGCGACCAGGCCAATGCTCATCAAGCCCATCGAGGTCAACGCCAGCGCCAGCGTGGAGTGCATCACCAGCGGTGCGACCACGCCGGCCACCACGCCATTGGCGGCGCTGCCTATGCAGGCCTGCAGCGACGACGCCATACCGCGCCGCTCCGGTACCTCGTCCAGCGCCAGCAGCGTCACCACCGGCACCATCAAGGCCCAGCCGAACGAGAACGCGCCAATCACCGGCAAGGCCCAAAACGGGCTCGGCGGCAGCGCCAGGTTCAGCGCGACATTCAGCGCGGAGAACACAAACATGATGATGAAGCCGCGCTTGATCTGCTGCTTGGGTTTGATTTTGCCGGCCAGCCGGCCGCTCAACCAGGCGCCGCCCATGATGCCGCCGATGGCAAAACAGAAGAACCAGAAGAACTGCGTCGGCGCCAGATTCAGATGCTCGCCGACGAACACCGGCGCCGCCAGCACATAGAGAAACATGCCGTTGAACGGAATCCCGCTGGCCAGCGCCAGCAGGATGAAGCGGCGGTTGCTGCAGAGCTGCCAATAGCCGCGCATCAGCGGGCGCACATGAAAGGGCTGCACCATATCGGCATGCAGGGTCTCGGGCAGCAAGCGCCAGTTGGCGACAAACAGCAGCGCGCTGACAAAAACCAGGAACCAGAAGATCGCGTGCCAGTCGGTGTGGACGAACAAGAAGCCGCCGATCATCGGTGCGATGGCCGGCGCAATACCGAAGAAGATCGTCACCTGAGACATCACCCGCTGCGCCTCGGACGGCGGGAACATATCGCGGATGATGGCGCGTGACACCACCATGCCGGCCCCCGCCGACATGCCCTGCACGGTGCGCCAAAACACCAGTTGACCAATGCTGCCCGACAGCGCGCAACCGACCGAGGCCAGCGTGAACACCGCCATGCCCCACAGCACCACCGGCCGGCGCCCGAAGCTGTCGGACAGCGCGCCGTGGAACAGATTCATTACCGCGAAGCCGAACAGATAGCTCGACAGCGTTTGCTGCATCTCGACCGGTGTCGCCTGCAGGGCTAGCGCGATGCCGGCAAAGGCGGGCAGATAGGTGTCGATCGAGAACGGCCCGATCATGCCCAGGCCGGCCAGCAAAACGGCCAGGGCCCAGCGCGGGGCGCGCCACAAATGACTGGCTTCGGGATTCATAGTTGAGGCGCGGGCAAACCCACTTTTCTGAGCAGCGCGCAGTGTACGGCCGGCCCTAAACTGGCGCCCGCTACGGGTATTGCCAAGCGCACATCCAGCAAGCATGACAAACAGCGCAAAAAATATAAAGTGAAGCAAGTCGATAGGCCGGATTCTGTGCAGAACTTCTGCTCTTGCGAGCTTGCTTCTGTGACCGCCATTCCTCTTGGCCGGGCATCGCTGCCCGGCTCGGTGCCACCTACCCGCCAGCTCTGCGAGCCGCATCAATACTGGCCTACTTGGTGTTGCTGCGCGTAGAGATTGCCCGTTTCACCCGATCCCGCAGGCTGCGCTTGCGGTCCCGCCGGGCTTTGACACCCGGCACGTTTGATCGACTCGTCTCTGTTGCTCTGATCCTCGGCTCACGCCGGACAGCCGTTAGCTGCTACGCCGCTCTATGCAGTCCGGACCTTCCTCCAGCCCCATGTTTCCATGCTCGGGCCAGCGGCGGTCTGACTTGCTTCACGAAGTGCATTATCGCCGATGAACTACGCCTTAACATTGCGGCCATGACCAAGCACAGAACCATAGACATGCGCTCGCCCAGCGGCGACGAACTCAAGGCCGCCCGCCTGGCCGCCGGCCTGAGCCAGGTCGAGGCCGCTCAGCTAATGGCTTACCCGGTGCAACAGGGCAGCCGCGGCGGCCTGCAGTCGCGCACCTGGCAGGCGCTGGAGAGCGCCGCCGATCCGCGCACTATGCCGGGACCTATATTCGCGATGTTTCAGCTCTTGACCCAACAGCACCCGAGCTTGCAGTTACTTGACCACGATTCGCCGTCCACCAGGAGTGATTCCCATGAAAGTTGATAACGTCCTCGCCACCATCGGCAACACCCCCCATATCCGCATGCAGCGCCTGTTCGGCGCGCAGGCGCAGGTCTGGATCAAATCCGAGCGCAGCAATCCGGGCGGCTCGATCAAGGACCGCATCGCGCTGGCCATGGTTGAGGACGCCGAGGCGCGCGGCCTGCTGCAGCCCGGCGCCACCATCATCGAGCCGACCTCGGGCAATACCGGCGTGGGCCTGGCGATGGTCGCCGCCGTCAAGGGCTACAAGCTGATCCTGGTGATGCCGGACAGCATGTCGATCGAACGCCGCCGGCTGATGCTGGCCTATGGCGCCACGTTCGATCTAACCCCGCGCGAGAAGGGCATGAAGGGTGCGATCGCCCGCGCCCAGGAATTGATCGCCGAGCACCCGGGTTCCTGGATGCCGCAGCAGTTCGAGAACCCGGCCAATATCGCCGTCCATGTGCGCAGCACCGCCGAGGAAATCCTGGCCGACTTCCCAGACGGACTTGACGCCCTGATCACCGGCGTCGGCACCGGCGGCCACATCACCGGCTGCGCCCAGGTGCTGAAAAAGGCCTGGCCGAATTTGCAGGTGTTTGCGGTCGAGCCGAGCGCCTCGCCCGTGATCAGCGGCGGCGCACCGGCCCCGCATCCCATCCAAGGCATTGGCGCCGGCTTCATCCCGACCAATCTGCACACCGACCTGCTTGACGGCGTGATCCAGGTCGAGGCCGAGGAAGCGCGCGAATATGCGCGCCGCAGCGCCGCTCAGGAAGGCCTGCTGGTCGGCATCTCCAGCGGCGCCACCTTGGCCGCCATTGCCAAGAAGCTAACTGAGCTGCCCGCCGGTGCGCGGGTGCTGGGCTTCAACTACGACACCGGCGAGCGCTATCTGTCGATTGAGG
Organism: Roseateles sp.; assembly: GCF_031397715.1. Classification (GTDB taxonomy): domain Bacteria; phylum Pseudomonadota; class Gammaproteobacteria; order Burkholderiales; family Burkholderiaceae_C; genus Paucibacter_A. Next base: position 6,962 of record NZ_JANNMI010000106.1, read on the forward strand.
GCTTCTTGCCGGCCTAGTCTTCAGTTTCAGCGCCCGGCGTGTCATTGTCTTTATTGGCCTGACGCGCCAGCTCGGCCTCCAGCGGCCGCAGCGCGTCGATCAGCGCTTGCGGTGATTTGGGCTCAACCAGGCGCAGGGCCGGCGGCGGCAAGGCGCTCAGATAAGCCGGGCCCAGCCAGTACTGCTGCTCCTGGCGACGCGCTACCGTCAGCACCAAGAGCGTCGCCAAGCCGGACAGCGCCGCCAGCGCCAGCCAGCGCCGCGCCCGCGGCCAGACCAGGCTGGCATGCCACCACAACAGGGCCGCCACCCCGCAGGGGAAGGCCAGCGCCTCCAGCACCAGCAGGCGCGGCCAAGACAGCGCAAAGGCCAGCAGCGGCAGGCTGACGGCCACCAGATGCAGGCCGGTCACGCCGATCAAGGCCCGCCGCAGATGGGTGACAAAGGGGAAGCGGTGCTGGAACAGCTGGGTCAGCAGCGACCACAGCGCCGCCCAGGCCAATATCAGCACCAAGGGCCCCAAGACCGCGCCGCTGTACTCGACCCAGGGCGCGCCGGGGTTCAGCCCCGACCATTGGTCAAACCACAGCAGGCCCAACCACAGCACCAGCAAGGCCGGCACCCAGGCCGAGCCAACCTTGGCCGCACGCTGTTGATGTTGTTGCAGCGGCTGCTCGGGCGCCAAGGCCCCGGCATTGCTGCGCCAGCGCAATTGGCTGGCGCCGAGCTGGAAGCTGGCCGCGGCGCCCAAGGCGGCGGTGTCGCCCGCGTTCAAGCGCCGCTCGCCCATCCAGCCGCCATTCAGACTGGGCATCAGCAGCAGACTGGCACCCGCTTCTCCCCACTGCAAAGACGCATGCTCGGCAGCCAGATGCGGGTCATCGAGCACCACCTCGCACAGCGGCGAGCGGCCTATGCGGGCCGGCCAGTGCGTGAGGCGCTGCACCTGGCGCACCTGGCCGTCGCGGCCGAGGACTTCAATTACCGCGATTCTTTCTTGCTGCTCTTGCTGATCCACGCGAAGCCCTCCAGATAATGCGCGCTCAATTTCAAGGCGTTGTCAAAGCTGACCCCGCGCGCGTCAAAGCGACCCAGGGCGCCCTCGGTGGCGCCGTCGACGGTCGTCACCAGCACGCTCAAGTCATGCAAGCCGGCCAGCTTGCGGTAGGCACGCAGGCAGACGACGGCACGCAAAGGCAAACCGTCACGCGAGATGAATTCTTCTTTGCAAAACGGCGCGGTGCGGTACTTGTCCTCGCGGCCCAGGCGCTCATTGCGGAAGCTGCCTGAGTACTGCTTGGCGAAACGGATCGCACCCAGCTTGGCGCCGTCATAGACCTCATGCGACATGTCCAGATACCCGGTCTGTATCGCGCCGCTGACGAACACTGCATGCTCCATCCGGCATTGCGAGCGCTGAAACTCCAGCCCCTTGGTGTCGGTCGGCGTGCCGCGCCCCCAGCAGCGCATGAACTGCTCCTGCGGCACAGGTAACTGGTAGCGGGCATGGCCGGCCTGTTCCTGGTTTTGCCAGGGCAGGGCCAAAAAGCGCTGCGTCAGCTCGTCTTGATAGACCATCAGCTGTTCGCGCAGACGCGGCCAGGCGGGGCTGGTCAGCGGCTTGGCCTCGCGGCTGCGCTCGAACAAGGCCTGCGCATGCCGGCCCGGCACCAGAAAGCTGACCTGCTGCGCAAACGACATCACCGACACATTGACGCCGACCACCCGGCCCTCCTCGTCCACCACCGGCCCACCGCTCATGCCCGGGTTGATGCCGCCCGAGAAATAGATCAGCGGATCAAAGCTGCGCTCCACCAGGCCGTTGTAATTGCCCTCGACGACGGCAAAGGCAATGTCATGCGGGTTGCCCATCGAGTAGATGCGATCCCCCTTGGCCAGCGCCAGCTCGGCCGGTCTAAAGCTCAGGGCACCGCGCCCCTTCAAGCTGCCCGGCACCGCGCGCAGCAAGGCCAGGTCGCGGCGCACATCAAAGTCCAGTAGCTCCAGCTGGCCCTCCTGCCCATCGGTGCTGGCGAAGCGCAGGCGGTAACGCTCAGGTTCCAGCGCGAACTGGCTGATGACGTGGTAGTTGGTCAGCACATGGCCGTCGGCGCTGACCAGAAAGCCGGAGCCGACCGAGGCCTGGCTGTTCTGGGTCTTCAGCAGGGTGCGGATCTGCAGCAGCTGCGAGCGCGCATCTTCATAAATTCGCCGCGCGCTGGCCGAAACAGCTGCCGCTGGGGCGGAAGCGGCCGAGGCCGGCGCTGCGGCAGTTGCGGGGGCAGGTGCGGGGGTCTGCGCCTGCGCAGCCACGCCGGCCATCAAAAACAGGGCCACCCAGCAACGCCGGCGCGCCGTCAAACCAGATTGAAAAATCAGCAACGTGATTCCTCCTGAGTCTCTACAAGAGCGCGATGCTAGCCGGTTTGCGAACGTCCGGCAGGGCGAAAAACACCGGTGTCCGCATAGAAGCTCGGCGCTTCATTGGCGGGCCACCAGCCGGGCACGCCCAGAACCGGCATGGGCACAAAGGGTTTGCCGGCCAGCCAGCGCGGATCCAGCGCCGCATCCACCCCGGCCGGCCCGCCGTCAAGCGGCATCAGCAGCACATGAGCGCAAATCGCCTTGCGCGGCTGTAATAATTTTTCAAGCAGGGCGTGGCCGATCAGATCCAGCCGCGCCTGCGCCCACAGCGGCCGCAGCGTGATGAATAAACGCGGCCAATCACGCGCGACCAGCGCCTCGCATAGCGCGGGCGGGGCCCACAGCAAGGCGGCGTTCTCGTCCACCACGGTCAGGGCATCGCGCAGCGGGCCACGCTGCGCCTGCACGCCGCCGCTGAGCGCCAGCGCCTCGATATGGGCGGCGTTCAAGCCGGTCTTCAGCGCCGGCCAATGCAGCCAGATCAGGCCGTTCAGCAGGTCATGCAAGTTTTCGCGGGTCGGCACGCAGGCCGTGCGGTGAATGAAGGCCTCATAGGCCTCGCCGTCCGGCAATTCGCTCTGCGGCACAAAGCGCAGCTCGCCATGGGTCAGCTGAATTGGCGCGCTAGCTAGCCGGCTATTCAGCGCCTCGGCGACCGTTGCGCCGGCCGCGATCTGCGCCGACAGCGCCTCGCCACTTTGCCGGTACGGCGCCAGCCAGGGGGCGTTCCAGTTCAGAGCAGCTTCCAGCTCAGCACCTCGCCGCCGCGCAAGGGCTTCAGCTGCGCCTCGCCAAAGGCCACGGCCTCGGGCAGGGTCCAGTCCTGCTTGCTCAAGGTGACGCGCTCGGTGTTGCGCGGCAGGCCATAAAAATCGGCGCCATTGAAGCTGGCGAAGGCCTCCAATTTATCCAGCGCGCCCATCGCCTCAAACGCCTCGGCGTACAGCTCCAGTGCCGAGGCGGCCGTGAAGCAGCCGGCGCCGCAGACCGAGTTTTCCTTCAACTGCGAGGCATGCGGCGCACTGTCGGTGCCGAGGAAGAATTTAGCACTGCCCGAGGTGGCGGCCTTGATCAGGGCTTGGCGGTGGACCTCGCGCTTCAGCACCGGCAGGCAGTAGTAATGCGGGCGCAGGCCGCCGGTGAAGATGGCGTTGCGGTTGTAGAGCAAATGCTGCGGCGTCAAGGTGGCGGCGGTGAAGGCGTCGGCGCCGGCGACGTATTGGGCGGCCTCCAGCGTGGTGATGTGCTCGAACACCACCTTCAGCTCGGGCATATCGCGGCGCAGCGGCTGCATCACGCGGTCGATGAAGACGGCCTCACGGTCGAACACATCGATCTCTGGGTCGGTCACTTCGCCGTGCACCAGCAACAGCAGGCCCTCGCGCTGCATCGCCTCCAGCACCGCGTAGGTCTTGCGGATATCGGTCACGCCGGCATCGCTATTGGTGGTGGCGCCGGCCGGGTAGAGCTTGAGTGCCACCACGCCGGCGTCCCTGGCACGCTTGATCTCGTCAACCGGGGTCAGGTCGGTCAGGTACAGCGTCATCAAGGGCTGAAAGCTCAGGCCAGCGGGAACCGCCGCGTTGATGCGCTCGCGGTAGGCCACGGCCTGCTGCGCGGTGGTCACCGGCGGCCGCAGATTCGGCATGATGATGGCGCGGGCAAACTGACGCGCCGTGTAGGGAATGACGCTTTGCATCGCGCCTTCGTCGCGCACATGCAAATGCCAGTCGTCGGGGCGGGTGATGCTCAGCTGCTGCGCAGCCACGGAGGGGTCGGAAATTTGGGCCATGGGATGATTGTCCCAAAACTCGCGGGCAAACCGCCACTCGTACCTTGACTCTCAAACAAATGATCGCCGGCTTTGTACGCCGGCATTGGCCCTCCTATGCGGCGGCCGCCGTGATGCTGTTCAGCATCGCCCTGCTGACCGTCTGGATTCCGCGTCAGGTAGGCCATGTGGTCGACGGCTTGGTGGCCGGCAGCCTGCACGGCCAGGCCTTGCTACAGCAGCTGGCCTTGCTGGTCGGCTGCGGTGTGCTGATTTATTTGCTGCGCGTCGGCTGGCGCCTGGCCTTGTTTGCGGCCGCCTACCGCCTGGGTCAGGAGTTACGTACCCGGCTCTATCAGGTGCTGACGCTGCAAGGTCCGGTGTTCTTTCACGCCAAACGAACCGGCGACTTGATGGCCTTGGCCACCAATGACATCGACGCGGTCGAGATGGCCGCCGGCGAAGCGCTGCTGGCCGCTTTTGACGGCTCGCTGACCTTGGCTCTGGTGCTGGCGATGATGACCTTGGGCGTTGACTGGCGCCTCGGCCTGGCCGCGCTGCTGCCGTTTCCCTTCATGGCCTATGCCTTTTGGCGCATCTCGGAGAAAGTCCACCAGGCCTGGCAAAGCTCGCTGGGCCGCTTTTCCGGCCTGAACCAACATGTGCAAGAAGGTCTATCGGGTGTGCGCACCCTGCGCGCGCTGGGCCTCACCGAGCGCAATGCCAAGCAGTTCAGCGAGCTGGCCGACAGCGCCGGCGAGGCCAGTTTTCAGGCGCAGCGCTGGGAGGCCGCCTTCGAGCCCGCCGTCGGCATGACGCTGAGTGCGGCGCTGACGATTGCGCTGGGCCTGGGCGGCTATCTGGTCGCCCGCCAAGAGCTGACGATTGGCCAGCTGACCGCCTTCACCATGTATCTGGGCCAGCTGATCTGGCCGATGTTTGCGGCCGGCTGGGTGCTGTCCCTGCTGGAGCGTGGCCGCGCCGCCTGGGACCGTTTGCTGCCGGTGCTCGACGCTCCCCTAACGCTGAACGACAGCGGCAGTCAGGCGCTGCCCGAGCGCGCGCTGATAGCGTTTGAGCAGGTCAGCTTTGGCTATGCGAATACCGACAGGCTGGCCATAGCCGACGTCAGCCTGCGTCTGCAGCCCGGCCAGACCTTGGGCCTGGTCGGCCCGACCGGCGCGGGCAAATCCACCTTGCTGCATCTGCTGCTGCGCCAGTTCGAGCCGAACAGCGGCAGCATCAAGATTGGCGGCCATGCCTTGGCCGACCTGAGCCTGCAGGCGCTGCGCCAGGGCCTGGCCTGGGTGCCGCAGGAACCGTTTCTGTTTTCCGCCAGCATCGCCGAGAACATCGCCCTGGCCAAACCGGACGCCACGCCGGCCGAGATTGAGGCGGCCGCTCGCATGGCCGCCGTGCACGATGACATAACGCGTTTGCCCAACGGCTATGCGACCGAGATCGGCGAGCGCGGCGTGACGCTGTCGGGCGGCCAGCGCCAGCGCGTGGCGATGGCGCGTGCGCTGCTGTCCGATGCGCCGCTGCTGCTGCTTGACGACGCGCTGTCGGCGGTGGACACCGGCACCGAGACGCAGATTCTTGAACACTTGCGCGAGCTGCGACTGGCCCGACCCGATCGCAGCAGCCTGATCGTCAGCCACCGCCTCAGCGCGGTGATGGACGCCGACCATATCGTCGTCATTCAGCAGGGCCGCATCACCGAACAAGGCAGCCATGCCGAGCTCTTGGCGATTGAAGGCGGCTGGTACGCGGCGCAATGGCGTTATCAACAACTGGAGGCAAGCATTGATGCGGACGACTGAACCCACGGCGGACGTGAAAAGCGAACGCCCCTGGGCCGCCGTCGGCCTGCTGATGGAAGCCGCCGCGCCGGAGAAGCCCACCCTCTTGCGCGGCCTGTTATGGCTGCTGCTGGCGGCCGGCCTGGAGGCGCTGGGCCCCATCATCAGCAAACATTTCATCGACAGCTATCTGCAGCCGCGCCAGTTCGACGCCCAAGCGATGGCCCTGCTCTTGCTGAGCCTGTTGCTGACCGGCTGGGCCAGCAGCTGGATACGTTTTGGCCAACTCACGCGCATGGCCGGCGTGGCGCGGCGCTCGGTGCTGCGCCTGCGCGACAAGGTCTATGCCCATGTGCTGGCCCTGCCGATGAGCTACTTTGACCGTGCCATCACCGGTCAGTTGGTCAGCCGCGTGACGAATGACAGCGAGGCGGTCAACACCCTCTATCGCCAGGTGCTGTATGTGATGCTGGACTCCAGCATCGTGGTGCTGGGCTCGCTGATCGCGATGGCCTGGCTGGACTGGCGGCTGATGCTGATCGTGGCGATGCTGGTGCCGGCGATGCTGCTGATCATTGCGCTCTACCAGCGCCTGAGTGCGCCGGCGGTGGCGCGTGCGCGCCAGTTGCGCAGCGACATCAATGCGCAGATGGCCGAGAGCATGGCCGGCATGGCGATGCTGCAGGCGGCCGGCGCCGCGCCGCGCTTTGGCGCGCGTTTTGGGCGCACCAACCAAGCCCACTTGCAGGCCCGCGTGGCCGAACTCAGCGCCAATGCCTGGCTGCTGCGACCAGCCTTGGACCTGCTCAATGTGCTGCTTCTGGTGACGGTGATTTACGGCTTCGGCCGCCGCGAGGTGTCGGGTCTGGAGGTTGGCCTGCTGTTTGCATTCCTCAGCTATATCGCCCGCGTGGTCGAGCCGCTGATCCAGATCACCATGCAGTTCGGGCAGCTGCAGCAATCGATGATTGCGGCCGCGCGGGTGCGCAGCCTGCTGCAAGAGGACGTCGCCGCAAGCCAAGCGGTGGCCGGCCGGCAGATCACGGCCGGCGCGATCAAGGTGGAACAACTGAACTTCGGCTATGACGCGCAGCGCCCGGTCTTGCGGGACCTCAATTTGGATATTCCGGCCGGCAGTTTTGTTGGCGTTGTCGGCCATACCGGCAGTGGCAAGTCGACCTTGCTGTCTTTGCTGCTGCGCTTTTACGCGGCCCAGCACGGGCAGATCACGATCGACGGCCTGGCGCTGGCCAGCTTTCCCGACGAGGCCTTCCGCGCCGCCGTCGGCCTGGTGCCGCAAGAGCCGTATCTGATGGCCGCCAGCGCACGCGAGAACATCGCCATGGGTCGCCAGATCGATGAGGCGGCCTTGATTGCGGCGGCCAAGGCGGCGCGCATCCACGATTATTTAAGCGCCTTGCCACAGGGCTATGACACGCTCTTGGGCGAAGGCGGCGCGCGCGTGTCCACCGGCCAGAAGCAGTTGATCGCGATGGCCCGTGCGCTGGCAGGTTCCCCGCGCATCCTCTTCCTCGACGAAGCGACATCGAATATCGACAGCGCCACCGAACAGATCGTCAGCGAGGCCCTGACCGCCCTGCGGGGCAAAGTGACCGTGGTGGCGATTGCACACCGCCTGTCCACCATCCGCGAAGCCGATCAAATCATTGTGCTCAACCATGGCCACTTGGCGGAGCACGGCTCGCACCCGGAATTGATGGCACATGCGGGCGGCATTTACCAGCGTTTGGTGCAGCTACAGGCGCTGGAGGAATAGAAAAGCCCAGCCCGGCTACAGCATCATCGCCAACCGCTCAAGAATCAACACGGCAAAGAATCCCAAGCCGGCCAACACCGTCCACTTAATCACGATGATGCCGCGTTGGCGCCATACCACCTGGCCCGTGCCGATATAGAGCGCGAAACACAGCACGCCGGCAAATAGCAAGAGCCCGACCACTAGACGAAATAGAAACATGCTTTATCACCAGGCCGGAGCCAGCTCCGCGAAGCCTTTGGGAGCCTGGGTGGCATCCTCGAAGCTGACGATCTCATAGGCAGAAGGGTCGGCCAGCAAGGCCCGCAGCAGCTTGTTATTGAGCGCATGCCCACCCTTGAACGAGGTGTAGGCCGCCAGCAGCGGATAACCTGCGACTTGCATGTCACCGATCGCATCGAGGATCTTGTGCTTGACGAACTCATCGTCATAACGCAGCCCTTCAGCGTTCAGCACCTTGTAGTCGTCGACGACGATGGCGTTGTCCATGGACCCGCCCAGCGTCAACCCGCGCGAGCGCATCAGCTCGATATCGCTGGTCATGCCAAAGGTGCGGGCGCGGGCGATTTCGCGCTTGTACTGGCCCGAGCCCATATCGAACACATATTGCTGGCCGGTGGCCGAGACGGCCGGGTTGTCGAACTCGATCTCGAAGCTCAAGGTGTAGCCGTGATGCGGGCTCAGCTTGGCCCACATCAAGCGCTTGCCTTCGCCCTGCCTGACCTCGACTTCCTTCTTGACCCGCAAAAAGCGCTTGGCCGCCGGTTGCAAATCAATCCCCGCGCTTTGTAGCAGATAGACAAAGCTGGCGGCCGAGCCGTCGAGTATGGGCACCTCGTCGGCATTGATGTCAACGTATAAATTGTCCAGCCCCAGGCCCGCGCAGGCCGACAGCAGATGCTCGATGGTCTGCACCTTGGGCGCGCCGGGGTCACCGCCGGGGCTGACGGTGGTCGCCATGCGGGTGTCGCAGACGGTGTCCACGCGCACCGGAATATCGACCGGGGTATTCAGATCGACCCGGCGAAACACGATGCCGGTGTCGACCGGTGCGGGGCGCAGCGTCAATTCGACCCGCTGGCCGCTGTGAATGCCGACGCCGACCGCCTTGGTCAGCGACTTGAGAGTTCTTTGATGGATCATGGTTTCAGTGTCGGCGATACGGGTTTGCTTTGCTCCGCCGGGGCCTCTGGCCGGGTCACCGGCAAACGTAAACTCAGGCGCGTGCCGTGGCCAACGCTGGAGTCAATCCGCAGCGAGCCTCCCAAACGCTGGGCGCGGCGCTGCTGGCTCTTCAGGCCGCGGCCCATCTGGGCGGTGGCAATGTCGAAGCCGTCGCCGTCGTCCTCGATGCGGATCTCGACATAGTGCCCATGGTTGCGTGTCACCATGCGCACGCGCGTGGCACGGGCATGCTTGAGCACATTGCTGAGCGCCTCTTGCATCAGGCGCAACACATGCAAGGCATCGGGTGGCTCCAGCCATTCGAGCAGGGGCAGGTCCTGCACATCCCATTCCAGCATCAGGCCGCCGGCCTGCAAGCGCTTGCCCAGGCGGTAACGCATGGTCGCCAATAGCGCCACCAGATCATGCGCGACCGGCTCCAGCGAGTCGATCACCAAACGCAGATCATCAACGCATTCACGCAGCACCTCGACCACCTTGTCTTGGTCCATGCTGCCTTGCTCCACCGCCACCATGGCCGACAGCAAGGACGAGCCCAGGCCGTCGTGCATGTCCTGCATCAGGCGCTGGCGCTCCAGCAGCAGCGCTTGCTGGCGCTCGGCTTCGCGCAGGCGCTCATGCTGGGCCTGCAACTGGGTGCTTTGCAATTGCAGGCGGATTTCCAGTTGCTGGTTGAGCATTTCAACCTCGCTCAAGGCGCCGGTATAGCGGCGTTGCACCGCGTATAAAAAACTCGCCAAGGTCAACAAGGTGGCATAGGGCATCAAATAGATATGTTCCGGCCAGGCCCGCCCGGAAAGAATGATCACATCGTGCACGCCGAGCAACAGACTGAGTGCCAGGCTCAACGCGATCATGCGTAATTCGCGGCTGCCGTCGCGCCATGCCAGCCGCATCACAAACAGCAGAGCCAAGCCGGCCACCAGCAGATTGGCGAGATGCTGCAGAGACGGGCTGGCCAGCACCTCGTTCCACCAGGGCAGGGTCAACAAGCCGCTGATCAACACGAAGGCGACCATGCTTTGCTCGGGCAACTTAACGCGCTTGTGCGCACAGCGCAGCGCAAACAGGAAGATCAGCAGCATCACCCAGGACATCGAGGCATTGGTCAGCCACCAAAACCACTCCAATCCCCAAGCCGAGCGCGGCAGTTCGATGTGGTAGTGCAAATTGCGTATCAGCCACACCACCGACAGCATGGCAAACAACAGAAAAGCCGGCTCATCGCGCCGCCGCACCCACAGCGAGAGCGAGAATATACCGAGCACAATCAACGTTAGGCCGGTGGCCTGCGGCACCCCAATCTGCAACCACCAACGCCGCTGAAAGCGCACTTCGACGTCCTCGCGCGCCCCCAACCAGGCACTGGAAACGGAAAATGCGCCGCCGCCCAGGACCGGCACCGCCACCACGACGTCGATCATTTGGTGCTGGCGCAGCTCGGTCAATGCGGACGGAAACACCACCCAGAGCGGCCGTATCCATTGTTCGCGCGCGCCGGACTGATTGTCGAAGATGGGCTGCCAGCCTTCATCGGTGTGCACCAACACCGCCGCTGCCATGGCTGCCAACCGCGGCATAAACAAAGCGACCGAGGTGGGCCAGCGCCCCTGTTCGGGCGCATAGCGAATTCGGTACCAGCGCATTTCAACGGCGGCCTCAGGCGTGCTCGGCCCCTGCTGAGCCAGTCGGCCGCGCACATCGGGCAAGCCGACCTTGGACCAAGCCTGCGGGTCGGCGGGCGGCTGCAGATGCGCGGGCAGGCCGCCGCCTTTGACGCCCTGCCCGTCCATCGCGCGCAAGGCCGTCCACCAAGCCTCCAAATCCGCCCGACTCCAGGCACTCACGGCCAAGTCGGCGGTTTGTGCTTGCTCACCGGCCTGCTGGGCATGTGGCGCCGGCAGCCTCATCACCTGCGCATTGGCCGGTGCACAAGCCAGACAGCCGCCGGCAAACATGGCCGCAAGCCCAAATTTCAATAGCGATCTAAGCAGGTCAAGAGGAAGCAAGATGAGCTGTCGAAGTTGGGCTGCGTCAGGCATAAAAAAAGCCCGGTTGCGTGAAACAGCTTCACCGAACCGGGCCTTCATTCTGCGCCAGAACCCGCAGTGGGTCCGCGCATTTGATCAATCGGCTTGCTTGCGCAGGAAAGCCGGGATTTCGATCTCGTCCATACCGTTTGACGACAAGGCCTCGACCTTGGCCGACGCGGTGCGGCCCCGACCCTGCCACACGCTTGGACCGCTGGAGCCGGCCGCAAAGTCGCCACTGCCGCTGATGCCGAAGCCCATGGCCGACGCGGTGTTGCCACCCCGCCCACCCATCACCGCCTCGGTCAGCACCGGCATGTCATGGGTGCCGGTGCGCAGGCTTTGCTGCACCACGGTCAACGGTGCTTGCGCGCGGGCGCGCTGCGACAAGCCGGTGGCGATGACCGTTACGCGCAGCGCATCGCCGAGGCTCTCGTCATAGGCGGTGCCGTAAATCACATGAGCTTCATCGGACGCATAGCGTTTGATGGCGTTCATCGCATTGCGCGATTCGCTCAGCTTGAAGGTGCCCTTGCTGGCGGCAATCAACACCAACACGCCGCGTGCGCCCGACAGATCAATGCCTTCCAGCAGTGGGCAAGCGACTGCAGCTTCGGCCGCCTTGGCGGCGCGGTCCGGGCCGGTGGCTTGCGCCGTGCCCATCATGGCCTTGCCCGGCTCGCTCATCACCGTCTTGACGTCTTCGAAGTCGACGTTGACCAAGCCGGGAATATGAATGATGTCGGAGATGCCGCCGACCGCATTCTTCAGCACATCATTGGCATGCGCGAAGGCTTGGTCCTGCGTGACGTCGTCGCCCAGCACGTCCAGCAGCTTGTCATTCAAGATCACGATCAGCGAGTCGACATTGGCTTCGAGCTCGGCCAAACCTGCATCGGCCGCCTTCAGGCGCCGGCCACCTTCGAACTCGAAGGGCTTGGTCACCACGCCGACCGTCAGAATGCCCATCTCGCGCGCCACGCGCGCGATCACCGGCGCCGCACCGGTGCCGGTACCACCGCCCATACCGGCCGTGATGAACAACATATGCGCGCCCTGGATCGATTCACGAATGCGTGCCTCGGCCTCTTCGGCGGCTGATTTGCCCATCTCGGGCTTGGCGCCCGCGCCCAGACCTGAGGTCCCCAGCTGCAAGAGCTGGTCGGCCTTCGAGCGATTCAGCGCCTGCGCGTCGGTGTTGGCACAGATGAACTCCACGCCCTGCACGCCCTGAGCAATCATGTGCTCAACCGCATTGCCGCCGCCGCCGCCGACGCCGATCACCTTGATCTGGGTGCCTTGGTCAAACTCTTCGATCATCTCGATCGCCATATAAATTCTCCTTCAGCCGTTGTGCCGCTGGCAAGCCTGAAACCGTGAAAAACTTCAGGGGAAATCCGCTTTTTTCACTCACCGCTGTTGTTTCGCAGCGGCTAAATGTCCTATTTCTCATTATCCAAGATAAAGAGGAGCTATTTCAAAAAATGTGTGAGAAAACATCTCAAAAAACCACCGTCTTGGCCGCTTGGCGATCAAAAATTTCCCAAAAACCAATCTTTCGCGCGCCCGAACATGGTTTTCATTGAACCGGCCTGCTGCGCCGCCTTCAAACCCCGCGTTCGCGACAAGCGCGCCTCCTCCAACAAACCCATCACGCTCGCCGATCGGGGGTTGGCCACCATATCGGATAAGCCGCCGCTATAGGTTGGATTGCCGCGTCGCACCGGCTTCAGGAATATGTCCTCGGCCAACTCCACCATACCCGGCATGACCGCCGAGCCGCCGGTCAAGACGATGCCGGAGGACAACAATTCGTCGTAACCGCTTTCGCGAATAACCTGCTGCACCAAGGAGAATATTTCCTCGACGCGCGGCTCGATCACACCGGCAAGTGCTTGTTTGGACAACATGCGGGGCGCCCGGTCGCCCAAACCAGATACTTCTACTTGCGCGCTCGGGTCGGCCAACATTTGTTTGGCCACCCCATGTTCGACCTTGATTTCCTCGGCGTCCTTGGTCGGCGTGCGCAAGGCCATCGCAATATCACTGGTGATCAAATCACCGGCAATCGGTATGACGGCAGTATGCCGAATCGAGCCGCCGGTGAATATCGCCACATCGGTGGTGCCGGCGCCAATGTCCACCAAAGCAACCCCCAAATCACGCTCATCGGCCGTCAACGCCGCCAGGCTCGACGCGCTGGAGTTCAACACCAGCTGCTCGACCTCAAGGCCGCAGCGGCGTACGCATTTGACGATATTCTCGGCCGCACTTTGGGCGCCGGTGACGATATGGACCTTGACTTCAAGCCGCCCGCCGCTCATGCCGATGGGTTCTTTGACCTCATGGCCGTCGATCACAAACTCCTGCGGTTCGACCAATAACAGGCGCTGATCATTCGGAATATTGATGGCCTTGGCAGTTTCAACCACGCGTGCCACGTCGACCGGCGTGACCTCTTTGTCGCGCACGATCACCATGCCGGTGGAGTTTTGGCCGCGAATATGGCTGCCGGTAATGCCGGTATAGACCTTGCTGATTTTGCAATCGGCCATCATTTCGGCCTCTTTCAAGGCCTGTTGAATCGATTGCACGGTGGCATCGATATTGACCACCACGCCGCGTTTCAGTCCGGTTGAGCTGGCAACGCCGAGGCCGGCGATGCGCAATTCACCATTGCCCAACACCTCGGCCACCACCGCCATGATTTTGGCCGTGCCGATATCCAGCCCAACGACCAAATCCTTGTAATCCTTGGCCATGCTTATCATCCTTCAGTTTTTCTTCGGTCGGCCATTCAATCCGGGTTTAACCTGATTGGGCGTCGTTGATATTCCGCTCAAACGTACCGCATACCCGTCTGCATGACGCAGGTCGGCCGCCAGCAAGGGCGCCCGGTTGAGCGAGGTAATTTGGGTAATCGAGCGCACAAATTGGCTGTAACGGGCCAGTATCTCGGTGTCGCTGCCGCGGCCGAGTTCAATCACCGCCCCATTTTCAAAGGTCAGCCGCCAGGAACCTCGGCCGGACAAATCCACCCGTTCGACCTGTTCGCCGAGCGGGTTGCTGGCGGCCTGCAGGTGCTGCCACATCGGCAGCATCGCGGCC
>NZ_JANNMI010000109.1:0-1982 GCF_031397715.1 Roseateles sp.
GCACCCGGGCGAGGTGGTGGAGGAAAAGATCTCGCTGTCCGAACGCTTCGGTTTGTGGGTGAGCTTCTACCCGTTCAGCCAGGAGGAGTACCTGGCGATCGTCGCGCAGTGGTTGCGCGGGCTGGGTGTGGATGATGCTGCGATCACCGCGGCGCGGGCCGAATCACTGGTGTGGGCGTTGGAGCGGGGTTCACGCTCGGGGCGCGTGGCGTTCCAGTTCGCGAAGGACTACGCGGGAAGGCATCACGCGTGACGTCGCTTGAAGAGCGTGTCCCGGTGGACGTGGCGGTGGGGGTGTTGATCGACCCACAAGGCCGCTTCCTGCTCACCTCCCGCCCCGTCGGCAAGGTCTACGCCGGCTACTGGGAATTCCCGGGCGGCAAGCTCGAAGCCGGCGAGTCGGTCGAAGCCGCGCTGCGCCGCGAGTTGATCGAAGAAATCGGCATCCACATCGGCGTGGTGCAGCCCTGGAAGATCGAGCTGATGGACTACGAACACGCCCGCGTGCGCCTGCATTTCTGCAAGGTGTTCGAATGGAGCGGCGAGTTCGAGATGCGTGAGCAGCAGAGCATGGCTTGGCAGAGCCTGCCGGTGCAGATGCAGCCGGTCTTGCCGGGCACGATTCCGGTGCTGGCCTGGTTTGCGGCGGAGCGGGATTTTGACGGCGCGACCCATTCGGTCTGACGGCGCCACTACACTGACTCCCATGAACTGGTTGGATCAAATCAAATGGGACGCTGACGGCCTGGTGCCGGTGATCGCGCAGGAGCGCAGCAGTGGCGATGTCGTCATGTTCGCCTGGATGAACCGCGAGGCCTTGGCGCGCACCGAAGCGCTGGGCGAAGCGGTTTACTGGAGCCGCTCCAGGGCCAGGCTCTGGCACAAGGGCGAAGCATCCGGCCACACCCAGACGGTGCATGAGATGCGGCTGGACTGCGATAACGATGTGGTGCTGCTGAAGATCACCCAGAATGGTCATGAGCCCGATCAACCCGGTATTGCCTGCCATACCGGCCGCCATTCCTGCTTCTACCAGCGCCTGCAGCAAGCTGACAGCGTTGAATGGCAGGCGGTGGAGCCGGTGTTGAAGAACCCCGAGCAGATTTACAAATGAGCAGTCATGAAGGCCTGAACGGCGACAGCACCCTGGCCCGCATCGCGGCCGTGATCGAGTCACGCAAGCCCGGCAATGGCGGCGACCCGGCCACCAGTTATGTGGCCAAGCTGTTCGACAAGGGGCTGGACTCGATTCTGAAGAAGGTCGGCGAGGAGGCCACCGAGACGGTGATGGCCGCCAAGGACGGCGACAAGCAGAAAGTCATTTACGAGGTGGCCGATTTGTGGTTTCACTCCATCATTGCGCTGAGCCATTTCGGCTTGAAGCCCGAGCAGGTCTTGGCCGAGCTGGCGCGCCGCGAGGGTTTGTCCGGCCTGCAGGAATTTGCCCAGCGTGGTCGGACCAAAGAGGAAGAGCCGAATGACTGATTGCCTGTTTTGCAAAATCATTGCCGGTCAAATCCCTAGCCGCAAAGCCTATGAGGACGAGCAGGTGCTGGCCTTTCACGACATCAACCCCTGGGCGCCGGTGCATCTGCTGATCGTGCCTAAGCAGCACATCGCGATGATGAGTGATGTAGGGCCCGAGCATGCGCAGCTGCTGGGTCATATGTCGGTGCTGGCGCCCAAGCTGATGCGGGAGCTGGGCGTGACGAACGGTTTTCGCTCCGTCATCAACACCGGCCCGGACGGCGGCCAGGAGGTCTATCACCTGCATATGCATGTGATGGGCGGGCTGCGTCCCTGGCTGAAGGGTTGATTTCGGGTTGATCCATGACAGTGTCATGTGTCGGGCCCGAGCGAACTGTCACGTGGCCCAACTACAATGCAGGGATTGCTTGTAGGAGATAAACAATGGGCTCGTTGAGTATTTGGCACTGGCTGATCGTGCTGGTGATTGTTGTGCTGGTGTTTGGCACCAAGAA
>NZ_JANNMI010000255.1:0-4738 GCF_031397715.1 Roseateles sp.
ATGAAGCCGGCGTGGAACAACAACGGGCTGTCACAGGGGCTGTTCTGCAACGCATTCCTTGCTGGCTCGAAGTGGAAGGACTGGGACGGCCAGATGGTGGTCGGCTATGCCGGCATCGGCATTCATGGCACCCCGGTGGGCAACCGCCTGGATCTGTTGAAGATCAGTGCCGATGGGCTGTCCGCAACGAAGTCCGATTTCTCCTGGCCGACGGCCGCCGGACGGTTCCGTGCTTGTGAACTGGGCCCGGACGGCAATCTGTATGTCGCGCTCGAGGACCAGGGCAAGATCATTCGCGTGACGCCGCAATAACTGTAACTCTCAACCGCGCTGCCTCACGGCAGCGCATTCGTCTGTCTGCAGGGAGAAGGAGACACGTTTGCGAATCACGCTTCCATGGATTGCCGTCATTGGCTTGTTGGGCTCCGCGGGGCCGGTGCGTGCGGATTACGACCTCGTCGTGAAGAAGAACTGCCTCGCATGTCATTACGTCGACAAGAGGAAGTACGGCCCGAGTTTCCAGCAGGTCGCCGCCAAGTACGCCGACCAAAAAGACGCGGCAGATATGCTGGCCAAAAAGATCATGACTGGTGGAGCCGGCGTTTGGGGCGAGGACATGATGCCTCCGCAGTCGCAAGTGTCGGCCAGTGAGGCACGCACGATCGCAACCTACGTGCTGTCTTTGAAATGATGATTTTTTACCCGCACAGCTCGCGGTGGAATCGCGGCAACTCAGTGCGACGATGAGTCCCGTACGCAAACCGTTGTTGGCGATTGCCATGACCCTTGTCGGAGTATCCGGCCACGGCCAGACCTTCTACTATGTCGAAGCCGGCCTTGCCTCTTGTCCAGTCCCTCCTACGCCAACAACCGCGGTACCGAAAACGGTATCACGCGGTGTTGCCGTGCCCGGGCGCATCGATGTCCGCTGTGGGTTCGAGCAAGGGTCTTACACGGTGACGTTGAACTCCACCGATCCCGGCGCGACATTTTCGCCAAAGACATTTCTGGTCAATTTCGGCCACGTCGTCGGGAACGGCATTTTTGCGGTCACGTTCTCGACCGTCGGCATTCATAGTATCTCGACGACCATCACCTCGAACATGGGTAGCCCCGCGGCAAACGGCCACTTTGTCAGCCCAGCCAACGAATTCAACATCGTAACCATGCTTCGGCAGCGCCCAGACGCGGCCTGCGGATGGAATCCTTTAGCCGGCAAATTGCACAGGTCGGTGATTGCCACTTGCGAACGACTGCTGTCGCCATCCATGACTTTTCCGGAGGCGTTGGAAAAGGTCAGTTTTTTAACTACTCCTCAGGCACGAACGGCGTCAACAGCCACGACTTGATGCGCAACCAGGGCGTCGAATCCGGCTCCTCGTTCAGGATCATTTCCCGGTCGCCGTCATTGCCCAGCCACTCCAGGCCCGAGCCGTTCGGCCCCAGCCGCACGCGGTAGGCGCTTTGCAGCCGGTCGATGTCGATCGATGCGCAGCAGCTCACGTGCAAGTTGAGGGCTGTCGACCATCACGACCAGCTTCGCGTGCAAGCGGCCGAGCGACTGGCCGAACAGGAACATGCGCTCGTTCTTCTTCAACCGCGACGAACTCAGCTCGTACAGATCGACGCCCACGCGCAGCAGCTCTTCAGTAAGCGCAGGGTCAACCCACGTTGAATTCAGTTAGTAGTTTTGGCAGTCTCGAAGGTTCACCAATAACCTGAAGGATTGCATATGGCGACAGCATCAAAGAGTGACGAACAAGCGCGGCAGTGCTTGACGTGGGTGGACGAGCTGACCATGAGTGGGCAGATCAGCAGAGACTTTGCGAGTGCTCGCGGCCTGAATGTGGGGCAATTGAGGGCGTGGTGTGCGCATGCGCCGCGTTGGCGCGCCCGGTTGGCCGGGCAGGTCAGTCCGAGGCGTGAACCAGCAAGCAAAACTGACCCCGGATTCGTGCAGGCCACGCTCTTGCCGCCTGGGTCGGTCGTTAGGCCAAGGCCAGTCGCAGGCGCAGGCGCAGGCGCAAGCTCTGACCCTAGCCCGGCGCCGGGTTATGTGCGCATTGAGTGCGTTGGCGGTCAGGGCGGCGCGCGCAGCGATGTGCTGAGCCGGCCCACCACGGCACCACCTCGCGCTATCTGAAGATTGCCACCAGCACCATTTGCGCCACAGCAAGTCCACTCGATCTTCTGCCCAAGGTTGAACCAATGCCGACATCGCCAGCGAAGCCGCCCCTCAATTTCTGAGGGTGGCCATGCGCCCCACCGGGCTGGAGATGGCGGAGATATTTCGCCATCTCGGCCCTGCCTATCGTCAAGCGCACGACGGCTCGCTCAGCCGTGGGCAGCGCCGTGTCATGAGTGCCATCGAGCGCTGCCGCACGTCCGCGCTGGGCGGGCATGTCGAGGCTTGCGACTCCTGCGCGCATCGGCGCGTTGCGTTCAACAGTTGCCGCAATCGCCATTGCCCCAAGTGCCAGTCGCTGACCCGTGCTCAATGGCTCGAAGACCGGCAAGCTGAACTGCTCACCGTCGAATACTTCCACGTTGTCTTCACGATGCCGGAGGCCATCGCCGCTATCGCTTATCAGAACAAGGCCACCGTTTACGACATCCTGTTCCAGGCCACCGCCGAGACCTTGCGAGTGATCGCGGCCGACCCCAAGCATCTGGGCGCCGAGATTGGCTTCATTGCTGTTCTGCACACTTGGGGCCAGAATCTGCTGCATCACCCTCATCTGCACTGTGTGGTGCCAGGCGGTGGGCCGGCACCCGACGGGCAGCGATGGATTGCATGTCGTCCTGGCTTCTTTCTGCCGGTTCGGGTGCTGTCGCGGTTGTTTCAGCGCCTGTTCCTGGAGCGATTGCAACTGGCCTTCCGCGACGGCGAACTGAAGTTCTTCAACGCACTGGCCCCGCTGCAGGACCTAAGGGCCTTCGAGCAATATCTCGCGCCGGTCAGGCAGGTCGAGTGGGTGGTCTACGCTAAGCCTCCCCTCGGCGGCCCGCAGCAAGTGCTCGAATACCTGGGGCGCTACACCCCCAACTCGGCTTGATTCCGCCGGAAAAACCGCGTGTACTTAAACCTTGCCGGTTGAGCCGAAACCGGCCTCACCACGATGCGAGGCGTCCGCAAAATCTTCGACAACGCGAAACGCCGCCTGCACCACCGGCACCAAGACCAGTTGCGCAATGCGCTCCATCGGCTCAATCACAAAGGCCGTCTGCCCCCGGTTCCAGCAGCTGACCATCAGCTGGCCCTGGTAGTCGGAGTCAATCAAGCCGACCAGATTGCCCAGCACGATGCCGTGCTTGTGGCCCAGGCCCGAGCGCGGCAGGATGTTGGCGGCCAGGCCGGGGTCCCCAATATGGATGGCCAAGCCGGTCGGGATCAGCGTGGTTTGGCCCGGGGCCAAGGTGATGGCGGCGTCCAGGCAGGCGCGCAGGTCAAGGCCGGCGCTGCCGGGGGTGGCATAAGCGGGCAATTGCGCGGCCATGCGGGCATCGAGCACTTTCAGGTCAACGGTGGTCATTTTTCTTGTGAGTTCTTTTCAAAACGCTCGGCAATCTCGCGCACCAGTTCGCGCGCCAGGCTGAGTTTGTCGTTGTGGGGGATTTCGCGCTCGCCGGCGGCATCAATCAGCAGCAGCGCGTTGTGGTCGAGGCCAAAAGTGGCCGGGCCGATATTGCCGACGATCAGCGGCACGCCCTTGCGCACCCGCTTGGCACGGCCATGTTTGAGCAGGTCCTCGCTCTCGGCCGCAAAGCCGACGCAAAACGGCTTGTCATCCAGCGCCGCTAAGGCGGCGAGGATGTCCGGGTGTTCGGTCATGCTCACGCTCGGTGGGCCGTCACTGCCGTCCTTTTTGATCTTGTGCAACTGCACGGCCGCCGGCCGCCAATCGGCCACCGCCGCGGTGGCGACAAAGATCTCGTGCTGAGCCGCCAGCGGCAGCACCGCGTCATACATCTGCTGCGCCGTCTGCACATCAATGCGCTTGACGCCGCGCGGCGTGGCCAGATGCACCGGGCCGGCCACCAGCGTCACCGCGGCACCGGCGTCGCGCGCCGCGCGGGCGACGGCAAAACCCATCTTGCCGCTGGAGTGATTCGTTATCCCACGGACTGGGTCGATCGGCTCAAAGGTTGGGCCGGCGGTGATCAAGACGCGGCGACCCGCCAATAATTTCGGCTGAAAGAAGGCGATCACCTCGTCCAGCAGTTCGGCCGCCTCCAGCATGCGGCCGTCACCCACCTCGCCGCAGGCCTGCTCGCCGCTGCCGGGGCCGAACAGCGCGGCGCCATCAAGCTGGACCTGCGCAACATTGCGCTGCGTGGCCGGGTGCGCCCACATCTCGCGGTTCATCGCCGGCGCCAGCGCCAGCGGGCAGCGCCCGGTGGGGCGTGCCAGCGCCGTCAGGCTGAGCACATCATCGGCGCGTCCCTGTGCCAGCTTGGCGATGAAGTCGGCGCTGGCCGGCGCCACCAGCATCAGATCGGCCTCACGGCTCAGATTGATGTGGGCCATATTGTTGGGCTCTCGAGCGTCCCATTGACTGGTGACGACGGTGCGGTTGGAGAGTGCTTGCATCGTCACCGCGGTGATGAACGCTTCAGCCGCCTCGCTCATCATCACCTGCACCGTGGCGCCGGCCTTGATCAGCTCGCGCGTCAGTTCGGCGGCCTTGTAGCAGGCGATGCCGCCTGTGAGGCCGAGCACGATGTGGCGCCCGGCGAG
>NZ_JANNMI010000190.1:0-13595 GCF_031397715.1 Roseateles sp.
ACCGAGACTTGGACGAGCTCAGCGGCCATTGGCAGGCCGAGAGGGTGTTTACACCGACCCTGCCGCGCGAGCGGGCGCTGGAGCTGATGGCGAACTGGGAGCGGGCGGTGCGGCAGGCTTGTACGCGCTGACAACCAGCCTCAGGCCGCTATCAACCAGCCGGTGATGGCACTGCGCTCGCCCTGAGCAAACGGCGCCACGTAGGACACAAAATGCGTTTGCGGAACGCGGAACAAGGCGAGCGAATTGAAGTGCGGAAAGTAGCTTTCGGTGACGCTGCCGTCGGCTGCCGTGAAGTGCAGCAGACCGCCCCAGTCGGCACGCCATTGGTGGGTCAAATTGATCACATAGGCGAGTCGCCGGCCTTCGGTGTCGACATGGTCATCATGGATCAGCAAGAAATTCCCGCGCGTGTACATGGTCGCTTGTGCGTAGACCCGGTTGATGTCGGTGACGCCGGTGATGAGTCGAATCTTGGCCATGAACTCTTCATCGGCCATCCAACGCATGAAGCGCGCCAGCAAATGGGTCTCGCCCCGCTGGGCGGCTGCCACCATGGAATCGGTGCAGAAGGAGAACTGAAACTTCTCGCGCGCCAGCGCATGGATGCCTGCGGCCAAGTCGGTGCGTTGCTCCGCGTTCAGGCCGCGCAATTGCGCGCCGCTCAAGACCTTGTCGCCACTGCCGTCACGGTAGGTCAAGGCCCAGTCGATCTCATCAATCGCTCGGCTCAGCGCCTCGATCACGGCAGGCTCAAAAAAATTGCGAATCAACACTCGGCCGTCGCGCTGAAACGCTAGGCCCAGTTGCTCGACATTGAGCTTGGGATTGATGTATTGCATGGCTTTGTCTACCCATCAAAAAAACAGGGCAGGCCAGCCGGCCTGCCCCGATCGTCTAGAGCCTATGCATCAGAACTTGTAGTTCGCCCGCACGTAATAGGTCCGCCCCTTGACGTCGGCATAGGTGGGATCAAAACCGACTTGGAAGTAATCTTCCTGCACCGTCACAGGCGGCTTCTGATCCGTCAAATTGCGGATACCAACGGTGAAGGCCATGTTCTTGATGCCCTTGTATTGGCCTTGCAAGTCCCACAGGCCATAGGCGTCAACGGTTCTGACCTTGTCATAGTCCTCGTAGCTGCTCTGGCGGAAGTAGCGCACCCCAGCGCCCCAGTTGGTGCTGTCCCAGTCCAGCGTCAAGACTTGCTTGAACTTCACCACCGGGCCGCCTTGGTCATATTTGCCAAGCTTGTCTTCCAAGACGCCGCTGACCACATTGGTTTTGTCGCTCTTGGTCAGCAACGTGGCATCCCAGCCCGGCGTGAAGTTGCCATAGTCGGTACGAATGCGATACCTGGCAGTGAAGTCAAAGCCCGAGATACGCTGCTCGCCGAGGTTCTCCAGCGATGCGTTGACATAGTCCAGGAAGCCTTGCGCGTTCTTGACCAGTCGATTCGAGAAAACCGAGCTGCTGGTGGTCGGGCCGGTTTGGTTTTTGAACCAATCCTTCATGATGTCGTCGCCCGTCAGCGAGTCGATGCCGTCGGTGATCTTGATGTCGAAATAGTCCACGCCCATGGACAACTCTTTCATCGGTTCAAACACCACGCCGAGGGTGAAGGTCTGCGATTTCTCCGGCTTCAAATTGGGGTTGCTGTTGTTGATGGCCGTCAGCTGCGTATCGCAGTTATTCGGATTGGGCTTGTTCTTGCAGCCGACGATGGCGTCATAGAAGGGGTCGTTGAAGTTACCGGCCAGATTGGTGCCGGCCGACGGCGCGTACAGATTGTCCAGCGCCGGGGCGCGGAAGCCCTTGCCCACCGAGCCGCGCAGCAGCAGGCTCTTCATTGGTGTCCAGCGGATGCTCGCCTTCGGGCTGGTGGCGTCCATGTCCGGCGATTCAAACTTGCCATCACGCGACTCGCCGCTGGCGCCGTTGTAGCGGTCATGACGCACCGCCAAATTCAGCTCCACGTCTTTGATGACCGGCAAATTCAACTCGGCAAAGAAGCCCTGCGTGTCACGCTCGCCCTTGACCTTGCCGGCATTGCCGGAGCCGCCGACGATGTCACCTGAGCCGGCAATTTCGGAGTAACCGTCCAGATATTTCTCTTGACGCAAATCGACACCAAAGGCCAGTGCGGCATTGCCGCCGGACATGGCGAACAACTCACGTGACATCGAGAAGTCAAAGCCCGTGGTGGTGGTCTCGGAGTTGCGGTTTTCGCCCGACAGTTCGGCTCCTTTCAGCAAGGCCAGGCCGGCTGCGTCATTCGGTCCGAAGGGGTTCACATTGCCGGTCTTCAGCGCCGTAACCAACTTGGTGTCGGAGAAATTCCCCGACAAGAAGGTCTCAATCGCCGTCGACTTGGCCTGCATCAAACCGGCCTTGTAATCGAAGCCGACCAGCGTGCCTTCGGCGCCGACCAGGAAGCGGGTCATGTCGTTGGTGGTCTTGGTCAAACGCTGACCACCGTCAACGATACGCCAAGCAATCACCAAGTCACCGCGATAGCCGGGTTGAGCGGCTTCCACGGCGGCTGTCGGGTAGTACTTGCCGCCGGCCGGGTAGAGGTAATCGGGGCGGCCGGTGGTGCTGGACGGGGTCTGCGACGAGCCGAAGGTGATTTCGTTCTTTGAATAGGCG
Source organism: Roseateles sp. (assembly GCF_031397715.1). Taxonomy (GTDB): domain Bacteria; phylum Pseudomonadota; class Gammaproteobacteria; order Burkholderiales; family Burkholderiaceae_C; genus Paucibacter_A. Next base: position 2,650 of record NZ_JANNMI010000190.1, read on the forward strand.
AATTCGCCGAACAGCTGGTGGTCGTTGCTGACCTGCAGCGTGCCGCGCGCCAGGGCACCCATGCGCTCGGACTCGGGCACGATGTCGATCTTGGCGGTGTAGTCGTAGCGGCAGTTGGCGCCACCTGGGAAGCTGTCCGGCGGAGCGCATTTGGGGAAGCCGGAGACGCCCGGCACAAAGTTGCCTTCGTCATTGGTGTAGGTATTGGCCGGGAAAGTATTGCCCGAGGACTTGACCACGCCGATGTCGGGGCGATTGCCGGTCTTGGCGAAATCACGGTCGGCCGCGCGGATGACGTCGTACTTTTGGTAACTCAGCGTGCCCAAGATGTTGAACTTGTCGGCCGCCAGGTCACCGAAACCGATGCCGCCCTGCAGGCCAGTCACTTTGCCGCCCTTGTCCTGAGGCGATTCATACGAGGCGGTGATCTCGCCACCGCGGAAGTCTTTGCGGGTAATGAAGTTGATCACGCCGCTGATGGCGTCGGAGCCATAGGTGGCCGAAGCGCCATCGCGCAGCACTTCAATACGGTCGATCGCGGCCAAGGGAATGGCATTCAGGTCGACCCCTTGACCGGCAAAGGGGTAGGGCGTCAGGCGGCGGCCGTTCAGCAGTACCAGGGTGCGCTCACGGCCCAAGCCGCGCAAAGAGGCGCCGGTCTGGCCGGTTGCATTGGAGTCACCGATCGACTCGCCGAGTGAGCGCCCGCCGCCGTTGTTCGAGCTCAGCCGGTCTACCAACTCCTGCACATTCGAAGCGCCGGACCGGTCAATCGAGTCGCGGGTGATGACCGTGACGGGCACCGAAGTCTCGGCGTCAATCCGCTTGATCGATGAACCTGTGATGGCGACCCGCTCAAGGGTCTGTTGCGCCAATGCCGCGCTGCCGACCAAGGTCAAGCCGCTTGCGTAAACCAGTGCCAAGGCACTGCATAGCCGAGTTCGTTTCAACATCAAACACTCCAATCGATGGTGGTTAGCTGTGTAGAGCGTGGGCAAACTCGGTTGTATTCAACCCAGCCGCCGTCAAATTTCCGAACCGTAAAGTCCGGTACGCTCATTCTTCAGCCGCATGCCCCACTCTGAGCACCGGGGCAAACCCTTCGAGTTGCCTTTTCGCATCGCCATCGCAAGAGCAATGACTTTAGGCACTCGGTACGAATATCTGTTTGTGCAAAGGCTTGGTGTTTCAGGCGGCTTTGAGCCCGTGAACGCGATGCCATTCGGCGATCACGCCGACCATGGAAGCCAACTCGGCGTTCAAGGCCGCCAGCGTGGCCGCAATCAGAGCGTCATCGCCCGCAGTGCCTGCCGCGCTCTCCAGTGCGGCAGCCCGCTCGGCCAGGCTCAGCAGGCCGAGGTTACCGGCCAGGCCCTTGAGCCGATGGGCGGCGCTGCACAGCGCCTGCTGGCCGATGACCTGCGCGGCCTCGAACAGGTCTTGATGCTGGGCATATTGCTTGGCAAACGTGCCCAGCAGCTTGGCCAGCAGTTCCTGCCGACCGGCACAGCGCGTCAGCGCCGCGGCGAAGTCGGTGCCCGGCACTATGGGCCATTCGGCGGCGGGCTTGCTAGCCACGACGGCCGCAGCGACCGGGTTCTCGACCAGCGGCTTGACCACGCTGCGCCGCGCCATGCCCTCGGCCTGCGCCAGCAGCACCCGGAGCAGCTCGGCCTGGTCAATCGGCTTGCTGATATGCGCCACCATGCCGGCGGCCAGGCAGCGCCGGCGTTCCTCGGGCAGCGCATGGGCGGTCAGTGCGAGTACCTTGAGTCTGGGGGCTAACTGGTGTATCAGGCGGGTGGCCTCGTAGCCGTCCATAGCGGGCATTTGCACATCCATCAGGACCAAGTCGAAGGCGCTGGGCCCGGCTTCCCGCAGGCGCTGCAAGGCCTGCGCGCCGCCGTCGGCGGCCACCACGTCGGCGCCTAGCGCTGCCAACATGTCCTGCAGGATCTCGCGGTTGATGTCCACATCGTCGGTGATCAGCATCCGCAGGCCGCGCAGTGGCTGCGCGTCGGTAGCGCCCGCCGGCGCGGGCAGTGCCACCGGGCCGGCCTGCAACAAGGGCAAGTCCAGGGTAAAGCAAGACCCGCCCCCCGCCTCGCTGCTGACACTGATGCTGCCGCCCATCGCTGCGGCCAATTGGCTGCTGATGCTCAACCCCAGGCCGGTGCCGCCGAACTTGCGCGTGGTCGACGAGTCGGCTTGCTCGAAGGCAGTGAACACGCGCGCTTGCTGCTCGATTGAGAGCCCGACGCCGGTATCGCTGACGCCAAACAGCAGCCGCCCGTGCTGTTGTTCAACGCTCAGCGTGACGCGGCCCTTGTCGGTGAACTTGATCGCGTTGGACAAGAGGTTGACCAGAATCTGCGTCGCCCGCAGCGTGTCCAGCAGCACCCAGTCTTGCGTGGCCTTGTACTCGATGCGCAGGCGCAGATGCTTGGCCTCGGCACGCTCGGACACCAGCTCCAGCACTTCCTTGACCAGATGGCTGAGGTTGCAGGGCAGGTTCTCGATGTCCAGTTTGCCGCTCTCGACCTTGGCGTAGTCGAGGATGTCATTGATGACGCCCAGCAGATGGCGGCCCGAACGGACGATGCGCTCAAACCCGCTGCGCGCAGCGACCGGATCGGCGCTGCGGCCTATGCCCAGCTGCGCCAGGCCCAGCACGGCGTTCAGCGGCGTGCGGATTTCATGACTCATATTGGCCAGAAAATCACTCTTCGCCAGCGCCAGCCGCTCGGCCTCGTCCTTGGCCTGGCTGAGTTCGCGCTGCAGTCGCTTCAAAGAGCTGACCTCGGTGCCGAGATTGAGCACGGCGACCGGCCGCTCCTGCGCGTCCAACAGCGGCACCGTGGTGATCAAGTAGTCATTGGCGCCGGCTTTCAACCCGCCGATCTGGCGTTCGACGGTGAGGCTGCCGGCGCCGGCCATCAGGCGGGCGTCGATGTCGGCAATCTCGGCCGCCACATTGGCGGGGAAGATGTCGCGTGCCGTCGCCCCCAACACAGCTTGCCGCTGGGTCGCTGTGGCGCGCTCGAAGCTGCGGTTGACCAGTGTGTAGCGGCCTTGCAGGTCACGGATGCTGAGGGTGATGGGCAAGGCCTCGATGATGTTCTGCATCAGCAGCTTCTCGGCCTCCAGCTCGGCCGTGCGCTCAAGCACCTCGTCCTCCAGCAGGGTGCGGCTGACCCGTAACTCGGTCTCGGCGCGCACCCGGGCGGTGATGTCATGGCCGAACACGACCACGCAGGATTCCTCGCCCAGCGTCAGGCGTTCCATCTTGATGGTCCACCAAATCGGCACCCCGTCCAGCCGCTTGGACTGCCACTCAAAGTACTGCGCGCCCTGTTCGACCGTGCGGTGCACGTATTGCATCAGCATGTGCTTGGAATAGGGCTCGCCGGGGCAGATCAGGTTGACGTCCAACTCGGCCGCGCGCGTGCAGCCGTAAGCCAGCAGGGTTTGCGCGTTAGCAAAGCGCAGCGCGCCGCTGTCGCCCTCAAGAATTTGTATGCTGGTGATCGAGTTGTCGAGCAGGAAGCGTAGGCGCTCCTCGCTGTCACGCAGATCCTGCGCCGCCAATTGCTGCGCGCGCACGGTGTCGGCCAGCAGGCGGCGTGAACTTTCCAAGGACGAGGTGACATCCCAGAACAAGCTGCTGTAGCGCACCACCAGCCAGCCCAGTATCAGGCTGGTGAAAATGTAGACGACGAGATGCGCGACCGAGGCTGCAGCATTGCTGCCGATGACGGCGGCAAAGGCTTTGTGGCCGGCGATCCACCCCTGCGCTTCGAGCTGCCATAGCGTCAGATAGCCGAGCACGACCATGCCGGTGGCCAATTTTGCAGACCCGGTCCCGACCATCAAACCAATCACCACCAGCAGCGCCATGACGACGATCAGGCCGGGCGCGTGCACACCCAGGCCGTTCAGAACCGCCGTCCCGAACAGCACCAAGATGGCGGCCCAACTGAAAAACGCCGCCGCGACCCGCGCGCCATAAAAGCGCGCCACACCCAGTGCGCTCAAGGACAGCAGCCAAACGCAGGCCGCGGTGCGCATCTGGGTCAGGCGGGCGAGCCAGGTTTGGTCCGTTTGAAGGGCCGTGATGAGCAGGTGTGTCGTGGCGGCCAACATCATCAAGCACAACAGCAGATAGGCGCCGCGGCCAATCTGCGCAACTAACTTGTTATTCAAATCACCCTGGCTTTGATAGCGCGGGTCGGCATGTGGGCCCGTGGCGGTTTCAATGGCCTCGTCAATCGCACCATCCATCGGCTGCTCCTCAGGGCCCGCGCTGCTCAGCCGTGTTGATTCAGTTTATGAATCACTCGACCAAGGAACTGCTCGACCTCCTGGCTCTGGTCCAGCGAGCGCATCACCTTGGCGGCTTGCTTTTTGATGATGCTGCTGAGGAAGTTCTCTTGGTCGTCGGTCAAGCCCAGCTTGACGAAGCTGAGCTCAACCTCCTCGGTCAGCTCCTCGAAGGCGCGCAGAATCTCCATCCGCTGAGTCTGGTTGCTGGCCGAGATATCCGTCAAGGCGCCGCGCGTCATGCTGACCAGATGCCGCACATCGGCCAAATCGCGGGCCGCCAATTCGGTGTCCAGTGCTGCCACCCGCACGATCGCACCTTCGACCAGCATTGCCACATTGTCGATCGCGCGCCCCATGCGCTCCGACTCGCTGCGCTCCATCTCGGTGCCGCCGCGGTCCATGCGCAGATTGCGCACAAACAGCACCACCGAGCCATAGGTGAAGCCGGTGTGTGGGCCCAGGGGGCGGATCCGTTGGCCCTCTTTCTGGTTGACCAAATGGTCAAGGATGGAATTCTCCAAGGCGCTGCAGGGGCCGCGGCCGTTGCTGGAGAGCCGCTCGCTGCCGCCCTGAATGCGCACGCAGCCTTCCAGGTTGTACCGATGCAAGGCATCAAAGGTCGCCTGCGCCACATCCGCATAGCTGGCGCAAGCGCCGAGCTGGCGCTGAAACTCCAGCACCACGCCGGCCTCGCCCATCATGTCGGCGGTGGACAGCACCGCGTTCATGGTTTCTTCGAGCTGCCCGCTCAGTTCGAGCTGCTTGGCGCGGTGGCTCAGCACCAGGCCGATCTTGGCGATCAACTCGCCGGCATCGAAAGGTTTGACCAGATAGTCGGCACCGCCGGCCGCATAGCCCTGCAAGCGCTCCTCGATGCTGGTGCGGGCCGAATGAAAAATCACCGGAATTTCGGCACTGGCAGCGTTGGCCTTCAGTTGCCGGCAGGTTGCATAGCCATCCAGCCCGGGCATTTCGACGTCCAGCACAATCAAATCAAAGGTCTCGGCCGCACAGCGCGCCAGCGCCTCGGCGCCGCTGGTGACGCTGCTGATCGTGAAGTCGGCCTCCAGCGTGGCTTCAAGCATTTGCAGCGTTAGCTCATCGTCATCGACGAGCAAAACTTTGGATGGCAGTGACATATTTTTTTTCCCTTAAAGCACTCGTCAAGCAAGTTCACGAGCAAGACCTCGGCCCGCAAAGCAGGCTTGATTGAACCAGCATTTCGGACCGCCGCATAGGCTTGATTGGCGGTGGTTAAAAGCCCAGTTGCTGCCCTAATCCTGCCAGGGTGGCCAGGCCGAGCGAGGCAAAGATCAACGCCGCCACGCCATGCACCAGGCGCACCGGGATGCGCCCGGCCATCTTGTCACCCAACAACACCGCCGGCACATTGGCGATCATCATGCCGAGCGTGGTGCCGGCAACGACCGCCACGAAGGCATTGAACTGCGCCGCCAGCGCCACCGTGGCGATCTGTGTTTTGTCGCCCATCTCGGCCATGAAGAAGGCCACGACGGTGGTGCCGAACACTCCCAACTTCAGTTTGCCGCCGCCTTCGACTTCTTCGTCGATCTTGTCCGGGATCAGCGTCCATGCCGCCATGGCCAAAAATCCTAAGCCCAAGACCCAGCGCATCGTGATGGGGCTGACTTGGGTGGTGATCCAAGCGCCCAAGGCGCCGGCAAACGCATGGTTGGCGACGGTGGCGACCAGAATGCCCAGGCAGATTGGCAGCGGTTTGCGAAAGCGCGCTGCCAGCAAAAAGGCCAAGAGCTGGGTTTTGTCGCCGATTTCGGCCAGGGCGACGATGCCGGTGGAGATGAGAAATGCTTCCAAAATGCTTTTTCAAAAAATGGGACTACAGGGAGTTGCCGCAAGTTGGCGGCGATCAGGGCCAGATTCTCGGCGCGAATCAAGGCCGCCCGCGAAAACGGTTGGCCCTATGAAGCCTCCGGCTCGGCCGGGCCGACGATGGGCAGCCAGACCTTGAAACAACTGCCCATGCCCGCTTGAGATTCGACCTCGATCCGCCCGCCGTGCCGCTTCACAATCGAAAACGACAGCGACAAGCCCAGACCCGTGCCTTTCCCGACCGGCTTGGTGGTGTAGAACGGCTCGAATATTCGCCGCATCACCGCCTCACTCATGCCCGTGCCGCTGTCCCGCACGCTGACGCAGACCCACTCACCCTCTTGCCGGGTGCTCAAGGTAATGACGCCGCGCTCGCTGATCGCATGCGCCGCATTGACGATCAAGTTCATGAACACCTGGTTGAGTTGGGCTGCGCGGCAATGCACCCTGGGCAATGGGCCAAATTGCTTGATGACCTCGGCCTTGTACTTGACCTCGTTCATCACGACATTGAGCGTCGATTCGAGGCCGGCGTTGAGGTCCGCATCCTGCCAGTCGGTTTGGTCGACGCGCGAAAAGTCTTTCAGGTCCTGCACAATTTTCTTGACTCGGTCCAGGCCTTCTTCGCTTTCATTCAGCAATTGCGGCAAATCTTCGACCAAAAAGTCCATGTCCAAGTCGGCGCGCAGGCCGTCAATGCCCGCCTGCTTGGCAGCATCTGGATTGCTGCGGTGGCTGCTTTCGTAATGCTCGACCAACTGGAACAGCTGCCCCACATAGCGCCGCAAAGTGGCCAGGTTGGAACTGACAAAACCGATCGGGTTGTTGATCTCGTGCGCAACACCGGCCGCCAGTTGGCCGATGGAGGCCATTTTCTCGCTCTGCAAGAGCTGGTTTTGTGCCTCCTCCAAGCGCGCGTTGGTTTCCTTGATGCGCTCGAAATTGCCCTTCAGCTCGCCCTCGACTCTTTTGACCTCGGTGCGGTCCTGCAGCAGCCACCAAGTGCCGGCCGCAGGGTTGGCCGGATCCGCCACGTACGCGATCATCTGCACCCAGATGAGGTTGCCCTTGCGGGTACGCATTTCCATCTCATGCTGCAAGGACTCGCCCCGCGACAGCACGGGATAGGCGATCCGCCCGAGCTCCTCGTAAGCGTTTGAATCGACGAAAAATTCGACTGAGGGCAGACCCAGCGGCGCTTCATCGCCGAGTTCAAACATCTCGGCAAAATGGCGGTTGCTGCGGCTGATGGATTGGTTTGCGGTGGTGATGATGCCGACCGAGGCGTTCTCCAAGAAGGCCTCAAGTTCCTTGTGCTTGCCCTGCAGCTCCATCGTTCGGTCGGTGACCAGGCGCTCCAGCTCGCGCCGATGGGTGGCCAGCTCTTCCTCGGCAAGGCGCCTGCTGGTCACGTCTTGCAGGGTTTCAATGGCGCCCATGATTTGGCCCTGCGCATCCATCAGCGGTGCGGCGGTCAGGAACAGCCAGCGCCCCTGCGCGCCCATGTGCGGGAAGAAACGTTCGACTTCGAACGCACCCGGCAGCAGTTGCGAGGTCAGTTCACGCGCATCTTGCAGCTCATCATCGGCGGCCTCGCTGAGACTCCCCCGGCTCAGAATCAGGTCGGCCAACAAGGGCCGCTTTTCCTTGTAAAAGGCTTGCCAAGCTTCGCGCTCGCCCAGCATCAGATCGCTCATTGGAATGCCGGTCAGCTGGCTGCAAGCGGCATTCCAATGCGTGACGCGGTGCTCGGCATCCAGCACAAACGTGGCCACCGGGTTGTTCTCGATGATCTGATGCAAGACGCGGCTGAGATCGAGCAGGCTGCTCTGCACATGGCGCATGTCGCTGAGGTCCTGGAAGGTCATCACCACCAGCAGACCGCAACCCTCCAGCGCGACCGCCTTGGCATTCAGTTCGAGGTAGCGCAGGGAACCGCTGGCGGTCATTGCCTCGGCCTCAGCGGCGGGCAACTCGCCCGTTTCATGCAGGGCGCGCAGTCCATAGTCGCGCAATGCCTGGCGCGTCTGCGGGCTCGCCCAGGCATCGAACTGCATGCTTTGCAGGGCCGCGAGCTCGTAGCCCAAGAGGCGCAGCAGGGCGGCGTTGGCGTGCAGAATGCGGTCGCCGGCGTGTACCAGGATTGGCGCGCCGACCGCGTTCAAGGCCGCAAAGAAGTAACTCGGCAATGCGGGGCTCACAGAATCACCTCGCCCGGATCTTCCAGCAGGATCGACCCGTCCGTATCCCAGACGACTTTGGTGATGCCGGGTTCCAGGCGCTCCAGCCGGCGCAATTCCAAATCCTGCGCGCTGAGCTGGCCTTGTTGCAGCCGCACCAAGTCGGCGAGGCGGCGATTCTCGAGGTCGAGCTCGCGAATGCGCAGCACTTGGCTCAGGCTGCACAGCAGGTCATGGTCATTCCACGGTTTGGAGATGAAACGCATGATGCCGGCCTCATTGATCGCGGCCATCAGCCCGTTCAGATCGGCGTAGCCCGACAACACGATGCGCGCACAGTCGGGCTGCAGCTGGCGCAGGTGCTTCAGGAACTCCACCCCGCTCATCTGCGGCATGCGGTAGTCAGAGATCACCAACGAGAAGTCGAGCTCATGCGCGCACTGCAGCGCCGCCGCCGGGTCGGTGAAGGTCTCCAGCGCCACATCCGGCAGCCCCAATCTGAGCAGCCGCTGGAGCGCGCGCAAAATATGCGGTTCATCGTCGACAAGCAATATTCGAGTGGCCATGATGTGTCCTGCAGGCTGCATTGAGGTGTCGCGACAGAGTTTCAAACCGACGGTTTCGGCATGGCGGCTTTGGTCAGCAAGACATAGAGCGGCAATTTGACGTTTTCACGGCGCGCAAACTCGCTCACTTGCCGAACCACCCGCGCGTCGAAAACATAGCCCGCCGCCAGCAGCAACGCGCCTTTTGGGCTGGTCAGGTCGCGCGACAGGACCATGCCCTCCTCAAGTTCACTTGAGACAATGAGTCGGTCGTTGGCGGCTGCGGCTTGCGTCTCCTTGAGCGCACTCATGCACGCTTCGACCACCTCGATGCCGTAGCGAGTGCCGGCCCCGCCTCGAATCATGGCCAGGGCTTCGTCGGCCGAGTAGCGGCGCTCGGCCACTCGGCCGCTTTGCATCGCAAAGTAATCGGCCGCAACCGCCAGTGCTTGCGCGCCCAGGCTGAAGTCTTTGCCGCCGAGGCCGTCCGGGAAACCGTTGCCGTCCAAACGCTCGTGCTGGGCACGCACGAACTTGGCAGCGCGCTGCAACTGCGCCAGCGGCATCAGCGCCGCCTCGGCATTGAGCGGATGTTTGCGAAAAATCTGCTGCTCTTCGCCGCGCAGCAGCGACACCGGTTTGTGCAGCAAGCCGTCTGGAAAGCCTAACTTGCCCACTTCATGCAGCAGGCCGGCAATGTGGACATCCTGCTCGGTCGCGTCGCCGAGCTTGAGTTGGTGAGCAATGCTTTTGGCCAGCGTTGCAACTTGGCGGGAGTAGCCGGCCATGCTGCCATCGCGCAACTCCATCAAGCCGGCAAACACATTGATCGAGAGCAGAAAGTTCTTCTGCAGTTCGGCGAATGCGTTCTCCAGCATGCCATTGACCTGCGCCAACTCCTGGGTGCGGGCCGTGACACGGGCCTCCAGGCCCGTATTGAGCGTTTGGAGTGCTTGATTCTGCCCAAGAATCAACGCGTGCAAGCGCTTGTTCTCCTGTTCCAAGCGCTTGCGTCTGAGGCCGTCTTGTACGGCCAGCAACATGCCTTGGTCTTCCCAGGGTTTGGCGATGTAGCGGTGAATTTCGCCCCGGTTGATGGCCGCGATGGTGGCATTGATGTCGGCATAGCCGGTCAACAAGAAACGCACCGTATCGGGCCAGTGCAGCCGCACTTGCTCCAGAAATTGAGCCCCGTCCATCTCGGGCATGCGCATATCGGAGATCACCAGATCGACCTCCTCTTGCTCAAGCAAGCGCAGCCCGGCCGACCCGCTTTCGGCGGTCAATACCTTGCAACCAAGCGGCCGCAGCAGGCGCCGCAAGGAACTGAGAATGGCCGGCTCATCGTCAACGATGAGCAGTACGGCCGGCGCTTCGGCCGGCGCCGCTGGCATAGGGCAGGTGTTCATAACGCAGCGCCTTTCTTGTGAAGGCTGGGGAGTCGCGCGCCGCTGACAAAACAAGCCCAAGCCACCGTGGATAGCAAATGCTTCATGCTTCAAGCTCGGGCCGAACGAGGGGGATCGTGATCTTGAAGCTAGTGCCCGTGCCGAGCGTCGACTTCACCTCGATATGGCCGTTGTGTTTTTGAATGATTCCGTAAGACAGCGACAAACCCAAGCCGGTGCCCTGGCCCACCGGCTTGGTGGTGAAGAAGGGGTCAAAAATACGCGGCAAAACATCCGCGGGAATACCGCCGCCGTTGTCTTCGACCTCCAACCACGCCCACGCTTCATCACAACCCGTGCGCACGGTAATCTTGCCGCGCGCGGGTCCCATCGCCTGGGCCGCATTGACGACCAAATTCAGCACCACCTGATTGATTTGCGAACCAACGCACTGCACTTCGGGCAGCGCGCCGAACTCCTTCACCACCTCGGCTTTGTATTTGACTTCGCTATTCACCAAATTAAGCGTTGAGGATGGCCTGAACAACCCAGCCTGAAGTTTGCTATCGAATTCAAACCGGCCGGCGTTGCGGAAGCCACACCCGTCAGCCGGCAAACATCACGGGTTCCGGCCATATTTGAGCGTCCGCCCACCCCTT
>NZ_JANNMI010000269.1:0-26934 GCF_031397715.1 Roseateles sp.
CGCACATCGGCGTTGGCGTCGTTCTCCATCTGCGCGCACACCAAACCCTCGGGCAAGATACCTAGCAGCGCACAGAGCTGTGTCACGACGCCCTCGGCAAAGCGGTGCAGGCCGCGCAATCGGCTCAGCTCGGTGCTGGCCTCGACGATCATCTCCAGGCCACGTCGATTCGAGTCCAGCGCGCAGATCTGCCGGTAAGAGCGGATCGCCGCCGTCAACACCGTGTAGAGCCGCGTACGCGTCAGCTCGGACTTGGTCTTGTAGTCATTGATGTCATAGGCCTGCACCGTCTCGATCTCGGGCGCATAACCGGGCTGACCGGTGCGCAAGATGATGCGCACGGCGCCAAGCTGCAAGTCGTCACGAATGAAGCGCACCAACTGCAGGCCCGCGTCTTCGGACTCCATCACGACATCGAGCAAAACGACAGCGAGATCGCTTTCGCTGGCCAGCACCTGCCTGGCCTCGGCCGCCGAACTGGCGTGCAAAAAGCTCAGGCTCAGACCCTCGACCAACAAGCCCTGCATGGCCAGCTCGGTGGCCTTGTGAACGTCGGCATCGTCGTCAACGATCAAAACCCGCCACGGCGGGCTGGACAGGTGATCGCTGGCATCGCCCGGTTCCGGGTCATCCAAAAATTCCAATAAATCGTCTTCGTCCTGGTGATCGGACTTGGCCTGACTGTTTGTCTCGCGCATGAGGGCGTGTGCTCCAGCCGATGGAATGACAATAGCATTAGAGTATTTCAATTTGCGCCCTGCCACCATCAGAGTACTTGCCTATGAAGCAACGCACTGGATGACATTGTTTGCGGTTATAGACGATTTGCAGCAGCATTGATCCGCCGAACAGCGCGGTGTGAACTTTTTTTGGAGAATCAGGTATGACAACCGAGCAAGAGCGCGGGCCAGGGAACGAACAACCAGCGGCACCGGCAACTGGCCTGTTGGCTTCTTTGCGACGCATGCTGAGCCATAGCATCGAAATGCTGCAGATACGCGTCGAGCAGCTATCACTGGAATTGGAGGCCGAGAAGCTCAGGCTATTCAGCGTGCTGGCGCAATCGCTATTGGCGCTGTTGATGGCTGCTGCTGCACTGGGCATGCTGAGTCTGTGTGCCTTGCTGCTGACGCCGGAGACTTGGCGCTGGTTGACGGCCTTGGCCCTGGGCTTGCTCTATCTGGCCTTGGCTTGCCTTTACTGGCGGCGCGCGCGTCGTCAATTGAGCATGGCGGGCGGGGCCTTCGCCGGCACGGTGGCCGAGCTGGGTCGCGACCGTGGCGCCCTGGAGCCTTGACCATGTTCAGCCGTGAATTGAATCAGCTGAAGCAGCGTCAACTGGCCCTGCGTCTGCGCAATATCGAGCTTCGTTCCGCCCTGCGGACCGAGGCCGCACAACTGGCACGCCCGATGGGCTGGGTCGGCGCGGCCGGTGGCTTGGCCGGGGCCCTCATCTTGGCGGCCGGGCTCAAACGCCCCGGTTTTCTCGGCAGGCTCTTGGTCTTCACTCAACTCGGCCTGCGGCTTGGCCGTTTGCTCAGCGCATTGCGGGCCAAACCCTGATCCACTACTTCCTCGTTTGAGGGCGCCGCACGCCGGTGCTGACCGTGGTGGTGGAAGTCGCCCTGCGCGGCGCCGGCCGTGAGCCGTTGTGGCGAACCGGGGTACCGGTTTCCCTCGGCGGCAGGCCGGTGTGCTGGGTCAGGATCTGGCCCGGCCGCGGTTTGACGGCGACCGCTTTACTCACGCCGGTCGGCGTCGAGTTCTTGCGCCGCGCACTTTCATAAGCGCCGTCGGTGACCGGCTGGTAGGTCGGGATCAGATGGTATTTGCCGTTACCGATCAAGTCGGCGCGGCCCATGGTTTGCAGCGCCTCACGCAAGAGCGGCCAGTTATTGGCATCGTGATAGCGCAAAAAGGCCTTGTGCAGGCGGCGGCGGCGGTCGCCGCGCACGATGTCCACGGTCTCGCTGGTCTCCGCGCTGCGGGTGATCTTCTTCAGCGGGTTCTTGCTGGTGTGATACATCGCCGTGGCGGTGGCCATCGGGCTGGGGTAGAAGGTCTGCACCTGGTCGGCGCGGAAGCCGTTCTTCTTCAACCAGACCGCCAAGTTCATCATGTCCTCGTCCGAGGTGCCGGGGTGAGCGGCGATGAAGTACGGGATCAGGTACTGCTTCTTGCCCGCCTCTTCACTGGCCTGCTCAAACATCTGCTTGAACTTGTCGTAGGCGCCGATGCCGGGCTTCATCATCTTGGACAGCGGCCCGCCTTCGGTGTGCTCGGGCGCGATCTTCAAATAGCCGCCGACATGGTGCGTGACGAGCTCCTTCACGTACTCCGGCGACTGGATCGCCAGGTCGTAGCGCAGGCCGGAGCTGATCAAGATCTTCTTCACGCCTTTCAAGGCCCGCGCGCGGCGGTACATCTTGATCAGCGGATCATGGTTGGTGTTGAGGTTGGAGCAGATGCCCGGATAGACGCAGGACGGCTTGCGGCAGGCGGCCTCGATCTCGGGCGATTTGCAGCCGATGCGGTACATATTGGCGGTGGGCCCGCCGAGGTCGGAGACCACGCCGGTGAAGCCCTTGACCTTGTCGCGCATCTCCTCGATTTCGCGAATCACCGAGTCCTCGCTGCGGCTCTGGATGATGCGGCCCTCATGCTCGGTGATCGAGCAGAAGGTGCAGCCGCCGAAGCAGCCGCGCATGATGTTGACGCTGAAGCGGATCATCTCCCAGGCCGGGATCTTGGTCGCATGGTCGTGGCTGCCGTTCTCGTCGGCATAGCGCGGGTGCGGCGAGCGGGCATAGTTCAGATCGAACACGTGGTCCATCTCGGCCGTTGTGAGAGGGATCGGCGGCGGGTTGATCCAGACATCGCGCTCGCCGTGCTTTTGCACCAAGGCGCGCGCATTGCCGGGGTTGGTTTCCAGATGCAGCACGCGGTTGGCGTGGGCGTACAAGACCGGGTCGCTCTTGACCTGCTCATAAGAGGGCAGGCGCACGACGGTGCGAGCGCGGTCTGGCAGTTGGATCTTGCCGATCAGGGGTGCCGCTATTTGGCGAACGATCTTGATCGTCTTGAAGCCGTCTTCAGCCTTGACCTGGCCGGTCACACAGGCGGCGGCCTTGTCGGTGGCGGTCTCTTCGATCGTCTGATAGGGGCTGATGTGCGCATCGATGCGGCCGGGCAGGTCAACCGAGGACGAGTCCAGCTCGAACCATTCATGCGAGGTCGCATCGTCGGTGCGACGCATAAACGAGGTGCCGCGCACGTCGGTGATGCTCTCGATCTTTTGCCTCGCAGCCAGGCGGTGGGCAATCTCGACAATCGCGCGCTCGGCGTTGCCGTACAGCAAGAGATCGGCCTTGGAGTCGACCAGCACCGAGCGGCGCACCTTGTCGCTCCAATAGTCGTAATGGGCGATCCGGCGCAAGGAGGCCTCAATGCCGCCGATCACGATCGGCACGTCGTTCCAGGCTTCTTTGCAGCGCTGGGTGTAGACGAGGGTGGCGCGGTCGGGCCGGCTGCCGCCCTGGCCGCCGGGCGTGTAGACATCGTCACTGCGGATCTTGCGGTCGGCGGTGTAGCGGTTGATCATCGAGTCCATATTGCCGGCGGCGACGCCGAAAAATAGATTCGGTTTACCCAAGACCTTGAAGGGCTCGGCGCTCTGCCAATCGGGCTGGGCGATGATGCCGACGCGAAACCCTTGTGCTTCGAGCGTGCGGCCAATCACCGCCATGCCGAAACTCGGGTGGTCGACATAGGCGTCGCCGGTGACGATGATGATGTCGCAGGAATCCCAGCCGAGCTGCTCCATCTCGGCCCGGCTCATGGGCAGAAAAGGGGCATGACCGAAACGCTTGGCCCAGAACGGGCGGTAGGCGGTCAAGGCCTTGGCGGCTATGGCGGGTCTCGGTGCGGTGAGGGTTGGGTGTGCGGACACGGCGGCAATTCTTTAGCGAGCAACCCGCAATTGTCCCTGACTTAGGACAAACCCGCTGATTGCCGGTAAAAATCAAGGGCTTAGCAAAAGCCCATGCGTGAATTCAGCGCGTTTCGTTGCTGCGTCGGCAGATGCCTTCTTTGCCCAGTCGAGCATGGTCCTGCTCGCTCATCGGTGGCAGCAGGGTTCGAGCATTGAGGGCCAAACCGGTCAGGAAACCCTCCACCGAGGTCTGGCCCACAGCGAGCAAATCGAACGAGCTCTGATCCATCATCCATTGGTGCAGCAAACCGTCCACCAAGGCCACCAGCGCCACCGCAGCGACGCGGGTGTCAAGCCCGGCCGGCAGCTGACCCAAATGGATGGCGTGGTCAAACGCGGCCCGATTCTGCTCGCGCCATTCGCGGTGCGAGGCCAGCTTGCGCTCTTGCAGGGCTTGCATTTCACCGCTGTACTCGACCTTTTGCATCGCAATCTCGAACACGCGGCGGGTGCGTTCGTTGTGCATCGTCGTGTGGAAGACGTTCACCAAACCCCAGCGCAATTCGGCCAGTGTCAGGCAGCTGGCCTCGGCGCTGGGCGGCTGCATACCCTCTTCCAGCGGCATGGTGGCGCGCTCCATCATCGCGTTGAAGAGCTCGGCCTTGTCCTGAAAGTGCCAGTAGATGGCACCGCGCGTGACGCCAGCCGCCAGCGCAATGTCTTGCAGCGAGCAGCGCGACACGCCGCGTTCTTGAAACAGCAACTCCGCCGCATCCAGCAAGCTGTTGCGCGTTTCTTGTGCTTCGAGTTTGGTTTTTCTAGCCATCGTGACAGGATTTTAGTTCATTTAACATACATGCGTGAATGTATGTATAGAATGCGAGCCATTCCTGTTCGGTAGCCCTGCCCACTTTTTTCTTCTAAGCCTTATGACGCCCACATCCCCATCCCCTGTCCCGCGCATGCTGAGTCATGGCGCGCGGGCGCTTTATTTGATCCCCTTGGTCATCGCCGTGGCCGCTGCATTGAGTGCGTGTGGCGGCGGTGCCGACAAACCGGCCGGCGGCGGTTCGCCACCACCACCGCAGGTCGGCGTGGTCGTTGCGCAGCAGCAGGCGGTGGCCCTGCAGACCGAGTTGCCCGGCCGCGTCGAGGCGCTGCGCACGGCCCAAGTCAGAGCGCGTGTCGGCGGTGTGGTGCTCAAACGCTTGTTCACTGAAGGGGCTGAGGTTCGCGCCGGCCAGGCCTTGTTCCAGATCGACCCCGCGCCCTACCAGGCTGCGCTGGACAGCGCCCAAGCCAATCTGGCCAAGGCACAGGCCAATCTAAGCCAAGCAGCGGCACAAGCCGAGCGCAACAAGCCGCTGTATGACGGCCGGGCCATCTCGCAGCAGGAGTACCTGATTTCGGTCGCCGCTGCCCGCTCGGCCGAAGCCGATGTCGCCGCTGCCAAGGCCGCCATCACCGGCGCCAAGCTGAACCTGGACTACGCCCATGTGACGGCACCGATCGCGGGCCGCATTGGCCGCGCGCTGGTGACCGAGGGTGCGCTGGTCAGCGCGGCGGAGGCCACTCAGTTGGCGCTGATTCAGCAGACCTCCAGCGTGTTCGTCAATTTCACCCAGAGCGCCAACGAGGTGCAACAAATGCGCCGGGCACTGCAGGCCGGGCAGTTGCGCAAGCTGGCGTCCAAAGCCGGCGAGCCCAGCGCGGAAGTTCGTGTCGTCTTGGACGACGGCAGTGAGCTCAAACAAGCCGGCCGTTTGTTGTTCACCGACTTGAGCGTCGACCCGACGTCCGGCCAAGTGATGCTGCGGGCCGAAGTTGCCAATGGCGAGGGTCAGCTCTTGCCCGGCCAATATGTGCGGGTGCGCTTGGCGCAGGCCGAATTGCCGGCCGGGATTTTGCTGCCGCAACAAGCGGTCAAGCGCGGCAACCAGGGGGACTCGGTGCTGGTGATTGGCGCTGATAACAAGCCCGTGCAGCGCATCGTCAAGATTGGCCAGGCGGCCGGCAATCAATGGGTGGTGCTGGACGGCCTGAAGGTGGGCGAGCAAGTCATCGTTGATGGCTTACAGAAGATGTTTGTGCCCGGCGCGCCGGTGACGCCGGTGCCTTGGGGACCCAGCGCACCTGCCTCGGCTGCCAGCCCTTTAAGCAAATAAGCCGAGGGTCACGCAATGGCACGTTTTTTCATTGATCGACCGATTTTTGCCTGGGTGATTGCGCTGTTCATTTTGGTGTTTGGCGCGGTCGCCATCACCAAACTGCCGGTCGCCCAGTACCCGACCGTGGCGCCGCCCGCCCTGGTTATCAGCGCCGTTTATCCCGGTGCTTCCGCCAAGACGCTGGACGAGAGCGTGATTTCCGTGATCGAGCAGGAGCTCAATGGCGCGCCCGGCCTGGCCTACCTGGAGTCGGTCAGCCAAGCCAACGGCACCGGGGCGATTACCGTCACCTTCGAGCCCGGCACCAATATCGACTTGGCGCAGGTCGAGATCCAGAACCGCATGGGCCGCGCCTCACCGCGTCTGCCCGCCGCCGTGGTGCAGCAGGGCGTGCGTATCGACAAGGCGCGCAACAACTTCCTCTTGTTCGTCACGCTATCGTCCAAGCAGGGCACGCTGGACCCCGTGCAACTGGGTGATTACGCCTCGCGCAACATCATCCCCGAGATCCAGCGCCTGCCCGGCATCGGCCAGGCCCAGCTGTTCGGCACCGAGCGGGCGATGCGCATCTGGCTGGACCCGGCCAAGATGCTCGCCTTCAACATCAGCCCGTCCGAAGTCAATAACGCGATCCGCAATCAGAACGCGTTAGTGCCGGCCGGCACGCTCGGCGATCTGCCGAACTTATCGAGTCAGACCATGTCGGCCACCGTGGTGGTCAAGGGTCAGCTGGAAAGTGCCGCGCAGTTCCAGAACGTGGTGCTGCGCGCCAACGCCGACGGCTCCAGCGTGCGCCTCAAGGACGTCGCGCGCATCGAGCTGGGTGGCCAGAGCTATGGCTCCTATTCGCGCCTGAACGGCAAACCCTCGACTGGCATCGGCATCCAGCTCGCACCGAGTGGCAATGCGCTGGCGGCCGCCGCTGCGGTCAAGGCCCGCATGCTGGAGCTGCAGCGCTACTTCCCCGAGGACGTCAAGTACGAGATCCCCTACGACTCGTCCAAGTTCGTCGACATCTCGATCAAGCAGGTCGTGATGACGCTGATCGAGGCCATCGTGCTGGTCTTCCTGGTGATGTATCTGTTCCTGCAGAACTGGCGTTACACCTTGATCCCGACCCTGGTGGTGCCGATCGCGCTGCTGGGCACTTTTGCCATCATGTTGGTGATGGGTTTTTCCATCAATGTGTTGACACTGTTCGGCATGGTGCTGGCGATCGGCATCTTGGTTGACGATGCGATCGTGGTGGTGGAGAACGTCGAGCGCATCATGAACGAGGAGGGGCTGTCGCCCTTGGAGGCCACGGCTAAGGCAATGGGGCAGATCTCCGGTGCCATCATCGGCATCACCGTGGTGCTGGTGTCGGTGTTCGTGCCCATGGCCTTCTTCGCCGGTTCGGTCGGCAATATCTACCGCCAGTTCTCGCTCGCCATGGTGGCGGCGATGCTGTTGTCGGCGTTGATGGCCTTGACCCTAACCCCTGCCTTGTGCGCCACCCTGCTCAAGCCGGTGCAGGCCGGCCATGCGCACGCCAAGACCGGTTTCTTCGGCTGGTTCAACCGCGGCTTCTCGCGCACCGCCAAGGGCTATGAAGGTTGGGTCGCCAAGCTGCTGCGGCGCAGCGGACGTGTCTTGATTATTTATGTCGCCTTGGTCGCCGTCGTCGGCTTGCTCTATGTGCGTATGCCGACCTCCTTCCTGCCCAATGAAGATCAGGGTTACTTGATCGTCAATGTGCAGCTGCCGCCGGGTGCCACGACCAACCGCACCGAGGCTGCCGTCAAGCAGGTGGAAGACTACATGCTCAAGCAGCCCGAGGTGCAGGCCACCGTCGGTGTGATCGGCTTCTCGTTCTCGGGCCAGGGCCAGAATGCCGCGCTGGTGTTCGTGCCGCTGAAGCCCTGGAGCGAACGCCACGGCCCCGAGCACAGCGCGCAGGCGCTGGCCGGCCGTGCCTTCGGCGCGATGATGGCGGTGCGCGATGCCTTCATCTTCCCGCTCTCGCCGCCGCCCATCCCCGAGCTGGGTACGGCCTCGGGCTTTGCCCTGCGCTTGCAGGACCGCGCTGGCCTCGGCCATGAGGCCTTGTTGAATGCGCGCAATCAGCTGATGGGCATGGCGTCCAAAAGCAAGGTCATCACCGGCATGCGGCCGGACGGCCTGGAAGACGCGCCCCAGCTGCAAGTCGAGATCGACCGCGAAAAGGCGAATGCCTTGGGCGTCGCCTATGAGTCGGTGGCCGCGGTGATCGGCACCCAGCTCGGTTCGGCCTATATCAATGACTTCCCGAGCAGCGGACGGCTGCAGCGCGTGATCGTGCAAGCCGAGGCCGCCGCACGCATGAAGCCGGAGGACTTGCTCAAGCTCAACGTCAACAACAGCCAAGGCAAGAGCGTGCCGCTGTCGGCTTTCGCGAGCACGCATTGGACCAGCGGCCAGATGCAGGCGGTGCGCTACAACGGCTACCCGGCGATGCGCATCGGCGGCAGCGCGGCGCCGGGATTCAGCACCGGCGCGGCCATGGCCGAGATGGAGCAGCTGGCGGCCAAGCTGCCGGCGGGTATCGGCTATGAGTGGACCGGGCTGTCGCGCGAAGAAAAGCTCTCGGGCTCACAGGCGACCATCCTGCTGGTGTTCTCGCTGCTGGCGGTGTTCTTGTGCCTGGCCGCGCTGTATGAGAGCTGGACGATTCCGCTGGCGGTGCTGCTGGTGGTGCCGCTGGGTTTGCTGGGTGCTTTGGCCGGCGTGTCGCTGCGCGGCATGCCCAATGACGTGTTTTTGAAGGTGGGCCTGATCACCATCATTGGCTTGTCGGCCAAGAATGCGATCCTGATCATCGAGTTCGCCAAGGACTTGCAGGCCGAGGGCATGGGCCTGATCGAATCGATTCTGCACGCCTGCCATCTGCGTTTTCGCCCCATCATCATGACCTCGATGGCGTTTATTCTCGGCGTTATGCCCCTGGTATTCGCCAGCGGCGCGGGCTCGGCCAGCCAGCGCGCCATCGGTACCGGCGTGATGGCCGGCATGATCTCGGCCACCGTGCTGGCGGTCTTGTTCGTGCCCGTCTTCTTCTTGGTGGTGCGGCGCATCTTCCCGGGCACCGAGCGGCAACGCCGACTCAGCGCCCAACATCATGTCGGCGCGGCCCCAGCTCAGGAGCAAGCTCAATGATTCGCCGCCGTTTTTCACCTGGTTTGATCGCGACAGCGAGCGCTGTGCTGCTCAGCGCCTGCATGTCCCTGGCGCCTGAGCACAACAGGCCGGCAGCGCCGATGGCCGCTAGCTGGAGTCATGCTTCGGCTGGCGAGCAAAGCGCCGCCGACTTGCCCTGGCAGAGCTTCTATGCCAGTGACGCCAAGCTGAGCGAGCTGATTGCGCTGGCCCTCAAGAACAACCGCGATCTGCGCGTGGCCTTGCTGAATGTCGAGCAGGCACGCGCCTTGGCGCGGGTCGCCGAAGCCAACCGATTGCCGACGCTCAACGCCGGCCTCAGCGCCAACCGTCAGCCCAACACGAATGGGAATGGCGGAAGTAGCAGTAATAACTACCAAGCCGGCCTGCAGGTCAGCGCCTTCGAGCTCGATTTGTTCGGCCGGGTCAAGAGCCAGAGTGACGCCGCACTAGCGCGTTACCTGGCCAGCGCCGAGGGCGGCCGCGCCGCGCAGATCAGCCTGGTGGCCGGCGTGGCCTCCAGCTATCTGGCGCTGCAGGCCGATGAGGAGTTGCTGGTATTGGCGCGCCAGACGGTAGCAGCCCGTGAGGACACGTTGCGTTTGACGCGGATGAAGTTTGACGGCGGCGCCGGCTCGGCCTTGGACCTGAGTTCGGCCGAGTCAGCCGCAGCGTCGGCGCGCGCCAGCTTGGCGCAGGCCAAGCGCCAGCGTGAACAAAGTGAAAACGGCTTGGTCCTGCTGCTCGGCCAGCCGCTGCCCGCTGACTTGACGGGTGGCCAGCAGCTGGCCGCAGCCCAGGTGTTCGAGCTGCCGGCAGGCCTGCCGTCCGAGGTCTTGACCAAGCGCCCCGATGTCTTGCAGGCCGAGCAATTGCTGATTGCGGCGAATGCCAATATCGGCGCGGCCCGGGCGGCTTTCTTCCCGTCCATCAGCCTGACCACCAGCTTGGGCACAGCCAGCAATGAGCTGTCGCAGTTGTTCAGCAACACGGTCTGGAGCTTGGGCGCCCAGGCCTTGCTGCCGATTTTTGACGCCGGCCGCAACCAGGCCAATCTGCAAGCCAGCAAGGCCGCGCAAGCGATCGCGGTCGCGCAGTATGAAAAGACGGTGCAGCAGGCCTTCCGTGAGGTGGCCGATGCCTTGGCGGGCCGTGCCACCTATGGCGAGCAGACGCTGGCGCAGGTCGAGCAAGCGCGCGCCGAGGCCGAGCGCCTGCGGCTGGTCGAGCTGCGCTTCAACAATGGCGCGTCGAACAGCCTGGAGCTGCTGGACGCTCAACGTGCCAGTTACGCCGCGCAGCAAGCGCTGCTGCAAACCCGCTTGGGCCTGCTGCTGAACAATGTGCAGCTGTACAAGGCTTTGGGCGGCGGCGTCAATCCGAGTTGAAGCACTGAGGCCAGGCCAGCCGTCCGGCCTCTATTTGGGTATGCTGCGGGCTCGCCTGTGGCCGCACCGGCCCGCACCGATTGAAGCTCAGAAGGAGTTGAGATGATTCACTTGAACGTCAACGGCAAGGCCACCAGCCTGGACGCCGACCCCGAGATGCCGCTGCTGTGGGCCTTGCGTGAAGACCTGCAATTGACCGGCTCCAAGTTTGGCTGTGGCATGGGCTTGTGCGGTGCCTGCACCGTGCATTTGGACGGTCAGCCGGTGCGCGCCTGCAGCCTGCCCTTGTCCGCCGCGGCGGGCAAGAAGATCACCACCATCGAGGGCATCAGCGCCAGCAAGACCGGCAAGGTGGTTCAGGCCGCCTGGGTCAAGATCGATGTGCCGCAATGCGGCTACTGCCAAAGCGGCCAGATCATGAGTGCCTGCGCGCTGCTGGCGGCCAAGAAGTCCCCCAGCGACGCCGACATCGACCAAGCCATGAGCGGCAATATCTGCCGCTGCGGCACCTACAACCAGGTGCGCGCCGCCATTCATGACGCCGCCGCCACGCTGAAGAAAGGGGCTTGAACATGGACACCACCGCAACTGAGTTGCAAGCGACCCGCCGCGGCTTCCTCAAGAGCAGCGCCGGCGGCGCCTTGATCCTGTCCTTCGCCCTGCCACTGGCCGCCAAGCGCGCGGCGGCCCAGTCGGCGAGCAACACCTTTGCGCCGAGTGCGTGGCTGCGCATCACGCCGGACAACCGCGTCACCATCCTCTGTGGCTCGGCCGAAATGGGCCAAGGCGTGCTGACCGCCGTGCCGATGATCGTGGCCGAAGAGTTGGACGCCGACTGGGCGCTGGTCGGCGTTGAGCAAGCGCCCGCCGACGCCGCCTTCAACAACCCGATGTTCGGTATGCAAGCCACCGGCGGCAGCACCACCGTGCGCGCGCACTGGACACCGCTGCGCCAGGCCGGTGCGGCGGCC
Source organism: Roseateles sp. (assembly GCF_031397715.1). Lineage (GTDB taxonomy): Bacteria > Pseudomonadota > Gammaproteobacteria > Burkholderiales > Burkholderiaceae_C > Paucibacter_A. The sequence continues at coordinate 11,633 of NZ_JANNMI010000269.1, forward strand.
CGTGAGATGCTGGTGGCGGCGGCGGCGCAGGCCTGGAAGGTCGATGCGGCCACGCTGCGCACCGAGCGCGGCCATGTGATCGGCCCGGGCGGCAAAAAGCTCGCCTACGGTGCGCTGGTGGAAAGCGCGGCCCAGCAAGCCGTGCCGGCCGCGCCCAAGCTGAAGGACAGCAAAGACTTCAAGATCCTGGGCAAGCCCACCCGCCGCCTGGACAGCGCGGCCAAGGTCAACGGCACAGCCCAGTTCGGCATCGACACCCATCTGGACGGGCTGCTGGTGGCCGTGATGGCGCGCGCACCGGTGGCCGGCGCCAAGGTCAAAAGCAGTGATGAGGCGGCGGCACGCGCGGTCAAGGGCGTCAGCCACGTGATCGCGCTGGACAACGGCGTGGCCGTTTTGGCCAAGGGTTTTTGGGCCGCAAAGAAGGGCCGCGAAGCGCTGAATGTGCAGTGGGATTTGGGGGCCGGCCTGGGCGCCGAGCTGTCCACGGCCAAGGTCTCGGCCATGCTGCTGGATGCAGCCGCCAATACCAGTGCCGTGGCGGTGGACAAGGGCAATCTCAAAGACGCCGCCGCCAACTCCGCGCAACAACTGTCGGCCACCTATGAAGTGCCCTATCTGGCGCACGCCTGCATGGAGCCGCTCAACTGCACCGCCTGGGTGCGCGACGGTGCGGCCACGGTGTGGGTGGGCACGCAGGGGCCGGGCCCGACGCAGCAAATCGTCGCAAAAATAGCCGGCGTGCCGACGGACAAGGTGCAGGTCAACACCACCCTGCTGGGCGGCGGCTTCGGGCGCCGCTTTGCGCATGACTTCACCATCAGCGCCACGCTCTTGTCCAAGCTCAGCGGCCGCCCGGTCAAGCTGATCTTTGAGCGCGACGACGATATGGCGGCGGGCTTTTACCGCCCCGCCTCGGTGGTCAAGCTGGAAGGTGCGCTGGACGATAAAGGCCGCGTCAGCTTGCTTCGCGCCGACATCGGCTCGCCCTCCATCATGGCCGGCTCCGGTTTCATGAAGCTGCCGGCCAGCGGCGTCGACTCGATGGCGGTCGAAGGCCTGGCCGATCATCATTACGAGATCGCCAATCAGCGCGTCGCCTATGGTCAGGCCGAGCCCGGCCCGCAGGTCTGGTTCTGGCGCTCGGTCGGGCATTCGCAAAACGCCTTCTTTCTGGAGAGTTTTGTCGATGAATTGGCCCATGCGGCCAAGGCCGACCCGCTGAAGTTTCGCTTGCAGATGTTGGCCGGGCAGCCGCGTCTGCGGGCGGTACTGGAGTTGGCGGCTGCTAAGGCGGGCTGGGGCAAACCGGCGGCCAAGGGCATCTTCCGGGGCATTGCGGTGGCCGAGAGCTTTGGCAGTTATGTGGCCGAGGTGGCCGAGATCTCGATCGCCAAAGACGGCACGCCCAAGCTGCACCGCGTCGTCGCAGCGGTTGACTGCGGCATGACGGTCAACCCGCTGACCATCACGCACCAGATCGAGAGCGCGATTTGCTATGGGTTGTCAGCGGCGCTGTACGGCAAGATCACGCACAAAGACGGCCGCGTCGAGCAGAGCAATTTTCATGACTACCCGGTCGTGCGCATGAGCGAGATGCCAAAGGTCGAAGTGCATATAGTGCCGAGTACGGAAGCCCCCGGCGGCATCGGCGAGCCCGGCACCCCGCCGCTGGCCCCGGCGCTGACCAACGCGATTTTTGCCGCCACGGGGGTGCGGGTGCGGACGCTGCCGATCGACATCGGCTTGCTGAAGAAAGCCTAACTCCTCAAGACGTTCGCCGGGCCGCCCCAAGGACGACTTGGCCCCCTCGGGGGGCAGACCGAGCAGGGCTCGGGCGGGGGCTCCATCAAGCGGGCGGATAGCCTTCTTCTGTCAAGGCCGCGACGAACACGCCGCGGCCTTTTTCGCTTTCGACCCGCAAGACTTTCGCCTCGCGGTCAAACAGCGGCTGGGCCTCGGCATCCACGGCCGCCACTAGCTTGGTGATGGCCGCCACGCAATGGCCGCAGGTCATATCGGGGAGTTTGAATTCGTACATGGTGGGGGCCTTTTGGTTGAACAGGACTGAGCATAAACCGGCGAGTGGGCGGTGCGTGAGGGTCAGGTCTTGCCGGGTTTTTTTGAAACCTGCCTCCGAACTGTGAAGTGGAGCGCACTCAGGCCCGGCGACCCACAGGTTCGACAGAATGCAAGGTGGCAGACCTGACCCTCGGCCGCACGAAAAAATGGGGACGAACCCTGCGGTTCATCCCCACACTTGCCGGCAGCGCTGCGCGACGCAGCGCGGCTCGCGCAGACCTTACTGCGCGCTCGGCCGGCGGCGCCGCGCAACCGCGCCCACTGCCACCAAACCCGCCAGCATCAATGCATAGGTCTCGGGTTCCGGCACCGCAAATGCGAAGTTGGTGTACGTGGAGCCGGTGGCCCAATCGTTGACGTAGGCCGACGTGTCGCCAAAAGTCACGTACAAGCCGCCCGTGCTCACAGAGTAGCCTTCGGCAACCTTGGTTCCGCAAGGGAATGTGGTGCCGCAAGCCCCGCCCCAGGTGCTGACCCACGCCATGTTGTCGATGTTCGCCGCCAGGCTGTCGATCGTCGAGATTGAGTACATCGCCGCCGACCCGCCGAACAGGAGCGCTGCGGCCTCCTGCCCGGTATAGGCAAGGGGAACGCTGGTCCAACTCGGACCCGCGTCCACAGTCCAGCTCCCGACATAGACCGGCACTGCCGAAGCCGCGCCACAGACAACCGTCAACGCGACTGCAATTGCATGTTTCAGTTTGAGCATGATTTCTCCAGTTGGATGGTTAACGTCGGACCATCTAGCCAAACTGGCAGGCATCCGACCACTGCATGGTAGAAGTTGCGGCCCCGACATCGCAAGGGCAAAGCAAGGCTCGTTCGTGGGGGGTGATTACCCTGATCCACACGCGCCATCGCAGCACGTTGAACACACTTCCCCTGTCAACGCTTCGCCATGCACCTCACGGCGCGCCACGCATGACTCGGGGGCAACACGAATCGCTATTTCTTTGCTGGGTGGGACTTGCGCCCTTTAGTCCTTGCCGGTTTATCCGGCGCACTCAGGTCTCCCGTCTTGCAGAAACCGGCCCATGGCACAACTGTTGGCGCCTCATGGGGCCTGAGCAGGGGCCTGAGCAGGAGCCTGAGCCTGATCCTGATGGATTGCGCTACCGTAGCCCATTGCTGAGCGCCCACCGCACTGAGCCCATCCCCTTCATCCCGACCCTCGCCGGTTGTGTTTCAGCGGGGATCTGATCATCGACCTCATCCGCGCCGGAGCTGTATTCATCCCCTTTATCCCCTCCATCCTGGCTCAAATTTTCCTTTTACTTTTGCGAGCCGTTTGGGACAGCTTTTGCAAGGCCAAGCTTGGTTGATCTGCGTGGGGAATTTTCTAGCCTGGATGAAGGGGATGAATGCTGACTGCCACTCCGGCAGCGTGCGGCTCCAGCCCTTGTCTAGGCGGGCCTGGGCGTGCAACAGGGCGGTGTCGGCCATCTTCACCTTCGCCAGCAAGGTGCGCAATCGCCCCAAGGCATTTGCCCCAAAGGCTGTGGTGCAAATTCAAACGCCGGGCTGAAGAAGGCGTGCAACTGTTGAGGTTCGGGCTGACGACCGTGCTCATCTGGGAAATTTGAAACAGAAGGACGCAAAGATCGCAAAGCGCGCCCACGCGAGGGTCAGGCTTTGCCTATAAATTTTGCTGGTCCCGCCCGTCACCTTTGCGAAGGCGGGGATCCAGTCGCCGCCGCAGCTCGACTCAGATTCAGCGCCAACAGCCGCCGTAGCACCTCGTCGTCTGCCAACGCGCCAGGGTCGACATCCGGCCAGCCGTAAGCCGCAGCCACGGCCTTGTCCAGCGCCGCGTGTGCTTGCGCCAGCCAGGCTGGGCGCTGGTTGTAGAGCTGGGTCAGCGTGCGTTTTGCCAATTCAACACCGCCGGAGGGTCAGGTCACCCAAATCCCATCGTCCAGCACGATGCGGAGCGTTCGCCCCGACTTCTCCGCGACCAACACGAACGCGCGGGTTGAACGCGAGGGTCGGTCTTTGACTTTTGCCTATTTCAGTCAAGGTAGGCAAATGGCAAGGACTGACCCCGGATCCGGACCCCGATTCCGAATGCCCTGGTTCCCAGTTTTCGACTGTCATGTTAACAAGCCAAAATATTCCTAACTAGCCGTTCCGGCGAATAGAAAATATATTTCCCAGGGATCTAACCCATGAACCTTATCCTCCGTTTGCTTCGAATCTTGCTCCTTGCGATGCCCATGGTCGTCACTGCGTCGGTCCCTTTGATAAGCGGCTGCGGTGGTGGCGGCGACGACGATGGTGGCGGTGCGTGTTGCAAGGTCTGCAGCACCGGCAAGGCATGCGGGAATACTTGCATAGCCCGGTCGGATACTTGCCATTCCGGCGGAGGCTGTGCCTGCAATAAATGAGGCCTTGAGATTCTGCCTTTTTGCCGGCGACGCAGGATAACTGGGTGGCGGCTGCCCAAGTACGCCTGATCGCCTGTGGGCCCGGTTTCCTCGGTTCGCGGTTCGGGGTCAGGCCTTGAATGTATATGCAAGACGTGACCCTCCCGGCAAAGGCTTGCGCGACGCAAGCGCGCAGTGCAGCACCCATCAAGGCGACGCGCAGCGAGCCGTGTTCTTTGGTGCTCGCGCCTTCTGCATGGGCGAAGAGCGGAGAATTTGCCGGGCGTCGCGCAGCGACTTCAACGACTGGCTTCGCGCCCCCTGTCTGAGCGTAGCGGCCGTTAGAGCGCACAACGAATTGGGCGCGGCCCGGTAAATTCGACGCACTGAGCCCGGCCCGAATGCAAGCCGAGTGGCTTGCCTGACGCCTGGCGAAGGAAAAGGCGCTTGCAAGTGTCTTGTGACCGAGCGGACCCGCAGGGCCATGCGGCAGGGTCTGAGGCAGCACCGAGCAAGCATCGCTTGCGACGGCTGCCGAAGGATCAGACGCCTACCAGCGGCTGAGCGCCTTCTATTGCCCTCGTCTCTTGGCGAGACAAGAGAAGGGGGTCGGCCGCCGGGACGAACTCCCGGCATCGTGCGGGTAAACCAAATCAGACGAAGCAGATCGACCTGAGATTCGAGCGAGGCTTGACCTGCCCATCGTGGCAAGCCTTAGCATCCAGCCATGATGAATCCCTCGAAGACGTCTAACCCCCAGACTTTCACCCTGCCCGTCGCCGGCATGACCTGCGCCTCCTGCGTCAAGCGGGTGGAGAAGGCCTTGCTGCGCGTGCCCGGCGTCAGCAGCGCTGAAGTCAACTTGGCGACCGAGGCGGCCAGCGTCAGCGGCTCCGCCGAGATGACGCTGCCGCTGTTGCGCGCCGCCGTCGAGGCGGCCGGTTATAGCCTGCCGGAGCAAAGCCTAAGCCTGCAAATCAGCGGCATGACTTGCGCGTCCTGCGTGGGCCGGGTCGAGCGCGCCTTGCTCAAAATGCCCGGTGTCTTGTCGGCCGAAGTCAATCTGGCCACCGAGACGGCCAGCGTGCGCATGCTCAGCACGGTCGAACCGCAAACGCTGATCGCGGCGATCGCCAAGGCCGGCTATGAGGCTCGCTTGGCAGATGGTGCTGAAAGCACCTCCTCAGCGCCCAAGCCGAGCTGGCAGCACAGCGGCTGGCCGGTGCTTGTCGCCGCGCTGCTGAGCGCGCCGCTGGTGCTGCCCATGGCCGGCATGCTGCTGGGTCAGCACTGGATGCTGAATGGCTATTGGCAGCTCGCCTTGACGCTGCCGGTGCAGTTTTGGCTGGGCGGGCGGTTTTACAAGGCCGGCTGGGCGGCGCTGCGTGCCGGCAGCGGCAATATGGATTTGCTCGTCGCCCTGGGCACCAGCGCGGCGTTTGCTTTGTCGGTTTACGAGCTGTGGCTGCGCGGGCCGCACAGCATGCAGCTCTACTTTGAATCGGCGGCCGTGGTCATCACCCTGGTTTTGCTGGGCAAATGGCTGGAAGCGCGGGCCAAGCGACAAACCACCGAGGCCATCCGCGCCCTCAAAAAACTGCAGCCCGACACCGCCCGCGTGCGCCGCAACGGCCAAGAGGAAGTGCTGCCGCTGGGTCAGCTGCGCCTGGCCGACGAGGTGGTGGTGCGGCCGGGCGAGCGCATCCCGGTCGACGGCGAGGTGCTGGAAGGCGCCTCGCATGTCGATGAGTCGCTGATCACCGGCGAGAGCCTGGCCGTAGCCAAGGCTGTTCACGACAAGGTGGTCGGCGGCGCCGTCAATGGCGAAGGCTTGCTGTTGCTGCGCGTCACCGCGCTGGGCGCGGAGTCGACCTTGTCGCGCATCGTGCGCATGGTCGAGTCGGCGCAGGCCAAGAAGGCGCCGATTCAGCGCTTGGTCGATCAGGTCAGCGCCGTCTTTGTGCCGGTGGTGATCTTGCTGGCCTTGGCCACACTCTTGGGCTGGGGCTTTGCACAGGGCAATTGGGAACAAGCGCTGCTGAATGCGGTGGCGGTGTTGGTGATCGCCTGCCCCTGCGCTTTAGGCCTGGCCACGCCGACCGCCATCATGGCCGGCACCGGGGTGGCCGCGCGGCACGGCATTTTGATCAAAGACGCTGAGGCGCTGGAGTTGGCCGCCAAGATCGATATCGTGGCCTTCGACAAGACCGGCACGCTGACGGTCGGCAAGCCGCAGCTGCTGGCCTTGCACGCGGCGGCCGGCGTCGACGAGGCGCAGCTGCTGAGTTGGGCGGCCGCCGTGCAGGCCGGCAGCGAACACCCGCTGGCCCACGCGGTGGCCGAGGCCGCAGGCGCGCGCCGGCTGACCGTCCCGAAGGCGCTGGACATGCAGGCAGTGGCCGGCCGGGGCGTGGCGGCAACGCTGAGCGGGCCAGACCTGGCCCCCATGGCCTTGCGCCTGGGCAGCAGCCGCTTCATGCAGGAGTTGGGCATCGAGCTGCTGGCGCTGCAGCCGCAGGCCGATGCGCTGCAAGCACAGGGCCGCACGGTGTCCTGGCTGGCTGATATCGCCAGCGCGCCGCGCCTGCTCGGCCTGTTGGCCTTTGGCGACGACATCAAACCGAGCGCCGCCGCCGCCGTCCAGGCTCTGCACAAAATGGGCATCAGGTCGGTGATGCTCAGCGGCGACAACCGCGGCAGCGCAACCCTGGTCGGCCAGCAGCTGGGCATTGATGATGTGCGCGCCGAGGTGCTGCCCGAGGACAAGGCGCGCATCGTCGCCGAGCTGAAAGCTCAGGGTGATGGTGGTGGTGGCCAACGGGTCGCCATGGTCGGCGACGGCATCAACGACGCGCCGGCGCTGGCCGCCGCCGATGTGGGCCTGGCCATGGCCACCGGCACCGATGTGGCAATGGCCGCCGCCGGCATCACGCTGATGCATGGCGATCCGGCCTTGGTGGCGCAGGCGATTGACTTGTCGCGCCGCACCGTCGCCAAGATTCGGCAAAACCTGTTCTGGGCCTTTGCCTACAACGTGATCGGCATCCCGCTGGCGGCGTTTGGTTTTCTAAACCCGGTGATCGCCGGCGCCGCGATGGCGCTGTCCAGCGTGTCGGTGGTCGGCAACGCTTTGTTGCTGAAGCGCTGGCGCGCCAAGGCTTGATGCGAGCCAGCGTCAAGGGGCAAACAGGCGGCTTTGGTTAACATATTGCCGATCCGGCTTGCAGGCGCCGGCTGCGCTGTATGCGTCGAAGCGGCGTCCGCATACAAACTGATAGGAAAATTTCGGAGAAGTTCGGCGCATGAGGATCCCCCGTCCCAAAAATGGCAGCTTGGTCTTTCTGCTCGCTTGGCTGGTTGCCGCCGCCATGCTGGTCATCAGCGAAGGCAGCTACAGGCGCTCGCAAGACACTCTGGATCAGTTGGTGCAGATGGCGCGCGCCCGCCTGCTGCTGTATGGCATCAAGGCGCGCGTGGTCGATGCCGAGACGGCCCAGCGCGGCTATCTGCTGACCGGGCGGCGCGAGTATCTGGCGCCGTACGAGGAAGCCAATGACGACCTGCAGCGCTCATTGAAAGACTTGAAGGTTCATTTGACCGAGCGCGCTGACCCGGTGGCGCTGCAGTTGCATCAACAACTCGAACTCGCCGTCGGCACCAAGATGGGCGAGCTGGCCGAGGTATTGAAGCGCCAGGAGGCCGGCCGACCTGACGCCGCGCTGGCGCTGATGGAGGCCGGCATCGGACGCGACCAAATGGAGCTGATTCGCAGCCGCGCCGAGCAATTGCTCTACCTTCAAAGTGAGCGGGTCTTGCAGGGCCGTGCGGAAGTCCACGCGGCCTTGCTGCTGAGCCGTCTTGGCGTGGCGGCGATGACGGTCATCAGCCTGCTGGCCCTGGCCATGTATTTGCGCCAGTCGCACCGGTTGGCCGAGCAGGGTCGGCGCCAGGCCGGCGAGATCAAGGCCGAGCGCGACCGCCTGGAGGTTGATGTGGCCCAGCGCACCGCCGAGCTGACCGAGCTGGCCACCCATTTGGAAACCGCCCGTGAAGACGAGCGCCGCCATTTGGCGCGCGAACTGCATGATGAGCTGGGCGCCTTGCTGACCGCGGCCAAGCTCGACGCCGCCCGCATCCGCCCCAAGCTGGCGCCCGAGCAGCAGGAGCGGATGACTCACTTGGTCGAGATGCTCAACAGCGGTATCGCGCTGAAGCGCCGCATCATCGAGGACCTGCACCCGTCCTCACTGACCAATCTGGGCCTGCTGCCGGCGCTGGAGCTCCAGGCGCGGGAATTTGCCAAGCGGCTGGACTTGCCGGTGCGCATCACTCTGGCCGAAGTGCGCCTGTCGCCGCGCGCCGAGCTGACCGTCTACCGCATGGTGCAGGAGGCCTTCACCAATATCGCCAAATATGCCAAGGCCAGCGCCGTCAGCCTGACGCTGGAGGTGGTGGACGGCCAGGCTCGGGTGGAGGTCAGCGACAACGGCATCGGCTTCGACCCTGCGCAACAGCCACCCTCCTCGCATGGCTTGGTGGGCATGCGCTACCGGGTGGCGGCCGAGGGCGGCACGCTGAAGCTGGCCTCCAGCCCGGGCCGTGGCACGCTGCTGTCGGCCCAGTTGCCGCAATTGCCGCAATTGCCGGTTTAGCTCAAAACTGCACCTGCAGAGGTCCGGCTTTTTGCAGCTCGCTCAAAGCCTCATCCAGCTGCCGCAGACTCAAATCAGCCTTCATCGACAAGGCGCAGCGCAGCTCTGATTGCTCCAGCAGCAAGGGTTGATGCAGGGGCAGCATGAAGCCGACGACCACACGTTGATAGTTCAGATAGCTGCGGCTGACGACGGCGTGCGCAATACGCTTGGCAGCCAGGCGGCGCAGCAAGGCTTCGGCATCGGGGCCATCGTCGCGAATGAAATCCTTGCCCAGCTGAGCCTCCAGCGCCGGATAGCGAAAGCCGGCAACGCTGCCGATCGCTTGCCCGGCGAGCTCAGCCACATGCTGCGGTGCCGGCGCGTCGGCGCGCGTGATCAACAATTCCTCATGCCGGGCCAGCGGACGACTCCACTGAAACGGCCCCGGTAACCAGCCGCTCGCGTAACCACAAATCAGATCGGCCTGACCGCTCTCCAATGCCTGGCTGATGCGCTTGCGCGCGACCGGCACAAACAGCGCCGCGCGACCCAGGCGCTTGGCCAGCGCATGGCCCAGCTCGAAGCTCAGCCCGGACTTCAGCTCGCCGCCTTCAAACCTGGCATAGGGCAGCGAGATGCTGGTGTCGACCGCAAAGCGCAGCGCCGCCGCCATAACCGGCAGGCCAGACAGACTCAGCAAGAAGCAAAGCAGCGCAGCGCGCATGGGCAGGGCCTAACGAAACCAAGGCGCCAAGGATAGCTGCTGGGTGCCTGAGTCTCTGGGCTGCGAACGACTTTTTATGTCGCCAATGTGCCGGCTTGAAAGTCGCGCACCGCTTGCATCAACTCGGCCTGCGTGTTCATCACGAACGGGCCGTGCTGGGCAATCGGTTCTTGCAAGGGCTTGCCCGCCACCAAGACGGCGGGCGGCCGCCGTCAAACTGCAGCCCGCCCCGGTACACCTAGACGAAGACGTTATGGCGGTCGGGCAAGGCCTGCTCGACGCGGCGCCTGATGCCACTGCGCACGCGGGTTTTTTTGGAGGCAGTGGCAACGGCCTTGTCGGCTTGCCCTGGGCCACTGGAATAGGACTTACTCGAGTGCAAACGCGATATCAACCGTGGCCTCGCGCGGCGCCGGCAGCGGCGCAAACCGCCATTGATTGACGGCGGTGATGGCGGCCAAAGCCAGCCGGCGATGGGTCGACTGCAGCGCCTGTGCCTGCGTTACCGAGCCATCGGTCTGCACCATGAAGCGCAGGGTGACCGACCCGCCCTTGAAGTCGGCCTGCAACTGGCGCGGGATTTCGGGCTCGACCTTGCTCAGCAACTGCAGGGCCGGTGGCTCCGCTGCGGGCGGCGCGGCCTGCGGCTGCGGCAACAACTCGGGCTGTACGCTGGCGGCACCCAGGCTGGCGGCGGCCAACAGAGTCGCCGGCGGCTGCGCTGCAGGCAAAGGCGGCTCGGCATCGGCATCGGCATCGGCATCGGCATCGGCGTTGGCGTTGGTGGTGGTGGTGGTGGTGGGAGCCTGCGCCGGTTTGGCCTGCGGCTTTGGTGCCACCTTGACCTGAACGCTTGCCACCGCGGGTTCTGGCGCGGCGCGCTTGGCGGCTGGCTTCAGCGACTGCAGCTTGATAAAAGTAAACACCTTGTCGGCCTGCTTCTGCGCCCGCTGTTCGGCGCTGAGCTCGGTGCTGGCTTCGGGCTTGGTCGCAGTAACGGTAGCGGCTTGGGCCCGCGCAGACCCGGCCCAGCCTATAGAAGCCAGCAGCAAGGCCAGCAGGCCAGACCGCACGCAGCAATCGCGTCCACGCATGAAGAACTCTCCAATGTAGAGGGCGCGACACGGCTACGCCAAGCCTCGCAGTGTAGGCAGCCCACCCCCCTGGATGAATTGCGGGTTTGCCCGTAGTGAGGCCCAGAACTGGAGAAATAAATCACATCTATACTCGCGACTCGCTCCGGGGTGCCCTGCTGCGTATAGCTAATTCGTTATGCGCCGGGCTGAGATGTGGTGGAAGCCATAGACCCGCTGAACTTGATCCGGTTGATACCGGCGTAAGAAGAGCCCGCCCACAACTTGCCTGAGCCCGAATTCCGGGCCTGGGCGGTCGGCCTCCTCGCAGCGCCCAAACATCCTCGTGTTCAAGCCGGCCCTCGCAGCGCTTCACAGCCAACGCGAGAACCGATCCCATGAACAGCATCACCGAACCCGGCCTGAACAGTCTGAGCAGCAGCCTGGAGTTGACCCGCACACCGCTGCCCGGCTCCAGCAAAATCTATCTACACGGCGAGCGCCACCCCGAATTGCGGGTGCCGATGCGCGAGATTGCGCTGAGCAATGGCGAGCGGGTCAGCGTCTACGACTGCTCCGGCCCCTACACCGATGTTTCAGCGGCTATCGACGTCAGCCACGGCCTGCCCGCTACCCGCACGCCCTGGGTCGCAGCGCGTTGCGACACCGAGCTGTATCAAGGCCGGGCTATCCAGCTGCTCGACGACGGCCTGCGCGAGCAAGCCCAACAGACAGCGCTGCTGCAGATGAGCGCCGGCCTGCGCCGCCAGCCGCGCCGCGCCGTGGCGGGGGCGAATGTCACCCAGATGCATTACGCCCGGCGTGGCCTGATCACACCCGAGATGGAGTACATCGCCATCCGCGAGAACTTGTCGAGAGAGTGGATGCGGGAATACCAGCAAGACGCCGAGCGCGAGGCACGCCTGCGCGGCAACTCGTTCGGCGCCAGCATCCCGGCCGTCATCACGCCCGAGTTCGTGCGCGACGAGGTGGCGCGCGGCCGCGCCGTCATCCCGGCCAATATCAACCATACCGAGTTGGAACCGATGATCATTGGGCGTCACTTCCTGGTCAAGGTGAACGCCAATATCGGCAACTCGGCGGTCACGTCCTCGATCGAAGAAGAAGTCGAGAAGCTGGTCTGGAGCACGCGCTGGGGTGCCGACACGGTGATGGACCTGTCAACCGGGCGCAACATCCACACCACCCGCGACTGGATCATCCGCAACAGCCCGGTGCCGATCGGCACGGTGCCGATTTACCAGGCGCTGGAGAAGGTCGGCGGCGTCGCCGAAGACCTGACCTGGGCGCTGTTCCGCGACACGCTGATCGAGCAAGCCGAGCAAGGTGTTGATTACTTCACCATCCACGCCGGCCTGCGCTTGCCCTTCATCCCGATGACGGTCAAGCGCCGCACCGGCATCGTCTCGCGCGGCGGCTCCATCTTGGCCAAATGGTGCATCTCGCATCACAAGGAGAACTTTTTGTACACGCATTTCGAAGAGATCTGCGAGATCATGAAGGCCTATGACGTGACCTTCTCGCTCGGTGACGGCCTGCGCCCGGGCAGCTTGGCCGACGCCAATGACGAGGCCCAATTTGCCGAGCTGCGCACGCTGGGCGAGCTGACCAAGATCGCTTGGAGGCATGACGTGCAAACGCTGATCGAAGGCCCCGGCCATGTGCCGATGCACCTGATCCAACAGAACATGACCGAGCAGTTGAAGCACTGTGACGAGGCGCCGTTTTACACCCTGGGCCCCTTGACCACCGACATCGCGCCCGGCTATGACCACATCACCTCGGGCATTGGTGCGGCGATGATCGGCTGGTTCGGCTGCGCGATGCTCTGCTATGTGACGCCCAAGGAACACCTGGGCCTGCCCAACCGCGATGACGTCAAGGCCGGGCTGATGGCCTACAAAATCGCCGCCCACGCGGCCGATGTGGCCAAGGGGCATCCGGGTGCACGGGCGCGGGATGACGCCTTGTCCAAGGCGCGCTTTGACTTCCGCTGGACCGACCAGTTCAACCTCGGCCTCGACCCCGAAACCGCACGCGATTTCCACGACGAAACCCTGCCCAAGGACAGCGCCAAGGTCGCGCATTTTTGTTCGATGTGCGGGCCGAAGTTTTGCTCGATGAAGATCACCCAGGATGTGCGCGAGTACACGGCGGAGATGGCGCAAAGGATGGAAGAAAAGAGCGCCGAGTTCAAGGCGCGGGGGAGCGAGCTCTACATCCCGATTCAGCCGCTATGAGTTTGGCGATTGGAATAGCCGGCGCCGGGCTGGTCGGGCGCTTGTTCGCTTGGGCCTTGGGCCGCGCGGGCCATTCGGTCAGCGTGTATGACAGCGGACCCGGCCCGGAGCCCCGCTTTGACGGCCAGGGCGCAGCCGCCTTCAGCGCCGCCGGTCTGCTCAGCCCGCTGGCCGAACTGGACACGGCCGAGCCCGCAGTGGCAGCGCGCGGTTTCGAATCGTTGCGCCTGTGGCCCTTGATCGCGCAGCGGTTGACCCAGCAGATAACGCTAAAGATAGACGGCAGCCTGTTGCTCGCCCATCGGCAGGATCTGGGCGCGGCAGAGCGGGTATTGGCGCGGCTGCAGGTCAGCGGCTTTCCCGCCGCCCAAGCCTTGAGCGAGGCCGAATTGCAGGCACTGGAGCCGACCCTGCTGCGCGGCCTGCGCGGCTGGCATCTGCCCGGCGAAGGCTATATCCACCCACTGGCAACAATGGCGGCGCTGCATGCCGGTGCCCAAGCACGCTGGTATTGGGACACGGCGGTGGCCGCGGTGGCGCCGCAGCGCTTGAGCCTGGCCGACGGTCAGGAGCTGCGCTTCGACTGGGTCGTCGACGCGCGCGGCCTGGGCGCCAAAACGCAGCTCGCCGGCCTTCGCGGTGTGCGCGGCGAAGTCATCACGCTGAGCCTGGCTGAGCATGGCCTAAGTCGGCCGGTGCGCTTGCTGCACCCGCGCCACCGCGTCTACCTGCTGCCACGCAGCGAACATCAACTGGTGCTGGGCGCCAGCGAAATCGAGAGCGAGGACCGCAGCGCCGTCAGCCTGCAATCGGCGGTTGAGCTGATGGCGGCCGCGCACAGCGTGATGCCGGCGCTGGCCGAGGCGCGCATCGAACGGCTAGACGTCAATCTGCGCCCCGCCCTGGCGGACAACCGCCCGCGCGCCTTGGCGCAACCGGGTCTGTTGCAACTCAACGGCCTGTACCGCCATGGCTGGCTGTTAGCGCCGGCCTTGGTGCAAGAGCTGCTGCTACTCAGCGATTTGGCCGATTTGGCCGATTTGGCCGATCTGGAAACTCCATGAACGACACGCAAAATATCAATGTCTCGCTGGACGGGCAGCTGCAGCAAGTCAAACCCGCCACGCCCCTGGCCGAGCTGCTGAGCGCTTTGAGCCTAGCGCCCGAGAGCGTCGCCACCGCGCTGAACGGACAGTTCGTCGCCCGCGAGGCCCGCGCCCAAGCCTTGCTGAAGGACGGTGACCAGGTGCTGCTGTTCAAACCGATTGTTGGAGGCTGATAGCGATGACGCAAGCAAGACCTGACCCCTGGATGATTGGCGATGTCGCCCTGAGCAGCCGCCTGCTGCTGGGCAGCGCCGGCTACCCCAGTCCGCAGACCCTGGCCGAGGCGATTGCAGCCTCGCAAACGGAGGTGCTGACGGTAGGACTGAAGCGCACATTGCAGGCCGGTGACAACGGCTTTATAGCCATGGCCCTGGCCGCCGCGCAGGCCCAAGGTGCGCGCCTGCTGCCCAATACCGCCGGCTGCCGCAGCGCCCGCGAGGCGGTCAATTTGGCCTGCATGGCGCGTGAGTTGTACGGCAGCAGCTGGATCAAGCTGGAGGTGATCGGCGACGAACACACCCTGCAGCCCGACCCTTTCGAGCTGCTGCTGGCTGCCGGCGAGCTGGTCAGCAAAGGCTTCACCGTGCTGCCCTATTGCACCGATGACCTGGTGCTGTGCCGGCGCTTGGCTGACGCCGGCTGCGCGGTCTTGATGCCGTGGGGCGCGCCGATCGGCTCCGGCCAGGGCCTGATCAATCCCTTCGCCTTGCGCAGCTTGCGCGAGCGCTTGCCCGATGCGACGCTGATCGTCGACGCCGGCCTGGGCGCGCCATCGCATGCGGCGCGGGCGCTGGAGCTGGGCTTTGACGCGGTCTTGCTGAACTCGGCGGTGGCGCAGGCGCGCGACCCGGTGCTGATGGCCGCGGCCTTTCGAGATGCCGTGCAGGCCGGCCGTCAGGGCTGGCGGGCCGGCCTGATGAGCGCCCAAGACTTTGCCGTGCCGTCGACGCCGGTCGGCGGCCATGCCTTCCTGCTTGGAAGCACGCGATGAGCTGGGTCAACGATCGGCAGCCGCCCATCATCTGGAGCGTCGCCGGCACCGACAGCGGCGGCGGCGCC
>NZ_JANNMI010000270.1:0-5857 GCF_031397715.1 Roseateles sp.
TGGGCGCACCAAGACGCTGTGCGACTCGGTGGCTTGCAGCGCAAAGCTGCGCGGGGTCAGGTGCAGGTATTGTTGTGACAGCGTGACCTGGCTTTGATAGCGGTACTCGGTCTCATGCTCGACCCGGTAGCGCCAATGAGCGCGAACTGGTGTGGCGGCGCTGCTCATGGCTGTACCGCCTGTTCCGCCCGTTCGCCGGTGTAGCTGAAGAATTGCACGCTGATCAGCTCGGACATGGCCTCACTGGCGCGCCGTATGCGCAGCAGCAATTGGGTCAGCCGTGCATTGCCGCGGTAGAGGTCGGTGGCCGGCGCCAGCGCCAACAACTCGGCGCGCACGGCCTGCATCTCGGCTTCACCGCAGCCGCCCGGCGCCAGCGCAATCTTGTCCATGCCTTTGGTGATGCCGTCGAGTTGGAACAGGATGGAGCGCGGGTTGCTGGCGTCCAGCAACAACAGGTCCAGCACCGGCAGCCACTCGGGCTGGGCCCGGTAGCGGGAGCGATAGGTGACGATGCTGTCGGCCAACTCCAGCAGCCAGTCCAGCTCGCCGTCGGCGCCCATGCTGAGCGCGCCTTGCAGCAGCTGGCACTGATACTGCAAACGCTCCAAGCGGCGGCCCAGCGACAAAAAGCGCCAGCCCAGGTCGCGGTTCATGCCGTCCAGCGCAAAGCCGGCCATGGTCATCGAGGCGGCGGCGGCGTCGTCGAGCAGGGTCATCGCATCGGCCTGCGACAGGCGCTTGGGCTCGGCCGGCGCTTGCTGCTGCAGCATGCGGTTGAGGGCACGCCAGTTGTCGATCGAGAGCCGCTCACGTAACTGGCTGGCACTGCGGTAGAGCTGCTGCTGCTGGCGCGCCAGGCCCGGCACCTCGGGCGACACCACGGCCAAGAGCAGGGCTTGTTCAACTTGCGCGTCGCTCAGTGACGAGCTGAGCAGCGCGCGGGCCGCGCTGTCTTTGGGCGGGTGCTTGCCGTCGAGCAGCAGATGCTTCGCGCACAACGCCTTGACGGTCGGCCATTCGGCGCCTTGCGTGGCGGGGCGCAGATTGAATAGAAAGTTCAGGCTAACGCGCAGCAGGCGGGCAATATTGTCGCAACGCTCGGCATTGCGGCCGAACCAGAACAGGTTCTCGGCCGCACGGCTGGAGACATGGGTGTCGTCGCGCACCAGATCGGCCACCGTGGTGGTGCGCGACAGCGGCCGGTGCACATCCAGCGGCGGCGACTCGCGCGCCTGCACCCAGGTGTCTTTGCTGCCGCCGCCGCGCTGCAAGGTGATCACGCGCACATCGGGGCCGGTGGCCACACGGGTCAGGCCGCCCGGCATCACCACATAGCCGGTCGGCGTGGCGCAGGCATAGACGCGCAAACCCATCGCGCTGGCGCTCAGCGCGCCATGTGCGCCATGCCGCTGCTTGGCCATGTCGGCGCGCCAGACCGGCACCTGCGACAAATGCACCAGCTCTTGCGCCACATAGTTGGCCGGGTGGGCGCGCAGCTTGGCGATAAAGGCCGCCCGCTCGGCGCCTTTCAAGTCTTGGCCGAAGACGGTGAACTGGCGGCTCTGCGGGAAGGCAGGCTTGATCACCAGCCGGTCCAGCTTGGCAATCACCTGCGCCAGCGCGGCCGGCTCGCCGCACCACCAGGTGGCGACGGATGGCATCTTCAAGGGCGCGCCCAGCACGCGCTGCGACAGCGCCGGCAAAAACCCCAGCAAGGCACCCGACTCCAGCAGATTGGAGCCCAGGCTGTTGGCGATCAAGACATTGCCCAGCCGCGCCGCTTCAATCAGGCCGGGGATGCCGAGGCTCGAATCGGCACGCAGCTCCAGCGGGTCGCAGTAGTCATCGTCGACCCGCCGCATGATCACATGCACCCGCTTCAGCCCCGACAAGGTCTTGTGCCAGACTAGGCAATTGCGCACCGTCAGGTCCGACCCCTCCACCAGCGGCAGGCCCAGGTGGCGCGCCATATAGGCTTGCTCGTAATAGGTCTCGTTGTACGGGCCGGGCGTCAGCAAGACGATCAGCGGCGGCTCGCCGGCGCGCAAGGGCGTGCTGCCGCTATTGGCGCATTGGTGGCCCCAGTAGCTGAGGCTGTCGCGCAGCTTGTCGAAAAAACCGGTCAAGGGGCGAACGTTCAAGTCGCGCATCAGATCGGGGAAGGTGCGGCCAATCACCGCGCGGTTCTCCAGCGCATAGCCGCTGCCGGAGGGTGCTTGCGTGCGGTCGGCCACCACCCACCAGCGGCCGCTGGGTGCGCGCGCCAGGTCCACCGCATAGAAGTGCAGGGCGATGCCGTCACGGTGGCGCATGCCATGGCAGGGGCGCAAAAAGCCGGCATGGCCGTGGATCAGGGCGGGCGGCAGCTGGCCCTGCTGCAGCAGCAATTGCGGGCCGTAGACGTCCAGCAAGATCTGGTTCAACAGCGTGGCGCGCTGGGTCACGGCGGCCTCGATCTCGGCCCATTCAGTGTGCGGCAGGATCAGCGGCAGCGGGTTCAAATCCCAGGGCCGGCCGGCGCCGCGCGTATCGGCGTAGACGTTGTAGGTGACGCCGTTTTCGCGCACCTGGCGCTGCACCGCCTCGTCGCGCTCGCGCATCACGCCGGGCGCTTCGCGCGCTAGCGCCGTCAGCAGCGCGCGCCAATGCAGGCGGGGTTGACCGTCGGCGCCCAGCATTTCGTCAAAGCGATCGGTGGCGGCCGGGTAGCCTGAGAGGAGTCGAGCGGGCACGGTGGAGCGAGAGCGATCTCGAAGACTACGGGGCGGCAATTATCTCTGCGCTCGGACTTGCCCGTCTCACAGCGGCTGCCAGCGCAGATCCAGCGTCAGCGGGAAGCTCGGGTTGAGCGGCTCCTTGAACACCGTCATCGGCCCCGGCGTGTGGCCATGCGGCCAGAAGCGCGCAAAGCGCCGCGCCTCAGCTGCATTGGCGTTGACCGGCGAATGTTCCTCGCTGCGCCCGCCCGGATGGACGACGTGATAGGTGCAGCCGCCGATCGCGCGCCCGCTCCAGGTGTCGACCAGATCGAAGGTCAAGGGTGCTTGCACGCCAATCGTCGGGTGCAGCGCCGACCAGGGGCTCCAAGCGCGAAAGCGCACCGCCGCCACATATTCGCCCGGCACCCCGGTCGGGTGCAGCGGCAGCATGCGGCCGTTGCAGGCGATCACATGCCGCCCGTCGGTCAGGCCGCGCACCAGCAACTGCATGCGCTCGACCGAGGAGTCGACATAACGCGCCGTGCCGCCGGCAGCCATTTCCTCGCCCAGCACATTCCAGGGCTCGATCGCCTGCCGCAACTCCAGCTCCACGCCTTCATAAACGACGCTGCCAAAGCGCGGGAAGCGGAACTCGATGAAGGGGTCGAACCAACTGTCCTCAAAGGCATAGCCGGCCGCCCGCAGATCGCGCGCGACATCGCGGATGTCTTGTGCCACAAAGTGCGGCAGCATCCAGCGGTCATGTAGGGCCGTGCCCCAATGCACCAGTTTGGCCTGGTAGGGCTGCTGCCAGAAGCGCGCCACCAGCGCGCGCAGCAGCAACATCTGCAACAGGCTCATGCGCTCATGCGGCGGCATCTCGAAGGCGCGGAACTCGACCAAGCCGAGCCGTCCGGTCGGGCCGTCGGGCGAGTAGAGCTTGTCGATCGAAAACTCCGAGCGGTGCGTGTTGCCGGTCAAGTCGACTAACAGGTTACGCAAGAGGCGGTCGACCATCCAGGGCTTGTCGCCCGGCAGCATGCCCGGCAAGACTTTGTCCATCTGCTGGAAGGCAATCGCCAGCTCGTAGAGATTGTCGTCACGCGCTTCGTCGACGCGCGGCGCCTGGCTGGTCGGGCCAATGAAGGTGCCGGAGAACAGATAGGACAGGGCCGGGTGGTTCTGCCAATAGGTGATCAGGCTTTTCAGCAGGTCGGGGCGGCGCAGCAGCGGGCTGTCTTCGGCGGTGGCGCCGCCAAGCGTCGCGTGGTTGCCGCCGCCGGTGCCGGTGTGGCGGCCGTCGAGCATGAACTTCTCGGTGCCCAGGCGGCTTAAGCGCGCCTCCTCATAGAGCGTGCTCATGGTGTAGACCAGCTCGTTCCAGCTTGCCGACGGATGCACATTGACCTCGATCACGCCGGGGTCCGGC
Source organism: Roseateles sp. (assembly GCF_031397715.1). Classification (GTDB taxonomy): domain Bacteria; phylum Pseudomonadota; class Gammaproteobacteria; order Burkholderiales; family Burkholderiaceae_C; genus Paucibacter_A. The sequence continues at coordinate 4,132 of NZ_JANNMI010000270.1, forward strand.
GTCACGCTGAGCAGCTTGATGCGGGGGTCGCGCGGCGGGCCATAACCTTCGATCCATAGCTTCAATTGCAGCTTGGCGGCACTCGCCTCGACGATCTGCACCAGCGCCAGATAGTCCTCGATGCGCTTGATCGGCGGCATGAAGACGTGCAGGCGCCCGGCGCGCACCTGCACGCACAGGGCGGTGTGGATCACGTCGCGCGGCGCCGGCTCGGCGTTGTGGCGGCCAGGCAGCGCTTTTTCTGGGGTTGGCGCCTGAATTTCGGTCCGGCCCAGCGTGGCCCGCGCCAGCCGTTTGGCGGCCGCCAGCGCAGCACGTGGGCCCCGCTGAGTTTGGCGGTCAGCATGGTTGAGCTTGACCTCCAGCGTCGCCTTGGCCTCCAGCAAGGCGCTGCGCTCGGCGAAGGGGTCGAGGTCGAACTCCGCGTCTTTTTCATCCGGCAAGACCCAGGGCAGCGAGTTCAGCGGCAGGCGCAGGCCCAATGGTGAATCGCCGTCGATCAAGTAGAGATGCTCGCGCTTGAGCGGCCAGGCCGAGCTGCGCCAGCTGCTGCTCAGGCTGATGCCGGGCTCAAACGGCGTCGACGCCAGTGGCAGCACGTAACCCGCTACTTCACCGAGGCCACTGTCCAGCAAGCGGGCCAGACGGCGGCGTTGCTCGGAGTCGCTGAGGTCGGCAAACAGCGGGTTCAGGTTGCTGGGCAGGCTCTGCTCGATCTGCGCTTGCAGGCGCACATCTTCATAGGCGGGAATGGCGCTGGCGGCGGGCAGATGCAAACCCTCCAACAGCGTGGCCATAAAGCGCTGAGCCTCGGCATCGCCGTAGCCATCGTCCGCGCCCTCGACCGAGAACAGCGAGGCGTCGCGCCACATCGGCTGGCCGTCAACGCGCCAATAGATATTCAGTGCCCAGCGCGGTAGCGGCTCGCCCGGGTACCACTTGCCCTGGCCGTAATGCAGCATGCCGCCGGGGGCGAAATGCTTTTTGAGCCGCAGCATCAGCTGGCCGGCCAGCTCGCGTTTGTGCTCGCCATGCGCTTCGGTATTCCACTGCGCGCCGTCCATATCGTCGATCGACACAAAGGTCGGCTCGCCGCCTTGGGTGAGGCGCACATCATTGCGTTTCAGGTCGGCGTCGACCTGCGGGCCCAGCCGGTCGATGGCCTGCCAGTCGCTCTCGGCATAGGGCTTGGTGACGCGCGGGTCTTCATGGATGCGGGTCACCGTCATCTCGTGCACAAAAGTGACCTCGGCCTTGTCGGTGAAGCCGCTGACCGGCGCGGCCGACGAGGGCAGGGCGGTGCAGGCGAGCGGGATATGGCCCTCGCTGGCCAGCATGCCCGAGGTGGGGTCGAGGCCAATCCAGCCGGCGCCGGGGATGTAGACCTCGGTCCAGGCATGCAGATCGGTGAAGTCCACCGCGCTGCCGCTGGGGCCGTCGAGCGAGGCCTGATCGGGCTTGAGCTGGATCAGATAGCCGGACACAAAACGCGCCGCCAGGCCCAGCGAGCGCAGGATCTGCACCAGCAGCCAAGCGCTGTCGCGGCATGAGCCCGAGGCTTTTTGCAGCGTCTCCTCGGGTGTCTGAATGCCCGGCTCCATGCGCAGCAAATAGCCGATGCGGACCTGCACGCGCTGGTTCAGATAGACCAGAAAGTCATTCGTCGGCAGCGAGCTACTGAGCATTTCGCTGCGCACCGCCGCGATCCATTCCTTCAACATCGGGC
>NZ_JANNMI010000249.1:0-9001 GCF_031397715.1 Roseateles sp.
GCCGTACTTCTCGGCGACGACCCTGGTGAACTCGGCCAGGCCGACCGCACCGGTCACCATGTCCTTGACCTTGGTACCGGAGGCGAACTCGGCGCCGCCGGTTGATGCCTGCAGGATTCCGTCGCTGCCGGCCTCGGCGAAGCCGCGGAGCGCAGCGTTGACCGTGATCGACGACGTGACGTTGATCGCCGGGTAGGCAAAGCCGCCCTGCAAAGCAATCTCGTCGAAGCCCAGGCCGGTGCGCTGGCTGGCGCGGCCCGGCTTGCCCGCATCACTGGGCGCGAAACTGACAAAGTTGCTCGCCCGCCCCAGCACCAGGCCGAGGCTGGTGTCGGAAATATTGCCGCTGGGGAAGCGCGTATGAGCGAGTGCCAGGCCGCCATACCAGGGGCCAGACTGCATGCGCAGCGACAGCTCGGGGCGCAACATCAGGCCGCCGCCAAAGCGCACCTGATCCGAACCCACCCCGCCGCCCGCGCCGGCATAGAGCCCGGCCGCCAGATGCGTGGACGAACTCAGCCGCCAGCGCCGCTGGCCGGTGAAGCCCATCGTGAACAGCCCGCCGTAGTTGCCCTGCGCGGCGCCATAGACGCTGGGGCCGAAACCCCATTCTTCGTCCACCGCCATCAAATAGCTCAGGCCCAGTAAAGCGATGCGGTCGCCATTGGGCAAGCGCAGCGGCGTCCAGCTGCTTTCCACGGTGGCCGGGCGGACGGGGCCGGGTCGCACGAGCTCGGTGGGCGAGCCCTGGGCTTGCGCCGGCGCAGCTGCGGCAACAGCCAGCGCGATGGCGCTGGCGGCAAATGTAGAAAAGCGAATCACCGTCATTGTTTTTTCTTTGCCCGCGGATGCGCGGCGTCGTAAATTTTGGCCAAGTGTTGAAAATCCAACTGCGTGTAAATCTGTGTGGTGGTGATGTGCGCGTGGCCCAGCAACTCCTGCACCGCGCGCAGATCACCACTGGACTGCAGGATGTGCGAGGCAAACGAATGCCGCAACATATGCGGGTGCACGTGGGCCGGCATGCCCGCGGCCAGCGCGCGCGCCTTCAAGCTGGCGCGGATCTGCACCGCGCCTAGGCGGGCGCCGCGCTGCCCGACCAGCAAGGCCGGCTCATCGCTGCGCGCCAGCTGACCCCGCAGGCTCAGCCAAACCCGCAAGGCGGCCAGCGCGGCCGAGCCTATCGGCACCGAACGGCGCTTTGACCCCTTGCCCAGCACCGTGGCCTCGGCCGCCGCCAAATCAATCCAGCCCAGCGATGCCGGCCCGGCTTGCGCGTCCAGCCCCACCAGCTCGGAAACGCGCAGGCCGCAGCCGTACAGCAGCTCGACCATGCAGCGGTCGCGTGCTTCGATGCGCGCATCCACCGCCGCCGCATCGGCCGGATTAGCCTTGAAGTTGGCCAATTGCACCGCGTCGTCGACGGCCAAGGCCTTGGGCAAGGGCTTGGCCGCTTTGGGCGCCCGCAGGCCATCAAAGGGGTTCAGCTCGACCAAGCGCTCGCCGCCCAACCAGCGGTAGAGCCCGCGCCAGACCGACAAATGCAGGGCCATGCTGCGCGGGCCCAGTTCGATGTCACGGTGCAGTTGAGCCGCCAGGCTGCGCGCTTGATGGGGGCGCAGCGTCAGCAAAGCGGTGCCGGTTTGCCCGGCCAAGTTTTGTAGGCGCAGCAAAGCATCCGCATAAATGACCAGGCTGCGCGGCGCAAGGCGGCGCTGGACCCGGATGTGCTCCAGATAGGCGGCCAAGGGCGCCGCCAGTGGCTGCGCCTCGTCGCCTTGCTCGCTACCCTCAGACCGCTGCGTTTGCTTCACCACTGCCAGCCAGCAACCTAGCCAGCGCCGCGCTGGCGATATCGCCCACCCGGGCCAGGAACTCGGTGCCCATTTCGGCGGTGTAACGAGTCGGGTCGGGCGAGCCCAGCACCAGCAGGCCGAAGCTCTGGCTGGGCTTACCGTGAGTCAGCGGGATCAGCGCCAGCGAGGTGGCCGCGCCATGGCTGCCGCCCTCTTGGCTGCCTAACCACTGCGCGGCCTCAAAACCCGAGTTGATGCCGCAATAGGGCTGGCTCAGGCTGGCCGCAAAGCTCTTCACGTCAGGGCTGACGGCCTGTGCAAAGTCCGCCTGCGCATGCTCGGGCGCGACATTCCAGATCCGCAAACCGGCCTGTGGAATCATGAATTGATGCCGCAACTCATGCAGCAGCACGGTCGGTAGCTGGGCCGCGTCCGAGGTCAGCATCAGGCTCTTGGTCCAGCGGTGCAGGCGGTCGGCAATGCCGACGTTCTCCTGGCCATTGCGAATCATCTCGATGATCTTGGACTCCAGGCCCTTGATCTTGTCGCGCAGCATTTCGGCCTGGCGCTCCTGCAGCGACACCGCGCGGGCGCCATGCGGATGGCTCAGTTGCACGGTCGCCAGCAGCTCGGCGTGGCGCTCGAAAAAGCCCGGCGTCTTGGCCAGAAAATCGGCGATATCTTGCTCGGTAATGACTTGCCTTGACTCTTCTTGATTGCTCACAGCGCTATCTCTCCTTCAAATACGGTTTGTGCCGGCCCGGTCAAGAACACCGGCGCCTGCAGGCCGGCACTGAGCCCGGCCCATTCAATTTTCAAATCGCCGCCGCGCGCATGCACTTCGACGACCTCATCCAGCAACCCCAAGCGGATGCCGGCCACCACGGCCGCGCAAGCGCCGGTGCCGCAGGCCAGCGTTTCACCGGCATCGCGCTCGAACACCCGCAGACGAACCTCGCTGCGCGACACAATCTGCATAAAACCGGCATTGACCTTGCGGGCAAAGCGGGCGTGCGCCTCGACCAAGGGCCCGACCGTCGGCACCGGCGCGGCGTCGACGTCGGCGACCAACTGCACCGCGTGCGGATTGCCCATGGACAGCACCGCCACCTCGCAATCCGCGCCCTCCAAGGGCCAGAGCTCGAAGCCATTGAGCCGTCGCGGGCTCAATCCGTTGGCATCAAACGGCAGCTTTGCGTGCTCGAACACAGGCGCGCCCATGTCCACGCTGACACGGCCGTCGTCGCGCAAATGCAGCTCCAGCACCGCATTGACCGTTTGCACCCGAATGCTGCGCTTGTTCGACAAGCCCTGTTCAGCCACATAGCGCACAAAACAGCGCGCGCCATTGCCGCAATGCTCGACTTCATCGCCGCTGCTGCCGTTGAAGATGCGGTAGCGAAAGTCGACGCCGGCCGTATCGCTACGCTCAATCACCAGGATCTGGTCGCAGCCGACGCCAAAACGCCGATCGCCCAGATGGCGGAGCTGCGCGGCGGTCAAGGTCAGCGGACTTTGCAAGGCGTTGATGACCACGAAGTCATTACCGGCGCCCTGCATTTTGGTGAAGCGAAGTTTCATAAAGCGATTATCGCCGTTAGCGATACAGCGAAGGCTCTCCCTCCGGCCGGGTCTTGAAGCGCCGATGGACCCACAGATATTGGGCTGGATTCTCACGGATGCGTTGCTCCAGCCAAGCGTTCATCTGCGCCGCGTCGGCCTCCAGATCGCCACTCGGGTAGCCGGGCGGCGCGGCCCAAACCTCCAGCTCATAGCCCTGCCCGCCCGGCAGCATAGTCGCCACCAGCGGCACCACCAACATGCCCATGCTGCTGGCAATCTTGGCCGGCGCCAGCAAGGTGCAGGTGGGGATGCCGAAGAAGGGCACAAAGGCCGAGTCCTTGCGGCCGAAATCCATGTCCGGCAGGTTGAAAAAGGCATGGCCCTGGCGAATCAAGCGCAGCACCGGTCGAATGCCTTCTTCCCGGATGACCGAGGTGGTGGCGCCGAAACGGCTGCGACCGGCCAGCATTTGCGCATCAAAAACCGGATTGCTTTGGCGCTGGTAAACAAACACGCCGGGGGTTTGCTGGTTCAACATCAGGCCGTTGCCCACCACATCCAGACCGGCGAAATGCGGCACCCACCACATCACCGCCGCCTTGCTGTGCTCGGCCACCTTGATGTCGCCCTTGATGCGGATCAGCCGGCGCAGCCGCTCGGGCGAAGCAAACCACAGCAGGCCACGCTCCAAGATGCTGCGGCCCATCCAGCCGAAATGCTGGCGCGCCAGCAGTTCACGTTCGGCGCTGGATTTTTCTGGAAAACACAGCGCCAGATTGCGCAACGCAATGCGCCGGCGCGACCCAGCCACCCGCCAAAGCACGCCGCCCAGCCCCTGACCGAGGGCCGCCAAAACACTCAGCGGCAGGAAATGCAACAACCACAGCAAGGCAATGGCAAGACGAGCGGCAATGCGGGCTCCCATGCTCAAGCACCTTCCTTGGGCGCCAGCGTCGCGGCGCTCGCGATGTCGAGGCCACGCGGATGCTTGTAGCGGTTATAGCCCCAGAGGTATTGATGAGGTGCGAGTCGAATCATTGCTTCCATCGCTTGGTTGATGCTGGCGGCGGCCGCTTCTGCGGGCATGTCGGCCGCGATCACCGGCGCCGGCCGTACATGCACCACATAGCCGCGCCCTTTCGGCAAACGCTCGCCCCAGATCAACAAAGCGGCAGCGCCGGTTTGTTGCAGCAGGCGCGGGGCCAGCGTCATGGTGTAGGCCGGGCGGCCAAAAAACGGCGCCCACAGCCCCAGGCCCTGGGGCGGCACTTGGTCGGGCAAGAGGCCGATCGACTGGCCCTGGCGCAAGGCACGAATCATTTGCCGCACGCCGGCCAGCGTCGCCGGCGCCGTGGCCAGGCCCGGGCGGCCGCGCGAGTCATCGATGACCCGCCGCAACCAGGCTTGCTTGGCGGGCCTGAACAACACCGTGATCGGCGCCTGCGCCGATGCAAAGCGCTCGGCATAGGCTTGCGCACAGATCTCGAAACAGCCCAGATGCGGCGTCAGAAAAACCAGGCCACGCCCCTGGGCCAAGGCCTGCTCGACCAACTCGATGCCCTGCCACTGCACGACCTCGCCGAGCGCCTGGCCGGGCGGGCGCATCCACAGCCAGGGCAGCTCGGCAATCATGCGGCCGGCCTCCTTGATGCCGCCGCGCGCCGCGCTCCAAGGCAGGCCGGCAATCTGCACATTGGCTCGGTAACGCTGGCGATAACTGGGGGACGCCGCATAAACCAGGCAGCCGGCCAGCGCGCCCAATGCATGGAGAACCCGCAGGGGCAAACGCGAAAGCAATCGGAACAACATCAACATATTTCTATAATCCAAGAATCGCCGAGTTAAATTGGACAACTTGCGGGGCGATGCGGGCTTTATTCACATGAATGAAACACCCGCCGGGCAGCGATGCTCAACAAATGCTGCTAAAGCGTTCGCCGCGTCACTCGACAGCACGGCAACGCCGATCAACTGTTAACTGGAGTGTAAAAGTGGCGAACAACGATTTCTTATTTACTTCTGAATCCGTTTCCGAGGGTCACCCGGACAAATGCGCGGATCAGATCTCGGACGCGATTCTCGACGCAATCTTCGAGCAAGACCCGCGCTCCCGCGTCGCCGCCGAAACGCTCTGCAACACCGGCCTGGTTGTGCTGGCCGGCGAGATCACCACCAACGCCCATGTCGACTACATCCAGGTCGCCCGCGACACGCTCAAGCGCATCGGCTACGACAACACCGAATACGGCATCGACTACAAGGGCTGCGCGGTGCTGGTCGCCTATGACAAGCAAAGCAATGACATTGCACAGGGCGTTGACCATGCGTCCGACGACCACCTGAATATCGGCGCCGGCGACCAGGGCCTGATGTTCGGCTACGCCTGCGACGAAACGCCCGAGCTGATGCCGGCGCCGATTTATTACGCCCACCGTCTGGTCGAGCGCCAGGCGCAATTGCGCAAAGACGGCCGGCTGCCCTTCCTGCGCCCGGACGCCAAGAGCCAGGTGACGATGCGTTATGTCGACGGCAGGCCGCATTCGATCGACACCGTGGTCTTGTCCAGCCAGCACAGCCCGGAGATGAGTGACGGCCACAAGATGAAGCCGGAGTTCATCGAAGCAGTGATCGAAGAAATCATCAAGCCGGTGTTGCCCAAGGAATGGCTGAAGGACACCACATACCTGATCAACCCGACCGGCCGCTTCGTCATCGGCGGCCCGCAAGGTGATTGCGGCCTGACCGGCCGCAAGATCATTGTGGACACCTACGGCGGCGCTTGCCCGCATGGCGGCGGCGCGTTCTCCGGCAAGGACCCCAGCAAGGTCGACCGCTCGGCCGCCTATGCGGCGCGTTATGTGGCGAAAAACATCGTCGCCGCCGGCTTGGCGCGCCAATGCCAGATCCAGGTCGCTTATGCGATCGGCGTGGCCCGGCCCATGAATGTGACCGTCTACACCGAAGGCACCGGCGTGATCTCGGACGACAAGCTCGCCGCCCTGGTGCAAGAGCATTTCGACCTGCGTCCCAAGGGCATCATCCAGATGCTGGATTTGCTGCGGCCGATCTACACCAAGACGGCGGCCTATGGCCACTTCGGCAGGGAAGAGCCCGAGTTCACGTGGGAGCGCACGGACAAGGCCCAGTTGCTGCGGGCAGCAGCCGGGCTGTAAAGCACGGCACCCGCGTTAGCGGGTACTGGGACTTGGGGCGAAGTTCATGTCGCGCAGCGACGTGAACGCAGACCACAAGGCAGCATTGCTGCAAGCAGCGGCCGGGCGGTAAAGAACCAGCCTGTCATCGCTAAAACAAAAGGCCGCCTAGTCACCAGGGCGGCCTTTTTTCATGCAAAACACCGTCAACTCATCCCGCACAACTTCTTGAACGGCCCCAGCACCGCGTCGCCGCGAAACGGCTTGACGATCCAGCCGGTCACACCGACCGCCTTGCCACGGGCGCGCATCTGCGGGTTGTCCTCGGTCGTCAGCATCACGATGCGCACCGCCTGATTGCCCAGCTCGGTGCGGATTTTTTCGGCCATGGTCAGGCCGTCCATATTGGGCATATTGAAATCACTGACGACCAATTTGATGGCGGGGTTAGCGCGCAACTGCAGCAGACCATCACGGCCGTCGGTGGCAACAATGACCTGGAAACCGTTGTTGCTGAGAAAGCTGGAAACAATCTCCCGCATGGTGCTGGAGTCATCAACCACCAGAACATCTGCCATATCAAAAACTCCTCGGGTGGGCACTCGGCAGGCTGTCTTGCGCCCACTGATTCAAAATAGATCCAACTCGCCGGTCGGGCCTGCCTTGGTCGCATGCGCCTCAAAGTCCGCAAACTCCTCCGGCGACCAATGCAGATTGAAGATCACTCTTTGCACAATCACCAACGGCGGCATGCCGGGACGGGCCGGATCGGACAGTTGATAACGCAAACACAGCTGCGGATCTTGCGACCCAAACGAAATGTACTTGTGCGCATGGTTGATGACGATGGGCACCTGCGTTTGCTGTTTGCTCAATTCCTGCGGCGGAATGTAGCGATTTTTGAAGGCGCCCCAGATCAGATTGGTGGTCTCACCCAGCATATTGTTGAGCTCGCGGAAGTTCAGGTCGCCGCCGACCCCTTCGTAGCTGAAGCCCTGGATCAAGCCCTGGCGCAGCGCGTTTTCCTCGGTCTGCAGCATCATGTAGCCGCGGCACCAGGTGCTTTCGATCGGGATCAGCGTGGACACCTCGCCGTGGATGATGCGGTCATGCACAACATAGGGCGACTCGGCCAAGACTTTGGCGTTTGGAAACATCGCTACCAAGGACTCACAAGTCAGGTCGGAAATGCCCTGCACCAAGCTGCGCGGATAGCTGAGGCTGAAAATCGCATGCTCAATCGCGGCACGCAATTGCACCAGATCCCCGGTCACCCAGCGGTGGCGCACCACCAGCTGCTGGGCCGGCGTTAGCTCGCTGTCGCTGTCGCCTTCACTGCTGCGGCGCAGAAAGATCGGCAACTCCGGCCGCAACTTATGAATCGCGCGCGCCAGCTGCAAGGCATCGCCTTCGTCGCAGGGCAGGTCATCCGCTAGCAGCACACCGCCCAGATCTTTGTGCATCGCCAGCGTCGCCAGGGCATCGCTGGCCGACCGCGGCAATGCCATCAGGCCCATGGACTGGCAGAACTCGCTGAGGATCTGGTATTGCTCTGGGTCGTGCTCAAGCAGCAAGACTTTGGCTTCTAGTAGGGTGTTGTCTGTCATGTCTGTTCGCGGTGCGCTGGCGCCCGCCCCGTGTTGTACTTGTACCGAAGGGCCAAACAAAGTTCGTCCACGCCCGCTTCCGAACGTCAGGCCCTGTCTTCGGCAGCGCAGCACAATTCTGTAGGGCTTTGGACACGCCAAGCCCACGGCGCCCATGGCGCCCTCCCCCCCACCTTCCGCTACACACAAACCCGCTGGACGATGCGGTACAAGCCCGCATAATCAAAACAAGTCCCCCGCAGCCCATCCACACATGCCCGCCCACATGTCTGAGCATTTGCAAGCCTCGTCCCTGCCAGCTCTGCGGATCCTGGTGGTCGACGACCAAGCCTCGGCGCGCTGCGTGCTGGCGGCTCAGTTGACGGCGGCGGGGCACCCAGTGCTGTGGGCCGACTCGGGCGACCGTGCCTTGACTCTGTTCCAGCAAGACAAGCCGGATCTGGTGTCGCTTGACGTCGAAATGCCCGGGCATGACGGCTACTGGGTCGCCAGCCAGTTGCGTGCGTCGGAGGCCGGGGGCGATTACCTCAAGGGTTTCAACGATCGCCTGGGCCATGCCGAGGGCAACATCTGTTTGCAGCGAATCACACCCCTGCTGCAAGAAACCTGCCGGCGCCCGCGCGACTGCGCGGCCCGCTATGGCGGCGAAGAATTTGCCTTGATCCTGCCGGGCCCGCCGCGCTCCGGCGCAATGACTATGTCCCGGGCTGTGCTGCGCACGCTGGCCAGCACGGCGATTGCGCACCCCGACTCGGCCGTGGCCGCCCATGTCACCTTGTCGGGCGGCATCACAACCGGCATACCCGACCCAAGCACCACCGTCGAGAGCCTCTTGCGGCACGCCGATGACGCTTGGTACACCGCCAAATCCCGCGGCCGCAAT
>NZ_JANNMI010000268.1:0-4102 GCF_031397715.1 Roseateles sp.
GATTTCGGTGCGACCGATATGCCTTTGAAAGACGAAGAGTTGGCCAAAGAAGGCTTGATCCAGTTCCCCACCGTGATCGGCGGCGTGGTGCCCGTGGTCAATATCAAAGGCATCGCGCCGGGCCAGTTGCGTCTGACGGGCCAAGTCTTGGGTGACATCTATCTGGGCAAGATCACCAAGTGGAATGACGCTGCCTTGACCGCGCTGAACCCAGGTGTGCCATTGCCGGATGCCGCGATTTCGGTGGTGCGCCGTGCCGACGGTTCGGGCACGACCTTCGTGTTCACCAACTACTTGTCCAAGGTCAATGAAGAGTGGAAGGCCAAGGTCGGTGAAAGCACGGCCGTCAACTGGCCGACCGGCGCGGGTGGCAAGGGCAACGAAGGCGTAGCCGCATTTGTGCAGCGCCTGCCTAACTCGATCGGTTATGTTGAGTACTCCTATGTGCTGCAAAACAAGATGACTTATGTCTTGATGAAGAACAAGGACGGCGTCTTTGTGCGCCCGAACGATGTGGCTTTCAAGGCCGCCACGGCCGGTGCGGATTGGAACAAGACTTTCTACCAGATCACCACCGAGCAGCCTGGTAAGGACGCTTGGCCCTTGACCAGCCCGACCTATATCTTGATGTACAAGACGCAAGACAAGGCTGCCAACGCCGCCGCCGTTTTGAAGTTCTTTGATTGGGCCTACAACAGCGGCGACAAGATGGCCGACGAGTTGGACTATGTGCCGATGCCCGATAACGTCAAAGAGTTGGTGCGCAAGCAGTGGGCCGCCAACATCAAAGACAGCGCAGGCAAGCCGATCTCGTACAAGTGAGTTTGACTTGACATTCGCAACAGCCCGTCGGCCTTGGCTTGATCGGGCTGTTGTTGAATCAGGATCGCCATTTTTTTTCCTTCAACGCTGACCATGCGGAGGCCCCGTGGCCGCAATACTTCCAGCCAACAATTTTGAATCCGGCAGACCGGCCGATGTGGTTCAACCCAAGAGCCTGCCGCCTGCTCGGCGCCGAGTCGCCCCGTGGGCCGACACCGTGTTTTCCTTGGTTGCACATGCTGCGGCGTGGCTGACGTTGGCCTTGTTGGCTGGCATCATCTTGTCCTTGGTCATCGGTGCGGCGCCGGCCATCAAAGAGTTCGGCTTGGCATTTCTATGGACCACCGAATGGGATCCCGTCAAAGAAAAATTCGGCGGCTTGGTGATGATCTACGGCACCTTGATGACCTCCTTCATCGCTTTGCTGATCGCGGTGCCGGTCAGTTTCGGCATTGCCTTGTTCCTGACCGAGCTGTCACCGAGCTGGCTCAAGCGCCCCTTGGGCGTGGCGGTTGAGTTGCTGGCGGCGGTGCCGTCGATTGTGTACGGCATGTGGGGTTTGATGGTGTTCGGGCCGATCTTGGCCACCTATGTGCAGCAGCCACTGCAGAGTTTGTTGAATGGCGTGCCGTTCTTGGGTAGCCTGGTATCGGGCCCGCCGGTAGGCATCGGTATTTTGTCGGCCGGCATCATCTTGGCCATCATGATCATCCCCTTCATCGCCTCGGTGATGCGCGATGTGTTCGAGGTCACGCCGCCGATGCTGAAGGAATCTGCCTACGGCCTGGGTGCGACGACCTGGGAAGTGGTCCGCAATGTGGTGTTGCCTTACACCAAGACGGGTGTGATGGGCGGCATCATGTTGGGCTTGGGGCGCGCTTTGGGTGAAACCATGGCGGTCACCTTCGTGATCGGCAATATGAATCAGCTCAATTCACTGTCGGTGTTCGAGGCTGCGAACAGCATTACTTCGGCTTTGGCAAACGAGTTTGCCGAGGCCAGCGAGGGCTTGCATCAAGCCTCGCTGATCTATCTGGGTCTGGTCTTGTTCTTCATCACCTTCGTGGTGTTGGCTTGCTCCAAGGTTTTGTTGTCGCAATTGAAGAAGAATGAAGGGGCACGTTCATGAGCAGCATCCCTGCAAGCGGTCTGGCGAGTGCCGCCAGCGAACAGCATGCTAAGCGTTTGGCCATGCATGCCAAGCGCAAGCGGGTCAATGCCGTCGCTTTGACGCTGTCTCTGGGCGCGATGTCCTTCGGCCTGTTTTGGCTGATGTGGATTTTGTTCGAGACGATCGTGTTGGGGCTAGGCGGCATGCAGCTGGCGACCTTCACCGAAATGACCCCGCCGCCGATGGCCGAAACCGGCGGCTTGGCGAATGCAATTTTTGGCTCCCTGATGATGGTCGGCCTGGCCACCTTGTTGGGCACGCCGATCGGCATCATGGCCGGTATTTACCTGGCCGAGTATGGCCAGAAGACTTGGCTGGGCAGCGTGGTGCGGTTCATCAACGACATCTTGCTGTCGGCACCCTCCATCGTGGTGGGTCTGTTCATTTACGGCCTGGTGGTGACGCGCATGCTGACCTTCTCGGCCTACGCCGGCATCTTGGCGCTGGCCTTGATCGTCATCCCGGTCGTCATTCGTACCACCGAGAACATGTTGAGCCTGATTCCAAACGCTTTGCGCGAGGCCGCCTATGCGCTGGGCACGCCGAAGTGGAAGGTGATCATCTCGGTGACGCTGAAGTCGGCCCGCGCCGGCGTGCTGACCGGCATCTTGCTGGCGTTGGCACGCATTTCCGGTGAGACGGCGCCCTTGTTGTTCACCGCCTTGTCGAATCAGTTCTGGACCTCGGACCTGGGTCAGCCCATGGCCAGCTTGCCGGTGACGATCTTCAAGTTCGCCATGAGCCCTTATGAAAACTGGCAGAAGTTGGCCTGGGCCGGTGTTTTCATCATCACGATGGGTGTGTTGGCGCTGAATATCCTGGCGCGCGTACTTTTCAAGAACAAGTATTGATAGACAGATAGAGAGAGCGGAATTCACCATGGACGCAAAAGTTGATATGCCCACACAAGAGCGGGCAAAGCTCTCGGTGCGGAATTTGAACTTCTACTACGGCAACTTTCTTGCCCTGAAGAACATCAATCTGGACATCCCCGTGAACAAGGTGACGGCCTTTATCGGCCCGTCGGGTTGCGGCAAGTCGACCTTGCTGCGCACCTTGAACCGGATGTTCGAGCTCTACCCAGATCAGCGCGCCGAGGGGCAGATTCTGCTGGACGGCCATGACATCTTGACCAGCAAGGACGATGTCTCGCTGATCCGCGCCAAGATCGGCATGGTTTTTCAAAAACCCACGCCGTTCCCGATGTCGATCTACGACAACATCGCTTTCGGTGTGCGTTTGTTCGAAACCTTGCCTCGCGTTGAAATGGACGAGCGGGTCGAGTGGGCGCTGAAGAAGGCCGCACTGTGGGGCGAGGTCAAGGACAAGCTTAACCAAAGCGGCTCCGGTCTGTCCGGCGGCCAGCAGCAGCGGCTGTGCATTGCCCGCGGCATTGCGATCAAGCCGGAGATTTTGTTGCTCGACGAGCCTTGCTCGGCGCTCGATCCGATCTCCACCGGCAAGATCGAAGAGCTGATTCACGAACTGAAGAACGACTACACGGTCGCCATCGTTACGCACAATATGCAGCAGGCGGCTCGTTGTTCGGATTACACGGCCTATATGTATTTGGGTGATTTGATCGAGTTTGGCCCAACCGCCGAGTTGTTCATGAAGCCCAAGCGCAAGGACACCGAGGACTACATCACCGGACGTTTTGGCTGATTTGCTTGAGTTCTGAGGACTGATCCATGAGTGACAGACATCTTTCCAGCCAGTTCGACAACGAGTTGAGCGGCATCTCCACCCGGGTGCTTGAAATGGGCGGCCTGGTTGAGTCGCAGGTGGCGCAAGCGGTGTACGCGCTGTCCACCTTCGCCGGCGAGATCGCCGAGGAAGTGCTCAAGAACGAGTTGCGTGTGAATGCGATGGAGATCGAGATCGACCGCGATTTGTCGTCGATCATCGCCCGCCGCCAGCCCACTGCGCGTGATCTGCGGCTGCTGATCGCGGTGTCCAAGACCATCGCCAACCTCGAGCGCATCGGTGACGAGGCAGCCCGCATCGCGCGCACCGTGCAGCGCCTGTTGAACTCGGGCATGTCGAGTCGGCTGCGGCTGCCCGTGGCCGACCTGGCCTACGAGTCAGAGCTGGCCACCAAGCAACTGC
>NZ_JANNMI010000305.1:0-8448 GCF_031397715.1 Roseateles sp.
TCTTGGTGCTGCTGCAGGTCGGTGTCGCCGCGCTGCGTTCCTGGGCGGTTTTGTATCTGTCGGCCTCGCTGAACGTGCAGTGGCTGACCCAGGTGTTCGCCCATTTGCTCAAGCTGCCGCTGGCCTGGTTCGAGAAGCGCCATATCGGCGATATCTGGTCGCGCTTCAACAGCGTGCAGCTGATCCAGCGCACGCTCTCGACCCGCTTTGCCGAGGCGATCCTGGATGGGCTGATGGTCATCATCACGCTGGCCATGATGTGGATCTACAGCCCGCGCCTGAGCGGCGTGGCGCTGCTGGCGGTGGCCGCCTATGGCCTGCTGCGCTGGGCCTTCTTTGGGCCGCTGCGCGAGGCCTCGGAAGAGGCGCTGGTACATGAGGCCAAACAAAACAGCCATTTCCTCGAATCGCTGCGCGGCGCGCAGGCGATCAAGCTGTTCAACGCGCAAGCCGAGCGCAGCGCCGCCTTCGCCAACCTGGTGGTCGAGCAGATGAATGCCGGCATCGCGGTGCGCCGGCTCGACCTCTGGATGGACGTTGGCCACAAGCTCCTGTTCGGCATCGAGCGGGTTGCCATCATCTGGCTGGGTGCCTTGGCTGTGCTGGACCGCGAGCTGTCGGTCGGCATGTTGTTTGCCTTCCTGGCCTACAAAGAGCAGTTCACGCTGCGCCTGGCCGGCCTGATCGACAAGGGCGTCGAGCTGAGCATGTTGCGTCTGCAGGGCGAGCGCCTGGCCGACATCGTGCTGACGGCGCCGGAGGCCGACACAACAGCCGCGCAGGCCAGCCCGCCCGACACGACCGGCGCGCTGGTCTTGCACGCTGTGAGCTTCCGTTACGCAGACGGCGAGCCGGCGGTGCTGGTCGACTGCAATTTGAGGATTGAAGCCGGCGAATCGGTCGCCATCATCGGCCCCTCGGGCTGTGGCAAGACCACGCTGATGAAGCTGCTGCTGGGCATACACCAGCCCCAGGCCGGCGAGATCCGGGTCGGCGGCGTGCCGCTGGCCAAGCTGGGTCTGAGCGCCTGGCGCGCCCGCATCGGCACGGTCATGCAGGACGACCAGCTGTTCGCCGGCAGCATCGCCGACAACATCGCTTTTTTTGACCCCGATGCCGACCCGCAATGGGTGTCCGAATGCGCACGGCTGGCCTGTGTTTTGACCGACATTCAGGCCATGCCGATGGGCTTCCAAAGCCTGATCGGGGACATGGGCAATACCCTGTCGGGCGGCCAGCGCCAACGCATATTGCTGGCGCGCGCGCTCTACAAACGGCCGCAGTTCCTGTTTCTGGACGAAGCGACCAGCGCGCTCGATGTGGCGGGGGAACGCGAGGTCAATGCCTCGCTGCGCAGCTTGAAGCTGACCAAAATCGTCATCGCCCACCGGCCCGAGACCATCGCGGCGGCGGAGCGGGTGATCACGCTGCAAGGCGGCCGACCCCTGGCTTGACCTCAGCTATCGCCAGCATCGAGATTGCCAACTGGACGCTGTCTGCCGCCGAATTTAGAGTTCAGCTATTGATCCCCCTGATAGCAACAAGAAAGCAGCTATGGCCAAGACAGCAAGCTTCGGCGTCCTCCATCTCGGCACGTCCTTCGGTGTCACCTATGCCCTGACCGGCAATATCGCCATCGCCGGCGCGGTGACCTTCATCGAGCCGTTGGTCAACACCGTCATGCACCACTTCTTTGAAAAGTACTGGGGCCACCCTGCGTTGCTGGCCTGGTGGGCGCGCCGCCGCACATCCACGGAAACGGCCAGCCCGGCTTGACCCGCCGGGGCCAGGCGAAGCTCAAGGCGCCGTCTGCTCTTCCATCCAACCCAGCCAGCGCAGCGCCTGCTCGCGGTTGTCGCCACACATCATCTCCGACGGTTGCAGCGAACCGCAGACGGCGGGCCGTTCCGGGCGGCCGAAGATCTTGCAGCGATTGGCGTCGTCCAGCTGCACACAGCGCACGCCGGCCGGCTTGGAGATGCCGCCCACGACAGGCATGCCCGGGATGGGCGAGCTGATGGACGGGGCGATGCAGCAGGCGGCGCAGTGTTCTCGGCATTTCATGGCGCAATTGTCCCTTGGCTGAGTGCCTCAAGCCGGCACTTATCCACAGCCCCGCGTAAAATCTGCGGCTTGCCCGCGCCCGCGTTTTTCGCTGCGACTAGGCCTCCTTTTTCAAGGCAAACCCACCCATGCAATATCCCAAGCAATTCGACGTCATCGTGGTCGGCGGCGGTCATGCCGGCACCGAGGCCGCGCTGGCCGCTGCCCGCATGGGCTGCGCCACCCTGCTGCTGACCCACACTATCGAGACGCTTGGCGCAATGAGCTGCAACCCCTCGATCGGCGGCATCGGCAAGGGCCATCTGGTCAAGGAGGTCGACGCGCTGGGTGGCGCGATGGCGGCGGCCACCGACGAGGCCGGCATCCAGTTCCGCATCCTCAACGGCTCCAAGGGCCCGGCGGTGCGCGCCACCCGCGCCCAGGCCGACCGGGTTCTGTACAAGGCGGCGATCCGCCACCGCTTGGAGAACCAGCCCAATCTGTGGCTGTTCCAGCAAGCGGTCGATGACTTGCTGGTCGAGTCAGACGGCAGCGGCGAGCGCGTGGTCGGCGCCGTCACGCAGATGGGCTTGCAATTTCGTGCCCGCTCGGTGGTGCTGACGGCCGGCACCTTTCTCGACGGCCGCATCCATGTTGGCTTGCAGAACTACGCCGCCGGCCGCGCCGGTGATCCACCGGCGATCAGCTTGTCGGCGCGACTCAAGGAGCTGAAGCTGCCGCAAGGCCGGCTCAAGACCGGCACCCCGCCGCGCATCGACGGCCGCTCCATCGACTTCTCGCAATGCGAGGAACAAGGCGGCGACCTGAACCCGCTGCCGGTCTTCAGCTTCATGGGGAATGCCGCCCAGCACCCGCGCCAAGTGCCCTGCTTCATCACCCACACCTCGGCGGCGACGCACGCCATCATCCGCTCCGGCTTCGAGCGCAGCCCGATGTTTACCGGCGTGATCGAGGGCATCGGCCCACGCTACTGCCCCAGCATCGAGGACAAGGTCAACCGCTTCGCCGACAAAGACAGCCACCAGATCTTCCTCGAACCCGAGGGCCTGACGACGCACGAGTACTACCCGAACGGCATCTCGACCTCGCTGCCGTTTGACATCCAGCTCGCCGCCGTGCGCTCCATCCCCGGCCTCGCCAACGCCCACATCATGCGGCCCGGCTATGCGATCGAATACGACTATTTCGACCCACGCGGCCTCAGGTCCAGTTTCGAGACGCGCGACATTCAGGGCCTGTTCTTCGCCGGCCAGATCAATGGCACGACCGGCTACGAAGAGGCCGCGGCCCAAGGCCTGTTCGCCGGCCTCAACGCCGCCCTGCAGGTGCAGGGTCGCGGCCCTTGGTTGCCAGGCCGGGATCAGGCCTATCTGGGCGTGCTGGTCGACGACCTGATCACCCAAGGCGTGACCGAGCCCTACCGGATGTTCACCAGCCGCGCCGAATTCCGCCTGCAGCTGCGCGAGGACAACGCCGACATGCGGCTGACCGAAATGGGCCGCGAACTCGGCCTGGTTGACGACGCACGTTGGACGGCCTTCAACCGCAAACGCGATGCTGTTTCACGTGAAACAGAGAAGCTCAAATCGACCTGGGTCCACCCCGCCATCCTGCCCGCCGTCGACGCCGAGCGCCTGGTCGGCAAGGCGCTGGAGCGCGAGTACAACTTCATCGACCTGCTGCGTCGGCCCGGTGTGGTCTACGACACCTTGGCCGAAGTGGCCGCCATCGCGCGCCCCGAGGCAGGTGTTTCACGTGAAACAATGAACGCCGAGTTGGGTGACACCCTTGCGGCAGCCGTGATCGAATCGATAGAAATCAGCGTCAAATACGCCGGCTATATCAACAAGCAGGTCGACGACGTTGCCCGCGCCGCGAGTTACGAACACCTCAAACTGCCGGCCGAACTGGACTATGCCCTGGTCAGCGCCCTCTCCTTCGAGGCGCGCCAGAAGCTGAACAAGTTCAAGCCGGAAACCCTTGGCCAGGCCTCACGCATCTCGGGCGTCACGCCGGCCGCGATCTCGCTGCTGCTGGTCCATCTGAAGAAGAAGCGTTTTAAGGGCTTCGGTGACGATAGCCAAGCGGCCTGAACGAACCAAATTCCCACCACCGATGATGACCGACACTTTTTCAAGCCTGCGCGCACCCCTGGCCGCCGCCGCTGCCAACCTCCAACTACAGCTCAGCGACCCGCAAATCGACCAGCTCCTGGCCTATCTGGCGATGATGGAAAAGTGGAACAAGGTCTACAACCTGACTTCGCTGCGCGACCCACAGGCGATGCTGACCCACCATCTGATCGACAGCCTGAGTCTGCTACCGGCATTGCGAAGGCACGCTGTCGGCAAGCCACTTCGACTGATGGACGTCGGCAGCGGCGGCGGCTTGCCCGGCGTGGTGATCGCTATCTGCCACCCCGAGATCGACGTCAGCTGCGTCGATGCGGTGCTGAAAAAAGCCAGCTTCATCACGCAGGTGGCGGCCGAGCTGAAGCTCGCAAATTTGCACGGCGTGCATTCCAGGGTTGAGGCGCTGCAGACGCCGACCTTTGACCTGATCACCTCGCGCGCCTTTGCCTCGCTCCTGGACTTCACCACCCTGACCCGTCAGCACCTGAAACCCGGCGCCGTTTGGCTGGCGATGAAAGGCCAGCATCCGGCCGACGAGCTCGCCGCCCTACCCTCAGATCTCGATGTGTTTCACGTGGAACAACTGCAGGTGCCGGGCCTGGATGCCCAGCGTTGTTTGATCTGGATTCGGCCAAAAAACTGAAGCTCGTAAACAAAATTGGCGAACGCAGCGATTAAGCTGTCATCGTCAACAAAACTAGAAAACATGGCCAAGATCTTTTGCGTTGCGAATCAAAAAGGCGGAGTCGGCAAGACCACCACCACCGTCAACCTCGCCGCCGGCCTGGCCAAGGTGGGACAGCGCGTGCTGGTGGTTGACCTTGATCCGCAGGGCAATGCAACCATGGGCTCGGGCATAGACAAGCGCACCTTGGAGCTGACGGTTTACGACGTGTTGCTGGAATCCTGCAGCGTCGCGGAGGCCAAGCAGCACAGCGACAAAGCCGGCTACGACGTGCTCGGTGCCAACCGCGAACTGGCCGGCGCCGAGGTCGAGCTGGTCTCGCAGGAGCGGCGCGAACGGCGGCTGAAGACCGCTTTGAGCGCAGTCAGGGATGACTATGACTTCATCCTGATCGACTGCCCGCCTTCGCTGTCCATGCTGACCTTGAATGGCCTGTGCTGCGCGCATGGCGTGGTCGTGCCGATGCAGTGCGAGTACTTCGCGCTGGAAGGCTTGTCGGACCTGGTCAACACCATCAAGCAGGTGCATGCCAATTTGAACCCCGATCTGCAAATCATCGGCCTCTTGCGCGTGATGTTCGACCCCCGCATCACCTTGCAGAACCAAGTCAGCGACCAACTCAAGACGCATTTTGGCGACAAGGTTTTCGACACCGTGATCCCGCGCAATGTGCGTTTGGCCGAGGCACCGAGCTACGGTTTGCCCGGCGTGGTGTTCGACCCCGCCTCCAAGGGTGCCCAGGCCTTTGTCGAGTTCGCACGTGAAATGGTGCGGCGCGTCGGCAGCATGTGATGTTGGCCGCTGACTTGGCGCAGCGTGCCGAACAAGCCGGCCTGAACGCCAGTGCGCCGCCACAAGAGAAGTTGATCGAAGGTTGGTTGATCCGGCTCTCGCCGGGCAAGGCCAAACGCTCCCGCTGCATCAACGCGCTGGCCGCCGGCAGCCTGCCGCTGGACGACTTGCTGGCGCGCTGCCAGGCGGCCTTTGCGGCTGCCGGCCTACCGCTGTATGTGCGCGTTACGCCGTACAGCCAACCGAGTGATCTGGACCAGCATTTGGCCGCCAAAGGCTGGCCCGCCGTGGATGCCGCCGATGTGATGGTGCTGGCCGCCCTGCCAGCCAATGCAGCGCTGCCGGCCGAGCAGAATTTGCAGGCGCTGGATGCTGCAGAGTACGCGCAACTGGTCGGTCATTTGCGCGGCTCCAGCGAGGCCGAGATCAGCGCCCATGCCGAGCGCCTGGCGGCCTCGCCGGTGCCCTATTGCGGCTTTGCGCTGCGGAATGGGCAAGAACAGTTGCTGGCCTGCGGCCAGTTCGCGCGCGAAGGCGCCATCGTCGGCCTGTTTGACGTCTTCACGCCGCCTGAGCAACGCGGTCGGGGCCATGCCCTCAGGCTATGCCGCCAGCTGCTGCAAATCGCCGCCGCCGACGGGGCCGTCGAGGCCTATCTGCAGGTCGGTTCGGACAACTTCGAGGCCCAGCGCGTCTACGCGCGGCTGGGCTTCGTCTTTGCCTACCGCTACCACTATCGCAGCTCGGCGATGTCAGCGGCCTAAACCCAGTACCGCTTGGCTTAGCTCGGAGCCTCTGCGGGCTCTGCGCCCGTATTTTTCTGACTATTGGTCTTGAGGGTGGGCTTGCTAAGCAATCCGGACGCAGAGATCGCAGAGCAAGGCGCAGAGGGCGCGGAGGGCGCAGAGAATTCGGGCTGGCGATGCTTGCCAATCAAGTATTTCTTTGATCCCCTTCATCCCCTCCATCCAGGCTAAAAGCCCCCCCGGGTCGATCAAATCACCGCACATCGATCATCGCCTTGCCAAAGTTTCCAGCGGGCTCAAACGAGCATCAGAACTGAGCCTGGATGAAGGGGATAGAGGGGATTGGGGCCAATCAGGCACAGGTGGATCGACTTGCCGGTCGCAAAAAGCTCACTGCCCCTCAGTCGCGCGGCTTCCAGACCTTCAGCAGAGTATGGCGGGTGAAGCCCGGCACATAGTCATGTACATGGGCAATGCAGACATAGCCCATGTGCTCGTATAGCTCGGCGGTCTCGTCCGACAGGGTTTCGATCAAGGCATCGACGCAGCCGCGCCGCAGCGCTTGAGCCTCGATCTGGCGCAGGCATTCGCCGCCCCACCCCTGACCGCGTCGCTCGGCCTCCACCCACAGATAGTTGACATAGAGGCGCGCAAACTCGGTCCGACCAGAGGCGCCGGCGACCAGCCGTTCCCCCTCGTACAAGGCGCAGGCGATGTCGCACGCATCGCTGCCTTGGGCCTGCTGGCGGCCGTGCAGAACGACCCCGTCGCGCAGCGCATCCAGCGCCGCTTGCGGCAGCTCGGCATCGCGCCGCCAGGCTCGCTCAATGCCGTCAGACTGCATCAGAGCCCCAGACCCTCATCCAGCCCCAGGTGCAGGTTCATGCACTGCACAGCGGCCCCGCTGGCGCCCTTGCCGAGGTTGTCCAACCTCGCCATCACCAAGACTTGCGCATCAGAGCCAAACACGAACAGATCGACCCGGTTGCTGTCGTTGCAGGCCTGCACATCAAAAAAACCAGCGGCCAAGGTCGCCGCATCGCGCAGCGGCATCACCCGAATGAAGGGCTCGCCTTCGTAATGCGCGGCCAGCGCCTGCTGCACATCCTCGGCGCGCGCGCCCGCACGCAGCTGGCTCAGATGCAGCGGCACGCTGACGCACAAGCCCTTGTAGAAGCTGCCGACAATGGGCATGAAGACCGGCGCGTTCTGCAGCCCGGTGTAGTTCATCATCTCGGGCAGATGCTTGTGCGCCAGGCCCAGCGCATAGGGGCGCGGCGCCTGCAGGGCCGCATCGCCGCCCGCCTCATACTCGGCGATCATGCTTTTGCCGCCGCCCGAGTAACCTGTTATGGATGTGGCAGAAACCAGCGCCGCCGGGCTCAGCAGACCGGCATCCACCAGCGGCCGCAGGGCCAGAATGAAGGCCGAGGCATGGCAGCCGGGGTTGGAGATCCGCTTGGCAGCACGCAGCTTGTCGCGCTGGCCTGGGGTCAACTCGGGCAAGCCGAAGGCCCAGCCGGGCGCGGTACGGTGGGCGGTGCTGGCGTCGATCAAGCAGGTCTTGGGGTTGTTGATCATCGCGGCCGCTTCACGTGAAGCGGCGTCGGGCAAACACAGAAAAGCCACATCGGCGGCATTCAGTAAACGGGCGCGCTCGGTCGCATCCTTGCGCTTGTCGGCGTCAATGCGCAGCACTTCAACATCCTTGCGCGCCGCCAGGTATTCATGAATGCGCAGCCCCGTCGTACCCTCTTGTCCATCCACAAAAACCGCGTAAGTCATGACCACTCCAGCACAATTCAAAGAAACGAAAGCATAAAGCACCCAGATGAAAAATCAGCAACGCATTCTCTTGTTGCCCGGCTGGCAGAACTCCGACCCGGGCCATTGGCAGAGCCTGTGGGAGCAAGCATTCGGCTACGAGCGGGTCGAGCAGGCCGATTGGGACTGGCCACGGCGCGGCGACTGGATGGCGCGGCTGGATGAGGTCTTGCTGGCCGACCCGCGCCCGGCGCTGCTGGTGGCC
>NZ_JANNMI010000319.1:0-1252 GCF_031397715.1 Roseateles sp.
GGCAACCCCGCCGGCCCAGCGGGTACGCAAGTTACATGGCCAGCCAGCGAAAAACGCCCATGAACGCGACCGGTAGGGACTTCAGTCTTGACCTTTGCAAGAAACTCCGGCATCATAAAACTAGAAACTTAGTTACATCAAGTGTCGCTTGAAAAAACCAAGCGGCGGCGCAGCCAAACATAAGGCCTCGGCACATGTCATTCGATCTCGTTTTCTTCGGCGGTACCGGCGATCTCACCTGGAGAAAGCTGATGCCGGCGCTGTTCCAGGCCTTCCGCCACGGCAAGCTGCCGGCCGGTGGCCGCATTCTGTCGGTCGCCCGTGACGAAATGACGGACGAACGCTACCGCGAATGGCTGAAGGAGCGCTCGCGTGAAGTTGAAGGTCACAAGCGGCCCAGCGAAGAGGAGTTCGAGCGCTTTGGCGCCCTGCTGCATTACCGCCGCATGGACTTGTCGCAGCCCGAGCATTACCAGCGCCTGAAGGACTGGTTGGACGAGCGCAAGGCCGACACCGTGGTGCTGTATCTGGCCACCAGCCCACATCTGTTCACGCAAATCTGCGAACAGCTCGGTGCCGCCGGCATCAACGAGCCACGCGTGCGCATCGTCTTGGAGAAGCCGCTCGGCCAAGACCTCGCCAGCGCCCAGCAGATCAACCGCGTGGTGCGCTCGGTGTTCTCGGAGAGCCAGGCCTTGCGCATCGACCATTACCTGGGCAAGCCCTCGGTGCAGAACTTGATGGCGCTGCGCTTCGGTAACGCGTTATTCGAGCCGCTCTGGCGCCGCGAGAGCATCGCCAATATCCAGATCACGCTGGCCGAAGGCCTGGGCGTGGGCACGCGCGGCGCCTTCTACAACGAAACCGGCGCGCTGCGCGACATGATCCAGAACCATGCGCTGCAGCTGCTGACCATGATCGCAATGGAGCCGCCGTCGACCCATGATGCCGACGCGATCCGCGACGAGAAGCTCAAGGTCTTGCGCTCGCTGAAACCGTTCACCGCCGAAAGCGTCGCCCGCGATGTGATCCGCGGCCAATACCGTGCCGGCAACAATGAAGGTCAGGCCGTGCCGGGTTATCTGGAAGAAGCCAAGGTGCCGGCCGACAGCCACACCGAAACCTTCGTCGCGCTGCGCACTGAAGTGCAGAACTGGCGCTGGGCCGGTGTGCCCTTCTACCTGCGTACCGGCAAGCGCCTGGCCGCCCGTGACGCGCAAATCGTCATCAACTTCCGGCCGGTGCCGCACCC
>NZ_JANNMI010000326.1:0-4309 GCF_031397715.1 Roseateles sp.
CCAAGTTTGCCGGGCCGGAGGCGCGCTACTGCCCGGCCGGCGTGTACGAGTTCATCAAGACCGACGCCGGCGCCGACAAGCTGCAGATCAATGCGCAGAACTGCGTGCATTGCAAGACCTGCGACATCAAGGACCCGACGCAAAACATCGTCTGGGTCACACCCGAAGGCGGCGGCGGACCCAACTACGCCGGGATGTAAGGGCGGCGCTGGCGGGAGCCAGAGCGCGGCGACAATGCCGCGCAACCACACCGCAAGGCCGAACTTACCCGTTCATCCCCCATGTTCTCCACTTTTATACACACTGCCCTTGATTCAAGCCGGGCACGCCAGTTCTGGCGGCTCACGTTGATGCTCTTGCTGATCGCGATCAGCTATCTGGCCCTGACTCCCGCACCGCCCAAGGGCGTCGGCAGCAGCTGGGACAAACTCAATCACGCCATGGCTTTCGCCAGCTTGGCTTTTTGTGGCCACTGGAGTTTGAGCAGCGGGCGCCAGCGGTGGCTGGCCTTGCCGCTGGCGCTGTTGGCTTACGGCGGCGCCATCGAGTTGCTGCAATTGCAAATACCGGGGCGTGACGGCGAATGGGTCGACCTGCTCGCCGATGCCGTCGGCGCCACGCTAGGGCTGTGCGCAGCCGGCGCCTTAGGCACCCTGAAACGGGATTGACCCAGCGCAAAGGTCCACGTGCAGGCGTCATTAATTTAGGCTACCGTTCGCCAGCCGCGCCGCACAGCCCACCGGAGACCGATGCGTGATGATCCGAACCACCGAAGCCAGCACCCCACCCAACCTTGGCGAGCGCGCCGAACGCGCGGCCTTTTTAACGCGCCTGCAAGCCACCAGGCGCCACACCGAACTCTTGGCCGCGCCCTTGTCGGCCGAAGACCAAGCGCTGCAGTCGATGCCCGACGCCAGCCCTACAAAATGGCACCAAGCCCACACCAGCTGGTTCTTTGAGACGCTGGTGCTGCAGCCCTGGGCGCCCGGCTACGCAATTTTTGATGCGCGTTTTGCGCGGCTGTTCAACTCCTATTACGAGGCGCTGGGCGCGCGCCACCCGCGCACGCAGCGTGGCCTATTGAGCCGCCCCACGCTAACCGAGGTGCTGGCCTACCGCAACCATATTGACTTCGCCTTGGCGCAGTTTGTTTTGAACGCCGACACCGACAGCTGGAGCCAGACCCGCGCGATTTTGGAGTTAGGCCTGCAGCACGAACAGCAGCACCAAGAACTGATCCTGAGCGACATCCTGCATGCCTTCAGCGCCAGCCCCTTGGCCCCCGCCTATCGAACCGGGGCACCGGATCGATACGAGACCACCGCGTTGGAATGGCTGCAACACCCCGGCGGCTTGGTTCCTATCGGCGCGGCCCAAACCGGCTTTTCATTCGACAACGAGAGCCCGCGCCATCAGGTACAGCTGGCCGGCTTTGAGATCGCCAGTCGCCTGGTGAGCTGCGGCGAGTTCGCGGCCTTCATTGAGGACGGCGGCTATCGCCGGGCCGGCCTGTGGCTATCGGATGGCTGGGCGCTGGTGCAGGCACAGGGCTGGCAACACCCCGCCTACTGGCGCGCATCGGCCAAGCCCCAAGCTTGGCGCGTATTTGGTCTCGCCGGAGAACTGGCGCTGGATCCCAATGCGCCCGTCATGCAGCTGAGTTTTTACGAAGCGGCCGCCTATGCCGAATGGGCCGGCGCCCGGCTGCCGACCGAGTTTGAATGGGAAGCCGCGGCCGAGTTGGCCGGCATCAGCCAGCTCTATGAGCAGGCCTGGCAATGGACCCACTCCGCCTACCACCCCTACCCGGGCTTCAGGCCCTGGGCCGGCGCAGTCGGCGAATACAACGGCAAGTTCATGGTCGGGCAACTGGTGCTGCGCGGCGGCAGCCTGGCCACACCGGCGGGCCATGCTAGGCCCAGCTACCGAAATTTCTTCCCGCCGCAGGCTCGCTGGCAATTCAGCGGTCTGCGCTTGGCGCGTAACCTCGCCCCCTACCGAGACAAGACATGACCCTTGCACCGCTGTTGAAGGCCGTTAGCACAGAAGGTTTTGCCGCCGACCTGCACCATGCCCTGGCGCAAAGCCAGCGCAGTATTTCGCCCAAGTACTTTTATGACGAACAGGGTTCGGCCTTGTTCGAGCAGATCTGCGAGCTGCCCGAGTACTACCCCACCCGTACCGAATTGGCCCTGCTGCGCAAGCACGCGGCCGAGCTGGCCAATTTGATCGGGCCCCAGGCACAGCTGATCGAATACGGCGCCGGTGCACTGAGCAAGGTCCGGCTCTTGTTGGCGCAGTTGGAGCGACCGCAAGCCTTTGTGCCGATTGACATCTCGGGCCCGCATCTGCTGCAGGCCTGCGCCGCGCTGCAGGCCGACTACCCGTCGCTGAATATTCAGCCGGTGGTCGGCGACTTCAGCCGGGCAGTCGCCTTGCCAGCGCCGGCGCCGGCCGGGGGCCAGCGGGTCGGCTTCTTTCCAGGCTCCAGCATCGGCAACTTCACGCCCCCCGAGGCGCAAGCCTTCCTGGCCATGACGGCCGAGCAGTTGCGCGGCGGCGGCCTGTTGATCGGCGTTGACCTGATCAAGGATCCCGACCTGCTGCACGCGGCCTATAACGACAGCCAAGGTGTCACCGCCCGGTTCAATCTGAATCTGCTGGAGCGGGCGCGGTGCGAACTCGGCGCCCAATTCGCCGCCGACGGCTTTCGGCACAGTGCCTTTTATAACGCGCCATTGCAACGCATAGAAATGCATTTACTGAGCATGCGCCGCCAAGTCCTGCGCCTGCAGGGCTTGGACTATGTGTTCGAGGCCGGTGAGACCCTGCATACCGAAAATTCCTACAAATACAGCGTCGCCGGCTTTCAGGCGCTGGCCGAGCGGGCTGGCTTTCGGGCCGGGCCGGTCTGGACCGATGCGCACAACTGGTTCAGCCTGCATTGGCTGCAGGCGCCGGCGTCTTGATCGCTACTTGAGAGCTTCTTGAACGCGGGCTGAGCGAGGCTGTGGCAGGCCGAGCTGTCACCAAGGCTTCACACAAACCGGCAATGCTGCGCTTGCGGCACGTCGCCGTGACCCTTCATCTGAACGGAAGAGCAAGCCATGAGCAACGAGCAAACGCTGGACACCCCTGTGGACAATGCAGCACTTCTGCAGGACGAGTTCAACGACGAAGAGCTGGATTCGATCGGCGACCACCACCGCATGGCGGCTCACCATTTTTCGCTCGCTGCCGAGCACCACATCGCCGCCGCTGCCGCCGACGATGAAGGCGACGACGAAGCCAATGCCCGCCACGCCTACCTGGCCTACCGCCATCAGCTGAATGCGGTGCAATACGCCGAAATCGCCGCACTGGACAACGATTGCCTGGACGACGCGATCGAAGGCTGAGCAGCCCGTCAGTGCTGCGGCGCAGCCACCACCGTGGCCGCGCATTCACCAAAACCGATGCGGCGGGCGCCGTCCCTGACGGCGAAGGCGCGCAGGCTGACGCAGTCGCCATCGGCCAGGAAGCTGCGGGTCTCGCCGTTGGGAAGCGTGATCGGTTGCTTGCCGCCTTGGGTCAGTTCCAGCATCGAGCCGGCCTGATCGGGGCCGGGCCCCGACAACGTGCCCGAGCCGAACAGGTCGCCCGGCTGCAGGTTGCAGCCACCCACGGTGTGGTGGGCGACCAGTTGCGCCGGCGTCCAGTAGGCCGCCTCGCGCGTGTTGCCGCGGGTCAGCCGCACCGCGTCCTGGCCCGCCTCGCGCATCGCGGCGGTCTGCAGCCAGACCTCGAGCTCGATGTCGAGCGCTCCTTGCGCGCGGTCCTGCGCCGCATTGAGGTAATGCAGTGGTTCCGGGTCGCCGGCCGGCCGCACGAGCGGCGCGCGGAACGGCGCGAGTGCCTCCATCGTCACTACCCAGGGCGACAGCGTGCTGCCGAAATTCTTCGACAGGAAGGGCCCCAACGGCTGGTATTCCCAGGGCTGGATATCGCGCGCCGACCAGTCGTTGAACAGGGCCACGCCGAAAAGGTGCTGTTCGGCCTCGTCGATCGGAATCGGCTCGCCGAGCGGGTTGCCTGTCCCGACCAGAAAGCCGAGTTCGAGTTCGTAGTCCAAGCGCTGGCTGGGCCCGAACTGCGGTGTGTCGGCGCTGCCCTTGGTCTGGCCGAGCGGGCGACGAATAGGCGTGCCGCTGACCACGATGGACGAGGCGCGGCCGTGGTAGCCGATCGGCACCCACTTGTAGTTCGCCAGCAGAGGGTTGTCGGGGCGAAACAGCTTGCCCACCGTCGTTGCATGATGGATGCCGGTATA
>NZ_JANNMI010000399.1:0-14203 GCF_031397715.1 Roseateles sp.
AGCGGACCTGGCGATGAAGGAGAAGGCCTTGGCCCGGTTGCAGGACCTCCAGACGCCGGTACGCCGCTTCAGGGCGACGGACTCGCTGTTGGAGTTCCTCAAGACGCTGTGACTATGCGCAGAACCCGGTCGCGGACTCCAGCCCCATCACGAGGAAGAATCGGCGCCCGGCCAGCCCAAGCTGTGCATAACTGGGACCTGTGCATAACGCCAGCAAGCCGCCGTTGACTAGAACGATATCTGGAGTCATACGCCCGGACTGATTTGCGCGCTGATAAATAGGCCAGTCGAGCCGCCAATGTGTGCCAGTCTGTGGAAGACGCCGTGCTCCATTGCCGACGGCGGCTCCACTTGCTGCGGTGACTAAATTACCATAGTTACAGTTGTGGCCTCGCCCGCACAAGATGACTTGGGCCAGCCAACGTGCCAATAGAACGCAGACCAGGACGCCAATCCATGAGCCAGCGCCGAGAAGTCTTGAAGTCCTTGGCCGCGGCGCCGTTGCTTGGCCTCGCAGCGAGAGCACAGTGCGCGCAAGGTGCAACGCCTGTCAAACCCGAATTGAGTGCAGAGGATGCCAAACGAGATCTGCGCATTCTTCAGCGGGCCTTCGCCGATCTGCACCCCGGTCTGCATCGCTACGCCTCGTCTACCCAACTCGATGCCGCCTTCGCATTTGCAAACGGCGCTGTGGCGGCGTGCAGCAATCGCGCGCAGATGGTTATGCTTGCCTCACAATTGGCAGCCAGCGTGCACTGTGGCCATACGTGGGTCAACCCGTACAACCAGCGGCAGGACGTGGTTGATGCCGTATTTCAGCGCGCCGACAAGCTGCCACTGACGCTGCGCTGGATCGAAGGCCGCGCGCTTGTCACTGGGAGTGCAGCACCTGGGTTGTCGGCGGGAAGTGAAATACTGGCCATCGACGGCCGACCAGTGACGGCTATCCGCGATGAACTGTTGCCACTGCTACGCGCCGATGGCTTGCATCCCGGAGCGCGTCTCAAACGCCTGTCACAGCTGGACAGCGGTCCCAACGGCGGTGCGATGGATCGGCTATTCCCCCTGCGCTCCCCACCAAGCAACGGCCAATACACGTTGACGTTACGCGAACGCGCCGGCGGTAATCCGCGCGATATCGACGTGCGCGCCATGACCACGGCAATGCGTGAGCAAGTTCTGCCACCGCCGAGCACGGCCTGGTCCTTCCGGATTGACGGCGGCATTGGTGTGCTGACTTTGCCGACATTCGCGTTCTGGCGGAGCGACTTCAAGCCGAAGGCCTTCCTGCAGCAGACCTTTGAGGCATTGCGCGGTGTGCCCTATCTCATCATTGACCAACGCCACAACGAAGGCGGCGACGATGCGATCGGTCGCACGCTGCTCAGCCACCTGCTGCGCAAACCCCTACAGTTGCCGGGGTATCAGGTGGAGAGCGCCTACGAGCGCGTGCCCTACGAGCTGGCCCGCTATCTGGATACCTGGGACTTCGGATTCTTTGACCGCACCGGTCAGGTGAGAAAGGGTGCGGGGCGCAACTGGTTGTTGCCCGACCAGCCCGGCTACCGCATCGAACCCGTGGCAACGCCGTACGCAGGAAGAACTTTGGTGATGATCGGGCCACAGAACAGCTCAGCCGGATTCCTGCTGGCGCGAGACATTCAGCGCAGTGGTGTCGCCAGGCTGCTGGGACAGCCCACGGGCGGCAACCTGCGCGGCCTGAATGGCGGGCAACTGGCCTGGATCAACCTGCCTGCCTCGGGTGTGGGCGTAGATATCCCGCTGATCGCTTCGTTTGCAATGGGAGATCCTCCTGATGCCGGTGTGATACCCGACATGGCCGTGGCGCCGCGCTGGTCTGATGCTTTGGCCGGGATCGACACGGAGATTGTGGCGGCACGCGCACAGGTTAAAGCCTAGGGACTCCCCACTTTGGCCCGCTCTCCGGTGGAACTGCCCGCCGACTGCGCCCTGACATTCACCTGGGCACGGGTACCGTTTGCCTACCGCCGCGGCACGGCCACGCGGCTGCGCGTGCAGACCGCCGATGGCTGGCGCGGCTGCCCCGACCTGCGCTTTGATCCGCGAGGGGTGCTGGCGGTGCAGGCCGAGCTGGCATGAAGTCGCCCTGACTCGCGGGTCTGGCAGGCCCAGCAGTTCGAAAGGAGCGATTGAATGTCCTGTCTTTCGAAGCCGCCGGCTGCCGTCAGGGCACACAACTCAGTGTGCAGAACCGCGGCATGCATATCTGCCCAGACACACGAGGCCCAGCGCCATCAGGGCCCACGTCGAGGGCTCTGGAACGGGCGGTGTGAAGTCTGCGCGTGTCCCGAGGATCCCGTTGATTTCATTGTCACCGTCGCTGATCAATGCGCCGGGGCCCCCATGAATGATGGATGCAAAGCGGAAGGTGTCGGTGGTACCGGTGCCCACCGCATACACGAAGCCGTCCCACTGAATACCCAGAATCGGCTGGAAACCTTCCAGCCAGACTCGCTCAACGACCCCTTGTGTCCAGGTGACCTGATCATTGGAAAGGTAGACCGTAGACTCGATGGCTTCTTGCGGCAAAGGGCCGTGATCAATGGTGTTGAACACCGCTGCCTTGGTGGCCTGGAAACCAAGGTCCCAGACGGTCTCGCCGATGACTCCGCTGGTTTGCATCCACCGGTTGTCGATCGCGTTGGCGGCATCAAACCGTGTCGCCGCCGCGCCACAACAGGTGTAGGCGTAGCCGCCAGTGCCCGTCAAATCTGTTGAGGTCCCTCCTCCCTGTCCGGAATACTGCCCGATGCTCTTCACGAGTGTCGACGCGACGTAGCCGGTCGCGTCGAAGATGGAGTCATCGAGCAACTTGTTGTCGACCACCTGTTGACGGTTGGCAAGCGTGTTCGAGCCGTAATACAGCGTCGCGAATGTGCCGACGGTGGCGCTCTGCCAGTTTCGGGCGTCGTTCGGGTCGGTTACGAGCGCGGCCTGAGCAAGCTGTGTCATCGCCACTGCGGCGATGCTGACGAAGTAACGTATTTTCACGATGGGTATCTCCAAGTGGGTCAGTTTGAAGGAAGCCGCATCCACTCGGAAAGGAGTTTGAAGCGCAACTCAGTTGAGTGCTTGTCAGCGAGCAGGTCAATCCTACAAACTGGGGGGTGCCCGGCTATCTAGCGATGACGGCCAAGATGCCGCGGGCGGTACAGGAGCAGGTTTTTGGGAATGCCGACCGGCAGGCGCCCGAACTGGCGGCTCTGACGGCGCAGTACTGGCGGGTGCGCGACGGCCTGGGCTACCGCAAGAGCGCGGCGGCCTGTGGCGCTTTCCCGGCCGACCCGCACAGCCACATGCCGGGTGAACGCGGCGCCCAGCAGCCCGGCATGACCGGCCAGGTGAAAGAAGAAGTGCTCACCCGCTGGTGTGAACTGGGACTGCGCATGCGTGACGGGCAGGTGCACTTCAACCCGGTGCTGCTGGACGCGGTGGAACTGCCCGCCGACGGCGCCCTGACATTCACCTGGGCAGGGGTACCGTTTGCCTACCGCCGCGGCACGGCCACGCGGCAGCGCGTGCAGATCGCCGATGGCTGGCGGGGCTGCTCCCCGACCTGCGCTTCGATCCGCGAGGGCGTGCTAGCGGTGCAGATCGAGCTGACTTGACGACGCCTCGACTCGCGGGCCTGGCCGCCCCAGCGGGTCGAGTGGGGCACTTGAACTTCGGCTCCACACAAGGACGTGTTCACGGATAGGAAATTCAATCGTTCCACTGCAAGTATGTCGGCCATGGAGCCGCAGTCCCATCGCTAGTCCCGCTGTCGGCGCTCCTTGGCCAAGGCTTCTGGCGCGCCGCCTGCATCACCTGTTGGCGGTCATTTGCGCCGATTCTTGATGTGGGCGGCTATTCAAAGCGCATCAATTCTCAGCGTCGCCCATGCCGAACGCTTTAGTCGACTCACCGACTTGCCCGACAGTTACCAAGAAATGCGCTGATCGAAATGCTCATCAGGGACGACTTCGAATGCCCGGTATGGGCACGTTCCAGCCATCGGCGCTCAGCCTCAAAGTGCCCGTTCCGCAGCATTTGCCCGGGCTTCAGCTACTCATGCAGTTGTCGAACAGTTGAGCCTGGTTCTGCCGCGTGAGGCACGGCAGCCCGGGCCGTCGCCGGGCTCATGGCTCGGGGGCCGGCCCTGGCGGGCCGACTGCCTTGCGCTGCTCGCAACTTGGGGCCGGCGCCGAACTCACTGCACTCGCTGCGCTCGTTCCGTTCAAACAGGCGGCCCCAAGTCGCTGCGCTGCTCAGCCCCTCACAAATCGCCCAGCATCGGCCCAGGCTACCGTGCGCTTGCATCGCGAACGCTGTGCCTCATCCCCGTGCCAAGCGCCCGCTCGGAAGTTGGCTCGGCCCGCCGACGAGCGATTTGTGCGCTGCCGAGAGCGCAGCGGAGTGGGTCAGGCGCGCGCAGCGCGCTTCAACAACTGACTTGGCGGCACCTGTTTGAACGAAGTGAGTTTGCCGCCGCTGACCCGCGCAGTGAGCACCGAGGGAAGTCGGCTCGCCAGAGCCGGCCCGAGCACCATGAGCACGGCGGCGGGCCGAGTCAACGAAGCGTGGGGGAACGGCTAGCGAATCGCTGCTCATGACACTTTGCGGCCTTCCCCGGCGAATGAGTGGCCAGTCGCAGAACATGGCCGCGTGCCGCCATGGATCCGGCACCGGACAAGCGCCTTGGAGTGGCCCGGTTCTTGCTTCTCTCTTTTGCATGAACTCCATCACTCCCCCCTTGGCTTCCATTCCGGTTTCGCTGGTCGGCGCCGGCCCCGGTGACCCGGAGCTGCTGACGCTGAAGGCGCTCAAGCGCATCCAGGACGCCGACGTGATCCTCAGCGATGACCTGATCGACGCCCGCGTGCTGGCTCTGGCCAAGGCCGGCGCAAGAATTTTGTACGTCGGCAAGCGCGGCGGCTGTGTCTCGACCGAACAGCGCTTCATCCACGAGCTGATGATCCGCGAGGCCCGCAGTGGCGCCAAAGTGGTGCGTTTGAAGGGCGGCGACCCGTTTATGTTCGGTCGTGGTGCAGAGGAGGTCGACGCGCTGTTTGACGCCGGCATCGCCGTCGAGGTGGTCAATGGCCTGACCTCGGGGCTGGCCGCACCCGCCAGCATCGGCATCCCGGTGACCGACCGCCGCCACGCGCCCGGCGTCGCCTTCGTCACCGGCCACAGCCGTGACGGTGCGCGCGCCGGCGACGGCCCCGACTGGGCGGCGCTGGCACGCAGCCGCCTGACCCTGGTCATCTATATGGGCCTGAGCCAGGCCGAGCACATCGTGCAAGCCTTGATGGCGGGCGGCATGAGCGCCGACACGCCGGCAGCGGCGATCTCGGCCGCCCACACCGCTCAGCAGCGCCAACAGGTCTGCCATTTGGCCGAGTTGCCGGCGATGCTCGCGCGCGAGCAACTGCCCAGCCCGGCCATTTTGGTGGTCGGCCAGGTCGTGCGCCAGGCGCAGGCTTGGCGCGATTTGGTGCAGAGATTGGAGGCTGAACTGGCCGCTGGCGCGCAGCTGCGCACGCTGGGGCAACGTGCCTGATTGCGATCGGCCGGTGATGGCTCAGCCAGCCGGCCAGCGTCTCAAGCGCGCTTGCCCGCGACCCCAAACACCGCCACCGTCTGCACCAGCTCCTGGGCCTGCTGCGTCAGGCTGCTGGCCGCGGCGGCCATCTGCTCGACCAGGGCGGCATTTTGCTGAGTCGCCTGGTCCATCTCGCGCACCGCGTCGCTGACCTCGGCCACACCGCCGGCTTGCTCGGCGCTGGCCGCACTGATCTCGCCCAAGATGGCAGTCACCTGGCGGATGCTGGCCACCACCACGCTCATGGTGGCACCTGCCTGGCCGACCAGGCTGCTGCCTTGTTCGACCCGCTCGACGCTGGCGCCGATCAACGACTTGATCTCCTTGGCGGCCTCGGCCGAGCGGCCGGCCAGCGAACGCACCTCGCTGGCCACCACCGCAAAGCCGCGCCCCTGCTCGCCCGCGCGGGCAGCCTCGACGGCGGCGTTCAGCGCCAAGATATTGGTCTGAAAGGCGATGCCGTCGATCACGCCGATGATGTCGCTGATCTTGCGCGAGCTGTCATTGATGCCTTGCATGGTGGTGACCACCTGGGCCACGACCGCGCCGCCCTTGGTCGCCACCTCGCTGGCCGTCATCGCCAGCTGGTTGGCCTGCCGGGCGCTGTCGGCCGAATGTTTGACCGCCTCGGTCAGCGCCATCATGCTGTTGCTGGTGCGCTGCAGATTGGCCGCCGTCTGTTCGGTGCGGTTGCTCAGATCGTGGTTGCCGCTGGCGATCTCCGAGCTGGCCACTTCGATGCCCGAGGCGCCGCTGCGCACGGTAGAAACGGTCTGCTCCATCCGGTTCAGTGTCGCCTTCAAGGCGTCACCGCCGACGCTCCGGGTCTTGACTGCGGCCACATCCAGCGAGATGCCGTCGGCCCGGTTGACCCGCGCCACCAGCTCGCGCAGCTCCTCGCCCTCGTCGGCCGCGCGCCGCATCACGGTGGCCAGCACGATGCCGACACCGGCCTGGATGACCACATAGCCGGCATGCAGCAGCACACGCAAAAAGTCCGGCTCGGTGGTGCAGATGGTGCCGAAGCCGGCCGCCTGCATGCGGTCGAAGCCGATGTGGTGAACGGCGAACAGCGCCGCGCCGAAGGCGATCACCGTCCAGTCCAGATAGACCAGCAAGAAGGCCAGCACGACGAAGACGCCGAAGTGATATTCGGTCGCGCCGCGTGCCAGCTGGATATGCAGGGCGACAAAACCGACCAGCACAAAGGTCAGCACATAGCGGCTGGCACCGCCTTTGGCGGCGGCGTAGCCGGCGCCGGCCAGCGCCGCCAAGGCCACGCTCACGCCAACGGCCAGGCCCATTTGCTCGTACTTCATGCCCAGCAGCAGGGCGGCCAGCGCGCAGATGCCGGCCGCAGCCAGCAAAACGCGATCACCGAGCGTGGCGTATTGGCTGATTGCACGAGTTTGTAAATCGGCATGCGACATGGCAGTCCTTCGAGATGGTTGTTGGGGGACGAGTGTTTCAGCGGCCACATGCGGCAAGGCCTGACGGCCCGGCCATACTTGGCAGCTTGTCTGTAGGCTTATCGGCAACTCCAGGGCCTGACCTGAGTTCAACAAGGTAGCGGTACTGCGAAAAGTCGTGCCGGCGCCATCGTCCGGCGCGGCGCTGTTGCGACCCGTCTTGCCGGCCAGTGCCCTGTGAGCTGTTAGGCTGGCGGCCCTTGCCTGTAATTAAACGCCCACACCCATGAGCTTTTTGGCCATCGACATCGGTAACACCCGCCTGAAATGGGCGCTCTACGCATCGCCGCAGCCGGGAGCGGTGCTTTTGGCCCATGGCGCGGTGTTTCTGGAGACGATCGAGACCTTGGCCGACAGCGACTGGCGCGGTCTGCCAGTGCCGCACAGCGTCATGGGCTGCAATGTGGCCGGTGACGCGGTGCGCCGGCGGGTCGAGGAGCAGCTGGAGTTATGGGACCAGGAGCCGCGCTGGGTGGTGGCGAGCAGCCATGCGGGTGGGGTCAGCAATGGCTATGACCACCCCGGGCGGCTCGGTGTTGACCGCTTCGTGGCGCTGATCGGCGCGCGCTCCCTGGTCATGCAGCGGGCCCAGCTGATGCCAGCGCCGGCGGCTCCCAGTGCGGCGCTGGTCGTGATGATTGGCACGGCGGTCACCATCGATGCCCTGGACGCCGAGGGGCACTTTCTGGGCGGCATGATCATGCCCGGCCACGGCATCATGTTGCGCGCATTGGAAGGCGGTACGGCCGGCCTGCGTGTGCCTACGGGAGAGGTGCGCGACTTCCCCACTAACACTTCAGATGCGCTGACCAGTGGCGGCACCTTTGCCATCACCGGCGCGATCGAACGCATGCACAGGCATCTTGCCAAAAAAGTTGGCAGCTCGCCGCTAACGCTGATGACCGGCGGTGCCGCCTGGAAGGTCGCGCCGACGCTGGAGATAGCGCATGAGTTGGTCGACTCGCTGATCTTCGACGGCATGCTGGCGCTGCAGTCGCATCGGCTGGCGCTTTAGCTCGGCCGCACCCGCATCGTCCGCTCCTGGACAGAGCGTACCTGCAGGCTTTTGTAAAGTTTGCGCGTGTGATCGGCCACGGTGCTGGGGGCGACGCCGAGATGGTGGGCCACTTCCGCGCGAGACTTGCCTTCCAGCAGGAGCCGGCACGCCGAGGTTTGTGCGGTTGATAGGTCCAGCGCCAGCGGGCGGACGGAATCAGCGCGTGCAAATGCTCCAGCAAGACCGGCATCAGCAAACCGGCCGGCCAGTCCAGCGCGCACAAATCGCGCAGCTTGCTGAGTTGGCGGCTATGTTTGTTCATGGTGGTAAAGCTAGCACCGGGTTGCGGCGGTAGGTCGGGCCAAACGGGCGGTCCAAACGGGCGGTCCAAAAGGCCGGTCCAAAAGGCCAATATTCACCCCCTGGCCGGTGGGTAGATGATGGCTTCCGACCCCTAGGGCTAGGGGATTCGGCGCGCCGGCGGGAGGGTCAAGCCTGAAGATCGGCGCCGGTCGGCTGCGCCGCAGCTCATCCATCGTTCAGGGAGTCCAGATCATGTCGAATTCATCAGTGAGTCTTGCTTCAAGTCGTAGGAATGCGCGCGCGCCGCGCCTGAGTCGCCTGGCGCGGGGGTTGATGCTGGTCATGATGGCCCTGCCGGCCGCGCAGGCGGCGGTGACGGTGACGGGTTCCTACTGGCTTGATCCTTGGGATCCGGCCTCCTTGAATGGGCCCGACTTGCTCAAGCCGGGGAGCATGTTGGCGCTTGCCATCACCAGCCATGCTAGTTTTGAGGCCTTGGCCGGAGCGAAGGTGGAGCTGGCTATCTTTTCTTTGGGGCATTCGGGCTTCACCGCTACCGCCCTGCTGGATGGTGCAGGGACGGTCATGAGCCTGCACGGCAACGGGCATGGCAATCGGCTAGAAGTGGGGAACAGCGGGGTGGGCCGCTTGACCGTCTCGGGCGGGGCCCTGTTGGACGGTCGCGCCGATGCCGCGGCCTGCTTGATCGGCCCTCAGAATTGCAATAATTTCATCGGCAGTGCGGCCGGCTCGGACGGGCATTTCACCGTCACCGGCTCAGGCAGCGAGGCGCGCCTGCTGCATGGGTTCCTGGTCGGTGGAATCGGTGTCAACGGCGGTTTCGGTACAGCCGGTGCCACCACCCACGGCCGGGTCGATGTGCTGGACGGTGCCACGCTGCGAACCGACGAGTTGATGGCCGGTGTGTCTTGGTTGGGCCCCAATAACAACGGACTTGAGCGCAGCGCGGCGCTGATCAATCTGCACGGTGCCGGCTCGTTTTGGGAGATCAGCGGACGGGCGCAGCCGGGCGCCACGGCCAGCCTGGTGTTGGCCGACGGACCACGGGCAAGCGCGGTCGCCAACGTTGGCGGCGGGGCGCTATGGCGGGTGCAGCCGGGCCAGGGGTCGCGCGCCAATGTGGTGGTCGGGCAAAACGGTGGCAATGGCAGGCTCAATGCGTCCGCCTCGCGCATCGAGCTCTTGGCGCCCGATCAAGCATTTTTCGGTGTCGGCATCAATGGCGGAACGGCGGTAGCGCGCTTCGAGTCCGGCGCGGTGCTCCAGCTGGTGGCCGGGCGCTCCGACGTTCAGGTCGGCCAGGGCGGTGGCAATGGCAGCCTGCTGCTGGACAACAGCCGGCTTGAGTCGGTGCCCAATTCCTTTCTCGGCGTTGGCATCGAAGGCGGCGTCGGCCTGTTGAGCCTGAGCAATAGCGCCGAGGCCAGTAGCGGGTATGCGGTGATTGGTCGCAACGCCGGGCAGGGCAGCTTGCTGGTCGAATCCGGCGCTCGCCTTGTTGGCGGCGGCAATGTGGATATTGGTTACGGCGGTGAGGGTCACCTGCATGTGCGGGCAGGCGGCATGTTGGAAGCGGCGGAACTGAATATTGGCGGAGGAAGCAATGGCCAAGGGACGGTGCTGCTCGACGGTGCCGGTAGCCTGCTGGCGCTGGGCCGCATCGATAGGCACCGACTGTTGGTGGGAGATTGGGGCACCGGCAGCCTGGTAGTTTCCGGCGGGGCGCTGCTGGATGCTGCGGGCAAGGCGGCGGACTGCGTGAACAAATGGTGCGGTGTGGTGGTCGGCCATGCAGCCGGCAGCCAGGGTCTGCTCAGCATCACCGGTGCCGGCAGCGAGGCTCGCTTTATCAGCGGGTTCTATGTTGGACTGGCCCAGCTGGGCACGGCCGCCATCGAGGGTTGGACCCTCGGCGTGGTCGGTGGCGCGGGCCGAGGGCGGGTCGAAGTGCTGGACGGTGGCCTGCTGACGACCAAGGAGGTGGTGACCCGCCGATTTGACTCTGCCTCCGGCAACGGCCAGGAGCGCAGCTTCGCCGAAGGCCTGGTGGCCGGAGCGGGCTCGCGCTGGTTGATCCAGGGCAGCGAGCTGGAGGGCCATGATGCTCGGCTGTTGTTGGCCAGCAACGCAAACAGCTTCGCCGATTGGCGGGTACAGGCGGGCGGCGAGTTGGAGGTGATCGCTCCGGCGGGGCGCAATGCCAATGTGGATCTTGG
The DNA here is from genome assembly GCF_031397715.1 of Roseateles sp. GTDB lineage: Bacteria > Pseudomonadota > Gammaproteobacteria > Burkholderiales > Burkholderiaceae_C > Paucibacter_A. The sequence goes on from NZ_JANNMI010000399.1 coordinate 10,633, forward strand.
CAACGGTGGCCAGGCAAGGCTGGCGATACAGGGGCCGGGTTCGCGTCTGCTGGTCAGCGGCGGCATCGCACGTCTGGTCGCGGGCATGCAGGGCGGTAGGGGTGACATTGTTGTCTCGGACAGCGGCTTGCTGGAGTTGCAGGGCAGCTCACACAGCGACCTCAATCTGGGCGAGTCGGGCGGTCAGGGCAGCCTGAGCATCCTGTCCGGAGGACGTGTCAGCGGTGCCCGTGACGTCAATGTCGGTAGCTGGGATGGCAACGGACAGGGCGCAGTGATGATTGACGGAGCCGGCAGTCGGCTCGATACCTTGCGCAGTGGCGGTGTCACTGGCTTGTTGAACGTCAATGATGGCAAGTTGAGTGTGTTGGCCGCAGGCCAAGCCTCGGCCTTTGCGCTGCAGGTCGGCCCGGGCGAACTGTTGGGGCGCGGGCAGGTCATCATCGACGGCAATAACTCCGTGCTGAGCCTGCACTCGTTGGATTGGCATCGCCTTGGTTTGGAGAAGGGTTCGGTCATCGTCAGTGGCGGCGGCTTGTTGGACGGCGCCGCCGATGCCACCGCATGCACAGGCCATTGGTGCGGCGCCTTCCTCGCCAACAATGCCGGCGGCGACGCCAGTTTGACCGTCACCGGTACCGGCTCGCGGGCGAGTTTTTTGTCGACCTTGATTGCCGGCGGCTCCTACGCCACTGCACCGCCGGCCACGTCTTACATACTGGGCCAGCCCGGTGCTGCCAGCCGGGTGCAAATCAAGGTCTTGGAGGGTGGCCGACTGGATACCGAAGCAGTCAGACTGGGTCATGGGCCGCAAGGTTCTGCAGCCAATGGCGCCGAAAGCGCGCAGGTCGAAGTACGGGTGAGTGGGGCGGGCTCGTTGTGGCGCGTGGCCCCCATCAGCCCGGGGTCAAGCGGAGTGAGTTTCGCGACCGGTGTGGCCGGTGGTGCCAACAGCATGGTCGATATTGCGCTGCGCCAAGGCGGCCGGCTTGAACTTGAGGCTCCCACGGCGGGGGGCGCAACGATGTTTCTGGCGCGCGAAGGTGGTCAAACGCTGATGAATATTGACGGTGTGGGCTCGGCACTGAGCTTCTCCGGCGGTGACTATCGGTGGCTGTATATCGGACGCCAGGGCGGCCACGCTCAAATGCAGATCAGCAATGGGGCAACTGTCGTCGGGGCGAACTATTTGAATGTTGGCTCCAACGGCGGCACGGGCCAGCTGAGCCTGAGCGGGCTTGGCAGCCAAATGACGCTGCAAACCGGCGGTTTGATGGGTGATGGAAGTGGCAAGGCCGCTTTGAATCCAAACGTCAGAATCGGCGATCAAGGCCACGGCGAGTTGCTCATCAAGCAGGGCGGTGTGATTTCGGTGAATGGCCAAGCGACATCGACTGCGTCGGATCTTCGCCTCACCACACTGGAAATAGGGCGTAGCCACGGCAGCTTGGCCGGCAATGGCCTAGCGCTGGTGAGTGGTGCCGGTTCATTGCTACAGGTGCAGGGCAGCGATGCCAGGCTCATCGTCGGTCTAGGGTCGAACGGTAGCGGGCAACTGCTGGTGAGGGACCAAGCGCGGGTGGAAACCACCTTGCTGCACATCGGCAGCTCGGGCGGCATGGGGCAGCTGCGGGTCGATCATGCAGAGCTGAATCTGAGCGGCCAGTGGATCAGCGACGCCACGGGCGCAGGGGTGACGGTTGGGCGAGGGCTGGGCTCGAGCGGACAGGTGCAGCTGAACAATGGCGCCAAGCTGATGATCAGCAATCTGGGTGATGCGGGTGCGTTCCTGGATTTGGGTGGCGGCCGGGTGGACTTTGGCAGTGGCATGCTGACGGTGACCGGCGACTCACAGATCAAGATCACAGCGGCGCCTGGCCTGGCGACCGTCAGTATCGGCCGCAGCGGCATCGGTATCGCCAGCTTTGATGGTGCCAGCAGCCTGGATGTCGGTGACGGCTCGGTCTACATCGGCCGCAAGGCCGGGGCGGTCGGCGTGTTGACGCTGGCCGGCAATTCGACACTGGCCGCCGGCTATGTGGGCGTCGGCAGCGAGCCCGGTGTGGACGGCGGGGTCGGTACGTTGATCGTCAACGACAGCACGCTGACGGCCAGCACGCTGGAGATCGGGGCCAAGGGCTATGTGGGCGGCAACGGCGTGCTGAACGCCGATGTGATCAACCGCGGCGTCTTCAATCCCGGCAACTCACCCGGCACGCTGACGCTGGGCGGTGACTTCAGCAACCAAGCCGGCGGGCGCTTGGTGCTGGAGGTGGCGGCCAATGCAGCGGGCGGTTTCGACGTCGACCGGCTGGTCTTTGCCGACGCGGCAGCGCTCGATCTGAGCGGCTTGCAGATAGGTTTCAGATTCTTGGGAAGCACCGACCCGAACGCCTTCCAGGCCAGTGGCGGCTTCCAGCTCGACAGCTTTATGCAGCGCAGCGGCGGTGCCGGGCTTGACGATGCGCTGTTCTCAACGGTCAGCTTCGCGGCCAGCTCGGACGCCTACAACTTCCAGAGTTTCAGCTTCACGGCCGCCGACGGCGCGGTATTCGTCGCGCAGGCGGTGCCGGAGCCGATGAGCTGGCTGATGCTGCTGAGCGGGCTGGCCTGGCTCTTGCAGCGCCGTCGGGCTTGGGCGAGCTAACCCTCATTGCGCTCGGAGTAGCTGGCCCGCAGCTCCGCGCGCAATTCGGCCAGTTCCACATGCACGCTGCGCAATTGCGCGTGCATGTCACGCAAGATGTCTTGCTCCATGCGGCGCTCCGACGTTTCGACCCAGAAGGAAGCGATCGCCGCCGTCACCAGGGACAGCACTGCGTAGCCCAGCAAGACCACAAAGACCGAGAAAATCTTGGACGCCGGGGTGGTCGGCACGATGTCGCCATAACCCACCGTCGCAGCGGTGGTGAAAGCCAGCCAAAGCCCGTCGCCGAGATTGGGAACACGCGGCTCCAGCGCCCAAAATCCGACACCGCAGAAGAACAGCACCAGCATCGCTAAGGCCAGCAAATAGCCCAGGCCGCCGCGGGTAACCCAGAACTTGATCGCCCAGGCCATGTGCACCAGGGTCAACATGGCAACAAACAAGCGCAGGCCTAACGCCAGTTGCGAATGCACGCTCGGCGGCAAGAGGGCGGCCGCCACCAGCCCGCCGGCCAGCACCACATCCATGGCATTGCTGCGCAGGTACTGCTGCTTGTGACTGACTTGGAGCGTCACCAGGGTCAAAGACAAGATGATCAGCCCGGCCGCACCCAAGTAGATCGCCACCGCCAGCGGCGTCGGTAGGTTCTCGAGCAGCTCAATGTAGAAGGCTGGAATCGTGCACAGCAAGCCGATCAGAACCGGCCAGCGCCAGCGCTTTTCGGTGCGCAGCGCGGCGGCATTCATGGCGGGCGGACGCGCCAGCCCCCAGCTGCGGGTGCTTAGTCGGTGTGGCATGAAGCCGAGCTTAGCGTTGCTGCCGGCCCACCGGCTTGATGCCGATCAAGCCGATCATCCCTAAAGGATGAACCTCGACAAATCCTCGTTCTTCGCCAACTCACCCAGCTTGGCGTCGACCTCGACT
>NZ_JANNMI010000433.1:0-9348 GCF_031397715.1 Roseateles sp.
CCTTGGGGGCAATCCACAAGACGTTGCCGGACTTGCGCAGCCCCAGGCCCTTGGCCTGCATGATGATGTCAAGCGCCTGGTCCCAAGGCACATCCTTCAGGCGCAGGGTCACATTGCCGGTCACCGAATCACTGGTGACCACGTTGAAGTTGGTGAAGTCCGCAATCACCTGCAACAAGGCGCGTACTTCAATATTCTGGAAATTCAAGGACAACTTGTCGCCGGCAAAGCCTGGGCCGGTCGTCAATTTGTTTGGATCCAGCTTTTGCGGTCTGACCTCCAGCACAAACTGGTTGTCGCTTTGATAAGCGCTGTGCTCCCAAGCCCCCTTGGGTTCCACCACCATGCGCACGCGGTCGCCCACTTGGGAAGTCGAAATGGACTGCACCGGGCTGCCAAAGTCAGACACATCGAGCCTGCGCCGCAGGTTCTCCGGCAGGCTTGAGCGCAAAAACTCAACCACCAGGTTCTGGCCCTGCTGCTGAATGTCCACGCCGACCTGATTGCTGGGCAGGTTGACCACGATGCGGCCGGCATTGTCTTGGCCGCGGCGGAAGTCAATGTCGCGCAGCAGCTGCGTTTGCGCATTCAAGCTAGCCGCAAAGTGCAAGGGCTCGCCGGGGTTTTTCGCAACGCCAGGGGCCGACTCCAGAATCAGCAGCAGCGCGTTGTCTTGCAACTCGGCGCGGTAGCCCGAGGGCTGGCGCAAATTCAACACCACACGGGTGCGGTCACCCGCTTGCGCGACATTGGCCGAGCGCAGATTGCCTTGGTTCACTTCCACCAAGTTGCGCCCTATCCCGTTCACCACGCCGGGCAGATCGATTGCAATGCGCGGTGGGCTCTGCACCGTGAAGCCCTTGGGCAGCTCGGTCAAGGGTTGCGACATCTCGATGCGCACCACTTCAACGCCGGCTTGCTGAACGCTGTTGATTGACCGAATACTGATTTGGGCCTGCGCCTGCGTTGCCAGCAATGCGCTGAACAATGCCGCTACCCCTATGAACAACGCGCGCCAAAGGCCCATGCCGAATCTCTCCTGCTGCAATATTTTCATCGTCCCTGCTCCTGAAGCTGGAGGGTACTCGTGCGTTCTACCCATTCACCGGCGGCGTCTTGCACGACCTCGCGCAGCGTAATGTCGGTTTCTGAAATCTTCATCACCCGGCCAAAATTCAGGCCCAGGTGCTCACCATCTTTAACCCGGTAAAGCAGGTTGTCTGCCCGCAGCAGGGCGAAGCGTTGGCCCTGCCGCATCATGCTGCCGACCATAGACAGGCTGTCGAGTGGATAACTCTCCAGCGGTTCACGGCGGCGGTTCATTTCGGAGCTGAGCAAGGAGTTTGGCTGGGCCAACTCTTGCTTGATCGCGACGCTGAGCTTTTGTGCGCTGTAGGGGTCAACACCGGCCGAGGCCTGATAAGGCTGGGGCAAAAACTTCTTCGGCGGCACCAAGGGCTTGATGGTGGGTTTAGCTTCGCGCTTTTGCTGCTCCATCCACTGATTCAGCTCATTCATATCGGCCGAACAGGCCACCAGCAAACTACCCAACAAGAGGGTGGCGATCAGGCGCGCCCTCATTTTTTCGCTCCCGCCGCGGCCTTGGCTGCCGTCTTCTTCTGATCCGCCACCTCCACCGCATCCAGATAGCGGTAGGTGCGGGCGGTGGCTTCCATACTCAGATTCCCGCTGGCGGCATCCTTGCCGGCGGGCGCCAGCACATTCAAATTGTGCAAGGTCACAATGCGTGAAAGGTTGGACACATCGGCGGCAAAAGCGCCAATATCGTGATACCGCCCGGATACCCGCAGCGCAATTGGCAACTCGGCGTAATAGTCTTTAACCACCACCTGGCCCGGCCGGAACAATTCAAACTGCAAACCCCGGCCGATGCCGGCCTGGTTGATATCGGACAGCAGCGCGTCCATCTCGGCTTTGCCGGGCAACTGCTTTTCCAACTGAGTCACATATTCCTCGACCTGGCTTTTTTGCTTGCGCAATTCGGGCAGATTGACCGCTTGGCCGAGCTTGCCTTGGTAATCCTGCTTGAGCAGCGGCTCGCGCTCGCGTTCGGCGTCAAGTGCGGACTGCACATCCGCCAACATGAAGACCCAACCCAACACCATCACCAGCAGCGCCACAGCCATGAAAGCCGCCAGTTTGGGCGGCCAAGGCCATTGGCCCGGTTCGTTCGGATTGAGGCCGCGAAACTGGTCGGCCATGCCCTCGAACCAGAGGCCTGGTTCAAATTTGATCGATAACGCCTTGGTCGCCATGCTTGCCTTCAGGACTGGTTGGACGCGAGGGGTCGCGCGGACACCGCCGCAGCCGCGGCCCCGGACGCAGCTGCCCCCGGGGCACCCGGTTTGCCCGCGGCCTCACGGCTAGGCTCCTTGATCGAGACCCGCATCGAGAAGTCATACAGCCGCTTCTGATCACGACTATTGGTACTCAAATTCGCCACCTTGATTTCGACCAACTCGGGGCGGTCCAGCCATTCGGAGTTGCGCGAGGTATTTCGCAAAAACTCCGAAACTCGCTCGTTGGTTTGCGCAATACCGCTGATGGTGACGACTTTATCGGCCTGCCGTATCGAAGTCAGGTAGACCCCTTCCGGCGTATGGCGCGCCAATTCATTCAGCAATTGCACGGGGGTATTGCGGTCGGTTTGCAAATCCTCAACCGCACGCTGGCGTGACTTCAGGGATTCTATTTCAGCGCGCAGATTGGCAATATCCTTGATCTGGTCATCCAGCCGGCCAATCTCCACCGACAGATATTGATTGCGGCGCTGCTGCTCCGAGGTCAAATGTTGCACCAGCATATAGGCCGCGGCCACGATGCCGGCGCCAACCGCTGCCGCCAGGCCCAGCCCGACAAAGAAAGCGGTCTTGCGGCGCTTGCGCTTTTCTTCCCGATACGGCAGTAGATTGATCAGGATCACTGGAAAAACCTCCGCATCGCCAAGCCGCAGGCCGTCAGGTAAGCCGGCGCCTCTCGCCGCAATTTAGGCTCACGAATCGATGCGCCCAACGCCATATTTTCAAACGGATTCACCACCATACAAGCAAACCCGGTCAATTCGGTCACCCGCTCTTTCAGGCCCGACAAAGTGGCAGTCCCCCCGGCCAACATCACGTAATGCACCTTGTGGTGCGGCGTGCTGGTGAAGAAGTACTGCAGGGCGCGGCCAATTTCTTGCGACAAACTGTCGACAAAAGGATTCAGCACCGCCGTCGCAAAGTCCTCGGGCAAATCATTGCTGAGCTTTTTTTGTTCGGCTTCCTCAAACGAGAAGCCGTATTGGCGTGAAATCAGCTGGGTCAGTTGCGAGCCCCCAAAGGCTTGGTCGCGGTCATAAAGCATTTCATCGTCGCGCAACACCTTGAGGCTGGTGGTGTCGGCGCCAATCTCGAACAAGGCCACCAAGGCGTCCTTGCCTTCGTTGGGCAAATTGGCAATCAAGCGGCCCATCGCCATGCGCGACGCATGCGACTCGATATCCAGAATCACCGGGCGCAGGCCGGCCGCTTCGGCCAAACCTTGACGGTCCTGCACACGGTCCTTGCGCGAAGCCGCAATCAGCACCTCGACATCACCGACCGAAGTCGGGCTGGGGCCGATCACGCAGAAGTCCAGGCTGACCTCGTCGAGCGAAAACGGGATGTACTGGTTGGCTTCGGCCTCAACCTGAATCTCCAGCTCTTCGTCGCGCAGGCCAGCGGGCAACATGATTTTCTTGGTGATGACGGCCGACTGAGGCATGGCCAACACCGCATCGCGGGTCTTGCTGCCACTGCGGGCCACCACCCGGCGCACGGCGTCGGCCACCTCGTCAAACTTTTCAATTTGACCATCGGTGATCCAGCCTTTTTCGAAAGGCTCGGTCGCAAAACGCTCCAGCACCATTTCACCGCTGGCGTTCTGCCCCAACTCAACCAATTTGACACTGGAGGAACTGATGTCCAAACCAATCATGGGCGCATGTTTGCGGCCCATCAATACGTCAAGTATTCCCACGCCGTGAATCCCCCAACGTTTATCGCCGGATTATGTAATAAGTAAACTATTTGAATGCTAGCAGCAAAGACCATGGCCCCCTACGGAATCAAGGTCACAGCAAGTAACGCCACGTTGCGAAACATACACGGCTTGTGCGCCGGTCTAAGCGATGAAAAAGCAGGTAAAACGAGCAGCACAGCAACACAGGCAGCAATCGGCCATTTTGCCGCGCCACACAGGATCCGAGCGGGTAGGCTTTCTATAATCCGCTCACCCCACCCGGAGGCCCATGAGCGAAGCCAAAAAGACTGCCCCTCGAACCGCCAGGTCCGAGACCCCGCCCGAACACCGTCGTACCGCCTTGTCCCTGCTGGGGCGCACGCTTTCTTGGCTGATCGGCTTGACGCTGGCCGGCGTATTTTCACTGCTGCTGCTGATCGCGCTGGCGCTGGCGATGGCCTACCCCAACCTGCCCGATATCAGCGGCTTGACCGACTACCGGCCCAAGTTGCCGATGCGGGTCTTGTCCGCCGACGGCGTCTTGCTGGGCGAGTTCGGCGAGGAGCGGCGCAATTTCCTGTCCATCAAGGAAATCCCCAAGCGCATGCAAGACGCCGTCCTGGCGATCGAGGATGCCCGCTTCTATCAGCACGGCGGCGTTGACTATCTGGGCGTGATTCGTGCCGGCCTGGCCAATTTCGGCGAATCGCGCAGCCAGGGTGCCTCGACCATCACGATGCAGGTGGCGCGCAATTTCTACCTCTCGACCGAGAAGACGCTGACGCGCAAGATCTACGAGATCTTGCTGGCCTTGAAGATCGAGAACGCGCTCAGCAAGGACGAGATCCTGGAAATCTATATGAATCAGATCTTCCTGGGTCACCGCGCTTACGGCTTTGCGGCGGCCAGCGAGGTCTATTTCGGCAAGCCGCTGCGTGACATCTCGGTGGCAGAAAGCGCGATGCTGGCGGGCTTGCCCAAGGCGCCATCGGCCTACAACCCGATCAACAATCTGAAGCGCGCCACCATTCGCCAGCAATACATCATCGAGCGGATGCTGGAAAACGGCTTCATCACCGAAGAGCAACGCGACGCCGCCAAGGTCGAAAAACTGGTCTTCCGCCCGCCGGTCGAGTCGCCCCAGCATGCCGAATATGTGGCCGAGGCGGCGCGGCTCTTGATGTTCAACCAGTACGGCGAAGAGGCCTATACCCGCGGCTTGAACGTCTACCTGACGGTGCGCGCCGAAGAACAGACCGTCGCCTACCGCGCGCTGCGGCGCGGCATCATGGACTTTGAGCGCAGGCAGGTCTATCGCGGACCTGAGGCCTATGTCGACCTGCCCAGCGACCCCAAGGCACTGGATGTGCGCATCGCCGAAGCGCTGGCGGATCACCCCGCCAACGACGAGTTGCTGGCCGCCGTGGTGCTTGAGGCCGACGCCCGCAAGGTGGTGGCGGCGCTGCAAAGCGGCGAAACCCTGAGCCTGACCGGCGAAGGCCTGAAGCCGGCCACCTCGGGGCTGAGTGACAAGGGCAACCCCAAGACCCGCATCCGCCGCGGCGCGGTGATTCGGGTCATCAAATCCACCAAAGCCGGCAAGGAAGACTGGACCATCACGCAGCTGCCCGAGGTTGAGGGTGCGTTTATTGCCATGGACCCCCGCGACGGGCGCATCCGCGCCATGGTCGGCGGTTTCGACTACGCCAAGAACAAGTTCAACCATGTGACGCAGGCCTGGCGCCAGCCCGGCTCCAGCTTCAAGCCCTTTATTTACTCCGCCGCCTTGGAAAAAGGCTTCACGCCCAGCACCGTGGTCAACGACGCGCCGCTGTTCTTCAGCGCCTCGACGACCGGCAGCCAGCCCTGGGAGCCGAAGAACTATGACGGCACGTTTGAAGGCGCCATGCCGCTGCGCCGGGCGCTGGCCAAGTCCAAGAATATGGTCTCGATCCGCATCCTCAACTCGATCGGCGTCGGCTTTGCGCAGCAATGGCTGACGCGCTTTGGTTTTGAGGCCGAGAAGCACCCCGCCTATTTGACGATGGCACTGGGTGCCGGCTCGGTCACGCCTCTGCAAATGGCGCAAGGCTATGCGGTGTTTGCCAATGGCGGCCACCGGGTCGCGCCGCAACTGATCGCCAAGCTGACCGACAACAAGGGCCGCGTGCTGTATGACGCTCTACCCCTACAGCTTAGCGAAGATTCGCGCACCATCGAGGCCAGAAATGCCTTCTTGATGACCAGCCTGCTGCAAGAGGTGACGCGCAGCGGCACGGCGGCCAAGGCGCAAGCGCAGCTGAAGCGGCCGGACATTTACGGCAAAACCGGCACCACCAATGATTCGATGGATGCCTGGTTTGCCGGTTACCAAAAGGAAGTGGTGGCGGTGGTTTGGATTGGCTACGACCAGCCGCGCAAGCTGGGCGACCGGGAAACCGGTGGCGGCCTGGCACTGCCGATCTGGATCGAGTACATGGGCTTTGCGCTGCGCGGCGTGGCCGTTTCGGAACCGTCTGCGCCCGAGGGTGTGTTGAACGTCAACGGCGAGTGGTATTTCGACGAGTTCAGCGGCAAGGCCGGCGTGCCCTCACTCAGCGACGACGAAGCTCATCTGCCCAAGGCGGCCGGCGAGGACGAGAAGAAAAGCATTCTCGATCTGTTCAAGCGCTGAAGTTAAGCGGCTGGCCGCCCTGGGCGCTGACCTGGGTGGCCAGCACGGCCAGAAACTCGGCGCCGGTCTTGGTGTCCAACCACAGCCCGTCCACATAACGAAAGTGAAAGCCGCCCGCGCGCGCGGCCAGCCACAGCTCTTGCAGGGGCGCTTGGGTGTTGAGGATGATCTTGCTGCCACCGGGCAGACTCAGCTCCAGCAGACCGCCGCTGCGGTGGCTGTCGATGTCAATGACGTTAGCGTCCAGCCAAGCGTCAACCTTGGTTTCGATGAGGTCCAGCATCGCGCGTGTTTTGGCGAGGTATTCGGCGTCGGTGAGGGGGGTGGCAGCTGACATGGGCGATAAACTTCCGCAATGATGAAAACATTCAAGATGGCGGCCAGTGTATTCCCGTCAAACCTCGTCCGTGCACGAACAGCGCTGCTGCTGGGGCTGTTGGTTTTCCTGACAGGCTGCGGGCAAAAAGGCCCGCTGCGCCTGCCTGAATCCACAACGGCGCCGTCGCCCGCCGCGTCCAGCCCGGTCAAGACTTGATAGAGATCCCCTAAGCGCTCGCCTCGTGGCAGGCCACTGCCACGCCCTTGAACTGGCGCATCAGCGGCCGCTCGACCTTGCAGCGCTCGGTCGCCAGCGGGCAGCGCGGATGAAAGCTGCAGCCGCTCGGCGGATTGAGCGGATTGGGCACCTCACCCTGCACCGGCGTGCGGGCACGGCCCGTCATGTGGATGTCGGGGATCGCGTCCAGCAACATGCGCGTGTAGGGGTGACGCGGGCGAGCGAATAGCTCGGCCTTGTCGGCCAACTCGACCAGGCGCCCCAGATACATCACGCCGACCTGATCGGCCACATGCCGCACCACCGCCAGGTTGTGCGAGATGAAGAGATAGGTCAGCCCATTGCTGCGCTGCAAGTCCTTCATGATGTTGAGCACCTGCGCCTGCACCGACACATCCAGCGCCGAGGTCGGCTCGTCGCAGACCAGAAACTCAGGGCTCGTCGCCAGCGCTCGTGCGATCGAGATGCGCTGACGCTGGCCACCGGAGAATAGATGCGGGAACTTTTCGCGGTCCAGCGGCGACAAACCGACCGAACTCAGCAACTCACCGACGCGCGCCCGTTGCGCCTCCAACCCGCTCACCAAACCATGCTCGCGCAGCGGCTCGGCGACGATGTCCTGCACCTTCCAACGCGGATTCAAGGACGCATACGGGTCCTGGAAAATCATCTGCATGCGCCGCCGCAAGGCCAAGGCGCCACTTGAGGCCAAGGTCTTGGCGGTGTCAATGCCGTCAAACAGCACCGAGCCTCGGGTCGGCTCATACAAACCGACCAGCAAGCGCGCCACCGTGCTCTTGCCGCAGCCCGATTCACCGACCAGCGCCAACGTTCGACCTCGCTGGATCGTGAACGAGACATCGTCCACCGCGTGCACGAACTGGCGCGGTTTGCGCTCGACGATGCGGTTCAGCCACGGCGCAGAGACGTCGAAGGTCTTCGCCAGTCCTTGCACCTGAACCAGCGGCGTCATGGTCGGGCGCCCTGAACCAGCCAGCAAGCCGCACGCGTGGCCAGGCCATTCATCAGATCGGGCCGCTCGCGGCGGCAACGCTCCATGACTTTCGTGCAGCGCGGGTTGAACGCGCAGCCTGGCGGAATCGAGTTCAGGCGCGGCATCGAACCGTCGATCTGCAAGAGGCGCTCGCGGTCTTCGTCCATCACCGGGATCGATCCCATCAGCCCCACCGTGTACGGGTGCGAGGGGCGGTGGATGACGTCGTGCACCGGCCCGATCTCGGCGACACGCCCGGCGTAGAGCACGGCCACGCGGTCGCAGGTCTCGGCGATCACGCCCATGTCGTGCGTGACCAGCATCACCGCCGCGCCATGGTCTTTGCACAGCCGCTTGAGCAGCGTGATGATCTGGGCCTGGATCGACACGTCGAGCGCGGTGGTCGGTTCGTCGGCGACGATCAGCTTGGGCTCGGCGGCCAGCGCCAGCGCGATCACCACACGCTGGCGCATGCCGCCGGAGAACTGGTGCGGGTACTGTTCGATGCGCTGCTCGGCCGCCGGGATGCCGGTCTCCTGCAGCAGCCGGATCGCACGCTGGCGCGCTTCCTCGCCGCCCACCGGAAGGTGCGTCTGGATGGTCTCGGTGAGCTGGCGGCCGATCGTGTACAGCGGGTTCAGCGAAGTCAGCGGGTCCTGGAAGATCGCGCCGATGCGCCGGCCGCGGATCGCGCGCATCTTCTCGTACGGCAGGTTGTCGATGCGCTCGCCCTCGAGCCAGATTTCGCCCGCGGCAATGCGCCCGGGCGGCTCGAGCAAGCCGATGATCGCCGCCCCGGTGAGCGACTTGCCGGCACCCGACTCGCCGACGACGCCGAGGATCTCGCCGGGCGCGATCTGAAACGAGATGTCGTCCAGTGCCAGCAGCGTGCCGCGCCGCGTGGGGAATTCCACGCGCAGGTTCTTCACTTCGAGCAGGGGCTGAACCACTAGCGCAGCCTCGGGTTCAGCGCGTCGCGCGCCGACCGGCGTCCACGGCATGCCGAGCGCCACCATCGGCGAGCTCCTCCTGCACCTGCGCCGCGTCTATGCCGGATCGGTCGGGCTCGAGTTCATGCACATCTCGTCGCCGGGGCGGCGGTCGTGGCTCGCCGAGCACATG
>NZ_JANNMI010000292.1:0-7324 GCF_031397715.1 Roseateles sp.
CCCTTGGACATGTCCCGAAATTCGAGGAACTCAGGCCATTGCTCAAGAAACTTGGCATCTATTCGAGCTGGCTTGGACGCTAATGCTTGCAGGCCTCGCTCAGTGATTTTGAACACGCCCCGCTTCGGGGCCTCTATCAGCGTGGCCTTTTTCAGATACGTTCGGGCCCAGCCAATTCGATTCTTAAAGATGCCTTGCTGCCCACTCGGCAGGAGCTCGACCCTCTCTGTTGGCGTTAGATTGAAATGTTCAGCAAGGGCCTCTTCAGCGTCCCTCAGTGAGTGCTCGTTGCCGTCAGCCAAATGGCGCAGGAACGGAAGCATGCAGGTTTGGTAATCAGGTATGGCCATGTGCGTAGGATACTTGCAGCGAGAAGTTCAGCAGCTCACAAAGGCCGGGGTCAGGTCTCGAATATGAAGGCAAGACCTGACCCCAGTAACGCCGGTTTGAAAGGTGCTAGCGCGAAGCGCAGCACTCATCGAGGCGACGCGCAGCGAGCCGTGTTCTTTGGAGTTCAACCCCTTCTGCATGGGCGAAGAGCGCAGAATTTTCCGGGCGTCGCGCAGCGACTTCAAAGACTGGTTTCGCGCCCCTTGTCTGAACGCAGCGTAGCGAAGTGAGTTGGGCGCGGCCCGGCAAATTTGAGCACTGAGCGGACCCGCAGGGCCATGCGGCAGGGTCGCCTTCTTTTGCTTACTTTTCTTGGCGACGGCAAGAAAAGTGAGTCGGCCGCCGGGGCGAACTCCCGGCATCGTGCGGGGAGAGCAATACATGCGACGCTAGGTCTCGAAGAAAAAACAGATTCGCGTTCGATTTGCCAACTCAATTTTCACCAAACGCGGAAAACGGACCAATAGACGGTCGCCTGATTCTCAGTTCACGCCTAGCAGCTGCTCTGCAATCGCACCAACAAAGCCTGCGCCGCTGGGCTGGCCTGCACAGCCGGCATCTCGGCGGCCGAAGCCACCAGTCGCTGGGCAGTGGCCAAATGCGGCGTCACCGGCCCGATAAAACGCAATTGCTCGCCGACGCCAATCAACAAGGTAGGAAAGGTCTCGACCTCCAAGTCGCCGACCAATTCCTCGTCATCCTCGATATCCACCCAGATGAAACGGTAGTCGGGGTGCTGCTGGCGCAAAGCGGCAAGCACTTCGCGATAGGTGTCACAAGTGCGGCACCAAGCGGCGCACAGGCAGGCCACCAGGGTGGTCTGCGCACAGCGGTCATGGGCATCGGAGGCGATCATCATGGGGCGAAGCATAGCGATGAAGCACGGCACCGCTGGAAGTCGTTGCAAACAGGCGACGACCGAACGGGTAGAACCACCGATGGAAAGAATTCAACAAAATGGTGCAGCGCTGTCAACCGCACCGATTTGGCTCACGTTGTGCCTTCAAACGGAGCGGGATTGTTGGAATCCCCCCGGTTTCGCAAAGGCAAAAGCCATGAAAACGCAACAACATTCGTCCGAACCACAGCCCCGCCGCATGCCTTGCCCCGAGTTGCAAGCCGGCCAGGCCGACAACAAGGGCCGCAAGCATGAGGCCTTTGAGGCCGGCAACTACGGCAGCGACCGCCGCAGCCTGGCCCGCGCGATCCGCTTCGACCGCAAGCGTTAAACCCTAGCTATCCAAAGGCGCCATCAACAGCGCCAAATCCTGCGCAGTGAACTTGGCGCCCTCGGCCTCGTCACTGCCCAGCACCCCTTCCGCCAGCGCCAGTTTGCGCGCCTGCAGCTCCAGCATCCGCTCCTCGATGCTGCCCGCCACCACCAGTTTGTAGACGAACACCGGCTTGTCCTGGCCGATGCGGTGTGCGCGTGCGCTCGCCTGCGCCTCCACCGCCGGGTTCCACCAGGGGTCGACATGGATGACGGTGTCGGCCGCCGTCAGATTCAGGCCGACGCCGCCGGCCTTCAGGCTGATCAGCATCAGCGGCAACTCCAGCGCCTGAAAGCGCCGCACCAGCTCGCCGCGCGCGGCCACCGGCGTCGCCCCGGTCAGCGTCAGATAAGGCAGGGCCAAGCGGTCCAGCTCGGCGGCGATCAGGCCGAGCATCTCGGCAAACTGCGAGAACACCAACACACGCCGCCCTTCAGCGACCAGCTCGGGCAGCATTTCACTGAGCAGCTCCAGCTTGGCCCGCTCCATCTCGGCCGCCATCGCCAGCCCCTTGACAAGATAAGGGTCGCAGCAGACTTGGCGCAGCTTCAACAACGCATCAAGCACCGAGATCTGCGCGCCGGCAAAACCGCGCCGCGCCAGCACCCGCCGCACCTGCTTGTCGGCCGCCACCCGCACGCTCTCGTACAGATCGCGCTGCTGGCCGTAAAGCTGGACCTTGCGCGTCACGACGGTCAGCGGCGGCAGCTCGGTCGCCACGTCCTCCTTGCGCCGGCGCAGGATGAAGGGCCGCACCCGCTGCGCCAGCAGCCGCGCCCGCAAGGTCTCGCCATTGGTTTCGATCGGTTTGCGCCAGAGCCGGGCGAAGCTGCGGGCGTCACCCAAAAAGCCCGGCATCAGAAAGTCGAACTGCGCCCACAACTCGCCCAAATGGTTCTCCAGCGGCGTGCCGGTCAGGCACAGCCGGTGCCGGGCGCTGAGCTTGCGCACGGCTGACGCCGCCCGGCTGCTGGCGTTCTTGACCGTCTGCGCCTCGTCCAGGATCAAGACATGCCAGGGCTGGGCGCTCAGCGCGGCGGCGTCGCGCCAGAGCAGCGGATAGGTGCTCAGCACCAGATCGTAGTCGGCCAAATGGGGGAAATGCTGTGCCCGCAGCGGCCCCTGCAGCGAAAGCACGCGCAAAGCCGGCGCGACGCGGGCGGCCTCGGCCTGCCAGTTGAACAGCAGCGAGGTTGGCAGCACGGCCAGCGCCGGCCGGTCGAGCCGGCCGGCTTGTTTTTCCAGCAGCAGATGAGCCAAGGCCTGCGCCGTCTTGCCCAAGCCCATATCGTCGGCCAAGATGCCGGCCAGGCCCTGCTCGCGCAGGTATTGCAGCCAAGCCAGACCGCTCAATTGATAGGGGCGCAGCGTCAGGCCCAAGCCACTGGGCGCCGCCACCGAGCATGGCTCGCCAGCAGCGATCAGCTTCTGCGCCAGCAAGCGCAGGTCGGCGTCGCCATGGATCTGCCAACCCGAGCGCTCGTCCACACCCAGCAGGCGGGCGGCGTCCCAGTCGCTCAGCGGCAGCGGGCCTTCCCGGCGTCTGGGGTCGGTCAGCAGGTCGACCATCGCCGCCACGATGGGTTTCAGAATCGCCGCCGGCGCCTCGATGCGGCGCCCGCCCGGCGCGTGCAGCAAGATGATGGCGTCGTCGTCAATCGCGCTGATCGCCTCGGCGTCCAGCCAGCGCGCGTCACGCTTGAGTAAGTCGGCGATCAACGGCGCCAGATCGAGCATCTCACCCTCGACCTCGACGCCCAGGGTCAGCAACCACGAGCCCTCGCGGGTCGGCAGGCCCAGGCGCTTGATGTCCATCTTCCAGGCTTGCGGGGCGACCGGCCGGTGCGCAAAACCCGGCTGCACAACGATGGCCCAGCCCTTGGCCTCCAGCTCGGGCACCCGCTCCAGCCAGAACTCGGCAAAAAAGTCTTCCTGCGTCAGTGTCCACAGATGGCCCAGACCGGCGGCGCTGTCCGGGTGCCGCCATTGCAGCAGCTCGCCGTCCAAGGGAATCAGCCCCGAGCTCCAGAGCTGGTCACGCGCCTCGGCCTCGGCCAGCAGATCGCGCGCCAGCAAGCGTGTGCCCAAGGCCTGCGTCAGCGGCGGGCGGCTGTTCAGGAGCGAGCGCGGCGCGGGCGTGTCCCACAGCAGGCCGCGCCCGTCGGCATAGGTCCAGTCGACTTGCGCGACGGTCACCGTGTCGCCGCGCGGCCCCAGCTTGCCGCCGGGCGCCAGACCCAAGAGCCCGTCACCACGACTGAGCGTGCGCAGGTTCAGGCGCGGGCGGAAGCGCGCCGGCTCGCCTTTGGGTGGCACGGGCGCAGGCTTTGCCAGCTCCGGCACGGCCGGCGTCTGGTCGCTGAGCAAGAGGTCCATCAGCTTGGCGGCATCGGCCTCGGGCAAGCGCGGCAGGGTCTTGAGCTCGTCGCGCCCGGCCTTGCGGCGCAGCGCGGCGACCCATTGCTGCAACACAGCGGCGCGCTGCGGTGCATCGGCGGCAATCTGCAGCTTCAACATCACGGCGGCCGCATGCTCGCAAAAATGGCGGTTGCGGCAGCTGCACTGGGTGCTGTAATGCGGCCGGCCGTCTGCTCCCACTACTCCTTGCAGCGCCAGCTCATAGACTTGGTCGCCGCCACCGGCCACGCGGGCGCTGGCGCCGACCTCGTCTTGCTGCAGATCCAGAATCTGCGCCTGAATGCCGCGCCCGCGCTGCAGGCGGTGGCGCTCGAACAGGCGCACCAACGCGGACTCGGTGGGCGGCCAGATGCGCGGGACTAGCGGTAAAAGAGGCTCGACGGACATGGCCGTCATTGTCAGGTCTAGCTTTGCTGGCAGACTGCGCCCCATGCGACTTGTAACGATACGACGAATCCTGCTCGGCTTGCTGCTGATGCTGGCGCTGGGCCTGGCCTTGAGCCTGCAGCGCACGCCCCTGGTGGCGATGGCGACCGAGCTGCAGCCAGCCGATATCAAAGAGGCCAAGAATTTCCTGCGCCGCAATGACCCGCGCCGGCTGGAAACCGGCGCCCAACGCGTGCTGAATGTGCGCGAGCAGGAGCTGAACCTGATGCTGGGCCAAGCCGCCAAGCTCTATGGCCAGGCGGCGGCGCGGGTGCAGCTGCGTCCCGATCTGGCCTTGCTGCAGGCCAGCGTGCCGCTGCCCAGACTGGGCGCCTGGCTAAATATCGATGCCGAGCTGCAGGCGACGTCCGGCCTGCCGACGTTCAGCCGCTTGACGCTTGGCCGGCTGCCGCTGCCCGCCTGGCTCGCCAACTGGGGTGCGCGCCAGGCCTTGCAGCGGCTGCCGGCGGCGTTCGATCTGCAACTGGCCGACGACATGATCGAGCGCGTCGGCTTCGGCGCCGAGCTGCTGCATGTCAAGTACCGCTGGCACAAGGACAGCATGGCCAAGGTGATGTCCTCGCTGTGGCCGGCCGGTGAACAGCAACGCGCCTATGCCTACCAGGAGCATCTGGCGGCCTGGGTGCTGACGCTGCCGCCGGGTCAGCCGGTCTCGCTGGCGACGCTGCTGCCGACTATGTTCACGCTGGCCCAGCAGCGCAGTGCGGGCTTAAGCACACAGGCGGCGGCGGAGAACCGCGCCGCCATCCTGACGCTGGCGCTCTATGCCACCGGCGAGAGTTGGGCGCGGGTGATGCCGGCGGCGCAGGCCTGGCCGAAACCGGCGCCGCTGCAGGTGACGCTGAACGGGCGCGACGATTTCGCCATGCACTTCCTGGTCTCGGCGGCGCTGGCGGTTGAGGGCGGCGGGCCCTTGGCCGACGCCATCGGCGTCTACAAAGAGTTGTCCGACACCCGCGGCGGCAGTGGTTTCAGCTTCAATGACGTCGCCGCCGACCGCGCCGGCGCTCGTTTTGGCCTGCTGTCCGAGCAGGCGCCGGAGAAGCTGCAGGCGCTGGTCAGCCGCGGCCTGCCCGAATCGGCCTTCATGCCCGATGTCTCCGACCTGCCCGAGTTTTTGAGCGAGCTGGAATTCCTGCGCCGCTACGGCGGCACCGAAGCACCCGCCTATAAACAGATGATGAAGGACATCGAGGCGCGGCTGGCGGCGTTGGCGGTGTCAAGTTGATGAAGTTTCAGCGTCGCCCCGCAGAATCAATGGCGTCAACACTCCTCCTCGAACCGAAGTCGTCGCGAAAATAGCAGCTAGGATGCTGGATACGGGAGGAGCGGCGATGAGAAGAAGAGATTCAAGAGGTTTGACATCGCTAGGTTCAGGCCTGCTCATGTACGGTGTTTGCTGGGCATTGGCCTGGTTGCTGGCCGACATCAACTTGCCGGCCGATATATTCCCCCACACCCTCTTCAGTCGCGGCAGTTTCGGCACGCTGCTGGCCGAGGCCGGCGCGATTGCCTTGCTGCTCTTCGGCATCGCCCTGGTTTGGGGCTATTTCACCGTTCGCTCGCCAAAACTGGGTCGGCGCCCGACCACAGCCTGGTGCTTGGCCGGCCTGGGCCTGGCCTGGTTTGTCTGGCTGCTGATCGGTGTGTTCCAGTGGTCCGACATCGAGGCGGTCGACGAGCAATCGTTCCGCGTCATGCTGTTCTCGGCCACACAGCCGCCGCTGTGGGGCCTGCTCAACACCATCGCGCTGCTGCTTGGGCTGGGCTTGGCCGGCGTTTTGGCCGCCAAGCAATATCGCAAACTCGGTGGTGGCCAGGCTCGCAGCCGTACCATCAACAGCTCCTATGCGCGACGCCGTAAAAAATCATCCAAAAAATCTAGCGTCGCCAGTGCCGCCAGCACCGAGCCTGGCTGGGTCGCCACGCGCCCTATGCTTGACTTGCCAGAGGCCCGTCAAGGCCTGCATCTGCCAATGGGTCAGGCCGGTCGCTAACCGGGTTGAGTTGCTGCTGCTGCAGCATCCCCTGGAGCAGGATCATGCCAAGGGCACGGCCACGCTGTTGCGGCTGTCGCTGCAACACTGCCGCATCTGGGTCGGTGAAAGCTTCGATGCGCAAGCGCTGGCGCAGGCCTTGGCAACCACTCAGACCGGTTCAACTTGGCTGCTCTACCCCGAAGATCGTCCGCGCATCAGCGCAGGCCTGATGGCCGCGCCGGCTTGCGGCCGCTTGGTGGTGCTTGATGCGACTTGGCGCAAGAGTCGCAAGATGCTGCTGCTCAACCCCTTGCTGCTAAGTTTGCCGCGCTTGGCGCTGCTGGACCCACCGCCCTCGCGCTATACCGTCCGCAAGGCCCATCTCGGGCATCAGCTCTCGACCCTGGAGGCCAGCGTCTTGGCCCTGCAGCAGTTGGAAGGGCCATCAGCGGCCTTTGATGACTTGCTCAAAGGCTTCGACGGATTTGTCGCCCAACAGGCGCTGCGCTTTCAGCCTTGACCCGAAGCGCTCAGGGCGCGCGCAATGCGGTTGCGGGCCACCGTGGTCTTCGGCACTTTGAAGGGGAACCAGGTCCGCACGTCTTCGTCCAGCCCAATGCCGTGCATATAGTTGTAGATCGCCTTCTTCAGCCCGATGCCGAGGCGGTCATGGTCGACCCCGCTCGGGTCGATGAAGCCGACATCATTCTTGGCGAAACTGACCGGCGGCAGCGGCCGCAGCGTAATGCCGTAGTCGGCCGGGTCGCGGCCGACCGGCGAATGCACGGTGCAGGCAAAGCGGTGGAAAAAGCCGCTCTG
>NZ_JANNMI010000470.1:0-9801 GCF_031397715.1 Roseateles sp.
GCTTGGGCGGCCGCTTGGCGCGGGCCGTGTTCGCGGCCTTGCCGGGGCAGTGGGAAGTCGGGCAGATGGCCGATAACGCGGCGGCGCAGCTATTCTGGCGGCGCGTTATCGCCGACTATTCAGCCGGCGCCTTCACCGAGCATGTGCTGACCGAGGGATGGTGGCAGGGCCGGGTTCAGTGCTTTACCAGCGCTCTACCAGCGCCTTGCCAACAGATCGAACTCGATAGTTAACTCGTCCTGCACCGCCAGCAGGCCGCCGGCGACCGAGAACGGCGTCAGGCCGTAATCGCTTTGGCGCAGCACCAGCGCACCGCGTGCGCGCACCTGCTCTTTCTCGGCGTCTGCACTGGTATTGACATTCAAGGCGATCCATTGCTGGCGGCGCTGACCATGCAGCTCGATTTCGATCAGCGCGGCCAGTTTGGGGGTGGCGCCGGCCATCCGCAACGAGCGAATTCTCACCAACGGGTAGCTGGCGGCCTGCAGGCCGGCCTCGCCCAGCATATTGGCGCGCGTTGCGGCCACCATCTCGGGCGATATGGCCGAGGCCCAGCCGGCGCCCAAGGCGGAGCGGGCTGCTGTCGTGTCGAGCTGCAACTCGTCCAGGCGCAGCGACAGCTCGAAGCCGGCCGCGCCCAGGTCTGTATCGCCGGCCGGCAGCATCACAAAGCCCGTCAGCTTGGGCGCGTTCAGCACATGGTTGTGTCCCAGCCGGGCCGCCCGCCCGGCGCGGAACACATGGATGCTGAGCGTCGAGGCGGCGGCGTCGATCTGCAACAGCGCCGCAGCGTCCGAACCTTGGCGCAGCTCGGCAAAGTCCTCCTTCCAAACGGCCCCAGGCGCTTGCGCGACCAGCGGCGCGGCCGCCTCGGGTGTTGCCGCGCAGCCGCCGAGCAGCAGCACGGCCAGCATCAAGATTCTCGAAAATGGGGTCAGGTTCATATATTTTTAGCAAACAGCCACAAAATGAGCGTTGATTTTGACAGTCCAGCGCTGCCCCGCTGATTTAGCATGGGGTAGCAATGCCACAGTCGAGTACAGGAGACACCCATGGCCGCCAGCCCCTTCCGCCCCGCGCTTGATTTGATGGCGCAATACGCCAGCTACCACCGCGACCGCCGCAATATCGCCACCCATTTCGTCGGCATTCCCCTGATCGTGTTTGCGATCGGGATCTTGCTGGCGCGCGCCGAGCTCAACCTGGGCGGCGTGCAATTGACCGCCGCCTGGCTGCTCTGGGGCGCCAGCACGGCCTGGTATCTGACCCGTGGGAATCTGGTCCTGGGCTTGGCCGTCAGCGCCGTCAATGCCTTGTTGATGGCGGCGGCCGAGCCGCTCGCCGCCGGCAGCGTGGGGGCTTGGTTGAGTTGGGGCATCGGCGCCTTTGTGGCCGGTTGGGTCATCCAGTTCGTCGGCCATTACTACGAAGGCAAGAAGCCGGCCTTTGTCGATGACTTGGTGGGCTTGCTTGTAGGGCCGATGTTTGTCGTCGGCGAGGCGATGTTCGCGCTCGGCTGGGGGCGGGATATGTTGGGCGAGATCGAGCGCCGTGTCGGGCCAACCCATCTGCGCGACCTGGCTCACCCGCTGACATGAGTGAAGCGCCGCAGCCGGCACCGGTTGCGTCGGTGTTGATCATGGGCGCCGGCTCGGTCGGTTGCTATTTGGGTGGCAGCTTGGCCGCCGCGGGTCTGAAGGTCGACTTTGTCGGCCGGCCGCGGGTCTTGGTCGATCTGCGTGCGCAGGGGCTGACGGTCAGCGATTTGGACGGCGGCCGCCACCATTTGCCCGCGTCCGCGCTGCGGCTGCATGACGATCTGCCCGCCGATCTCAGGCCCGATGTGACCCTGCTTTGCGTCAAGAGTGGCGCCACGGCCGAAGCGGCGCAGCAATTGCAAGCGGCCTTGCCGGCCGGCAGCCTGGTCATTTCAATGCAGAACGGTGTCGGCAATGCCGAGCGTGCCAGTGCTGCGGCGCCGGCGCTTGACTGGCGCGCCGGCATGACGCCGTTCAACGTTGCCGAGCTGGCGCCGGGCCAGTTTCACCGCGGCACCATGGGTGCTTTGGCGATGCAGGGCCGGCCGATCGAGCCCGCCTTGGCGGCATTGCGGTTGGCCTTCAAGCGCCAAGGAATGGACCTGCGCCTGTACGAGGACATGCGCGCGGTGCAATGGGGCAAGTTGCTACTCAATTTGAACAACCCGGTCAATGCGATGTCGGGTCTGCCACTGCGCGCTCAGTTGTTGCAACGGGACTACCGGCGCTGTTTTGCGGCCTTGCAAAGCGAGGCCTTGGACGTTTTGGGCGCAGCCGGCATCGAGGTTGCCGCGATGACGCCGCTGCCGCCACGCCGGCTGATCAGCCTGCTGCGCCTGCCGACGCCGCTGTTCCGCCTGCTCGCCGCCCGCCTGCTCAAGATCGACGCCAAGGCCCGCTCCAGCATGGCCGATGACCTAGCCTTAAGCCGGCCGACCGAGATTGACGCGCTGTGCGGCGCGGTGATTCGCTTGGCGCAGTCGCACGGGCGCAGCGCGCCGTTGAACGCCCGCATGGCGGCTTTGGTGAAAGCCTGGGTGCCGGGCCGGCGGCCTTTTTACACGCCGGGCGAATTGCTGGCGGCACTCGGGCTGGCTGAGCGCTGAAATTTTCGGCGGTGAATTTTTCAACCCTCGCGAAGCGGTGTGATGTTGGTGCCGACTAGCATTCACTAGGTTTGTTTCAGCAGTGATCACTCACAATTGATGATTTTTGCCGCCCTCACGGGACGCGATTGAATAGCTTCGGTGGCGAGCCCATGATCAGGGTCAAGCCCCTCTCGCTAAGATGCCTGCACCATCGCGCACCGAATTTGATCCCGCCGTCCCGGAGACCTGCATGAGCTCGCTCAATCCCACCCGTAGCACCACCCAAAGCCCCACCCAGAACCCACCCGCAGCCGCCCAAGGCGACATCTTCGGCGCGCCCGTTTTCCGCGCCGTACTGGCGCCAGCCGCCGCCTTGCCGGCGCAAGACATCAGCGCCGAGGTCTTGCTGGAGAAATACGCCAAGGGCGATGAGCAAACCCTGGACGAGCTGCGCCAGCGCGTGGCCCGTGCCTTGGCGCAGGCCGAGGCGCCCGAGGTGCGCGCCGAGTGGGAGGCACGCTTCCTGGATGCGCAGCGGCGCGGCTTCATCGCCGCCGGGCGCATCAATTCGGCCGCCGGCACCGAGCTGTCCGCCACCTTGATCAACTGCTTTGTGCAGCCGGTCGGTGACTCGATCGCGTCCAGCGAGGACGGCCATCCCGGCATTTACACCGCGCTGACCGAGGCGGCCGAGACGATGCGGCGCGGCGGCGGCGTCGGCTATGACTTCTCGCGCATCCGCCCCTATGGCGCCTGGGTCGGCTCGACCCAGAGCAGCGCCTCCGGCCCGGTCAGCTATATGCGGGTGTTCGACCGCAGCTGCGAGACGGTCGAAAGCGCCGGCAGCCGGCGTGGCGCGCAGATGGGTGTGCTGCGCTGCGACCACCCCGACGTCGAAGAATTCATCCGCGCCAAGGACAAGGGCGACCTGAAGAACTTCAATATCTCGGTCGGCGTCACCGACGTCTTCATGCAGGCGGTCGAAGCTGACGGCGAAATTGAGCTGACCCACAAGGCCGAGCCGGGCAAGCAGCAGCGCGCGGCCGGCGCCTACCAGCGCGGCGACGGGCTGTGGGTCTACCGCAAGCTCAAGGCCCGCGAGCTGTGGGACCAGGTGATGCGCAGCACCTATGACCACGCCGAACCCGGCGTGCTCTTTTTGGACCGCATCAATGTCGATAACAACCTCCACTACTGCGAGTCGATCGCGGCGACGAATCCATGCGCCGAACAGCCGCTGCCGCCTTATGGCTGCTGCTGCCTCGGCTCGGTCAACCTGACCTGCTTTGTGCGCGACCCGTTTGGCCCAAACGCCAGCTTCGATGAAGAGGGTTATGCCGAAGTCTGCCGGGTCGCTACCCGCATGTTGGACAACGTGCTGGACGTAACGCCCTGGCCGTTGCCGGCGCAGCAGCAGGAAGCGGCCAACAAGCGCCGAGTGGGCTTAGGCTTCACCGGCTTAGGCGACACCCTCGTGATGCTGAACCAGCGCTACGACAGCGAGGCCGCGCGCGATGTGGCGCGGCGCTTGAGCGAGCTGATGCGCAATGCCGCTTATGAGGCCTCGGCCGATCTGGCGGTCGAGCGCGGCGCGTTTCCTCTCTTCAATGCCGATCTGTATTTGTCCGGCGGCAATTTCGCCTCGCGCCTGCCGAATGGCCTGAAGGACAAGATCCGCACGCAGGGCCTGCGCAATTCCCACCTGCTCTCGATCGCACCGACCGGCACCATCAGCCTGGCCTTTGCCGACAACGCCTCGAACGGTATCGAGCCGGCCTTCAGCTGGAGCTACACGCGCAAGAAGCGCATGGCCGATGGCTCGTTCAAGGAGTACGCGGTCGAGGACCATGCCTGGCGTTTGTACCGCCATATGTTCGGCAAAGATGCGCCGTTGACCGACGCGTTCGTGACCGCGCTGGAGTTGAGCGCGGCCGATCATGCGGCCATGGTCGCGGCGGTGGCGCCCTTTGTCGACACCTCGATCTCCAAGACCGTCAATGTGCCGGCCGACTACCCCTACGCCGACTTCCAGGACCTCTATACCGACGCCTGGAAGGCCGGGTTGAAGGGCCTGGCCACGTACAGACCCAATAGCATTTTGGGCTCGGTGCTGAGCGTGGAGCCGACCGCCGTCAAGGAGCCCGAGGCGCTAAAGCCGGTGTTGGCCGATGGCAGCAACCAGCGCATGTTGGTAGCCAGGCTACCGAACGCCGTGCTGGCCTCGCTGCGCTGGCCGAGCCGGCCCGAGCTGCCCGGCGGCAACCCGGCCTGGAGCTACATGATTCGGCACCCGCACGGCGACTTCGCGCTCTTCGTCGGCGAGCTGCCGGCGGAAGGGCCCGACGCCGGTCTGTTCGGCAAGAACCTGCCGTTCGAGGTCTGGGTCAATGGTGCCGAGCAGCCGCGCGGCCTGGCGGCGGTGGCCAAGACCTTGTCGATGGATTTGCGCAGCAATGACGCTGCCTGGCTGCGCCTGAAGCTGGACGCGCTGGCCACGGTGGCCGAGGAGCGCGCGTTTGAGATGCCGATCCCGCCCAACGGCGAGTCGCGGCTGTTCCCCGGTGTGGTGGCGGCCACGGCGGCGGTGATCCGCTGGCGCTGCGAGCAGTTGGGTGCCTTGCAAGACGGCGGCGCGACGCCGGTGATCGACGCGATGTTCAGCCGCGAGGAGCCACGCACCAGCACCATGGGCACGCTGGCCTGGGCGGTTGACGTCGACAACCCGGCCACTAACGAGCAATTCACGCTGACGCTGAAAGAGGTCAGCCTGCCGACGCCGGACGGTGGTTTTGTGACCCGTCCGTGTGCGATGGGCTTCTCCGGCAATTACCCGAAGGCACTGGACGGCATGGCGCGCCTGCTCAGCCTGGACATGCGGGTGATGGATCCGGCCTGGATAGGCATGAAGCTGCGCAAATTGCTGAATGTGGGCGAGCCGCTCGGTCACTTCATGGCGCCGGTGCCGACGCTGACCGGCGAGCGTCGCCAGCAAATTTGGCCCTCGACCGTGGCCTATGTGGCGCGGCTCATCATCCATCGCTATGCGATGTTAGGGGTGCTGGATGAGCAGGGTTTGCCGTTGGTCGAGATGGGCTTGTTGCAGGCGCCGATTGCCAAGGTCCATGTCGGCGAGACGGTGCAGGCGATGGCTGGGAGGCCTTGCCCGGAGTGTGGCAACAGCACGATGATTCACAAGGATGGGTGCGATTTTTGTACCGCCTGTGGGTATGTGGGGCAGTGTGGGTGAGGGGTTAGGGCGCGAGGCATAGTGCTCGCGCTTTTAGATCGTGATGGGGCTGGTTTGCTGCAGTTCTTGTGCTCTTCCAGCACCGTGCCGGGTGTTCGCCCAGCCGCATGCAAACGGCTGGGCCCTTGTCGGCCGTCGCAAGCGTTGCTTGCTCGGTGCCGTCTCGGCCCCGGCGGGCGACCTTCTTTCTTGTGCGTACAAGAAAGAAGGCAAAGTTCTCGAAGAGGGGGTTCGCTCACTTCGCACAGCGAAGTTATGCGAACACCAAACCGCCCCTGCCGCATGGCCCTGCGGGTCCGCTTCGTGACAAGGCGCGTGCAAGCGCCTTGTCCTTCGCCAGGCGGCAGGCAAGCCACTTGGCTTGCCTTCGGCCCAGGCTCAGTGCATCGAATTTACCGGGCCGCGCCCAACTCACTGCGCTACGCTCCGTTCAGACAAGGGGCGCGACGCTAGTTCTTGAGGTCGCTGCGCGACGCCCGGCAAATTCTGCGCGCCTCGCCCATGCAACTCGCAAACTTGTGCCGTGAATGTCAGGTCTTGCCTGCACATTCAAGGCTTGACCCCCGAGGTGCGAGGTGCATTTGAGCCAGTATCTGATCCCTAAATCGCGGGCGGTTTCAAAGGGGGTTTGATTCAAGACACCCTAGGGCATGCAGTGTTTGTTAGGGTGCGGCCTTGGGCTGCGAGCCGCGCTGGGCGACCAGGGCAGGCTTCGCAGCACTCATGAGAAACAAAACACCGGGCCAGCGCCGACGAGTCCGATCAAACCTGAACAGAAGGCCCCAAAGATCGCGAAGGAACACGGAAATCCAGTCCCCTTCACATTCTTCGTGAACTTCGCGTCCTTCTGTTCAAAACTTATGCACCACGCAACTCCATCGTTTCTCCGCGAGCGCCGGGTGCCGCCCGGGACCTGGGATGCTCTTAGGCAAGCGCCAGGGCGTCACAGAAACTCAGGTTTTATCTTGGCCGCCTCGCCGGCGAGCTGGGTCAGCCGGGCGGCCTGGCCCAGCACGAAATCACGCAGTTGGGCCGCGAAGAGGCGCTCACCGTCGTCGATGTAGTCGTCCGCCAGGGCCTGTGCCGGCGCGTGTTCTACCGCCAGCTTGGCCAGCCGCGCGGCCTCGCGTTTGAGCAGGTTTCTGTCGATCCCGCAGCGCTGCGCAAAGTCGGCCAACTGAAACGCGCCAACCTCGTCCAGCGAGAAGGCATCGCCCCAGGCCATGGCCAACTCGTGGTCTACGCCCGGGTACTGCAGCACACTGACCAGGTCGTACCAAGGCGCCGGATCTAGCCCCTCGCGGCGCACGAAGAATGAGAAGTTCTTGCCGTGTGCGTCGGAGTTGCCAATCAGGAACTGGAACAAGGCCCACCTCAGCAAGGTCATGCGCGCTACGGCCTTGTTGACCGTCTGCTCGACGCGGGCGAACAGTATTTCGAAGCTCACGCCCTCCCGGATATGGCGGACATGCTCGCCGCTGCCCAAATTGCGCTCGTACTTGTAGCTCTCGGGCAGGTCCGAGGCTTGGGCAGCGTCGATGATGTGCAGGCGCTGCACCGTAGGCCCGTCGGTGTTGCTAGCGACGGCGCGGTCGAAGCGACCGACCACCAGCACCGGCTTCGGCGTCCTGTAGATGCTGACCTCCGCGACGGGCAACTTCATGCGACTGGCCAAGGACATGCAGAAATGTTCGTTGACGACCAGATGGGGCGTTAGCTGACGCGCCGGGTCGGGCTTGAGGATGTGCGTCGAGGCCAATGGCGGCTCGACCAGGAACAGGCGCCCGCCGTCGCCCAGCGGGCGGTCCAGGTAGACCATCAATTTGTCCTGCACGCCCGCAATCGACATGCGGACCTTGCCATCCCAGATCGCCAAGGGCATCTCGTCGCGCGCGGCGATGCGCTGGTCCAGTTCCTCTCGGGTCACTTCACGCGGCGGGATTGGGGCATTGGCGGCATGGGCGACATTGGTGACGATAGCGGGCGGCACTTCATCCGAGCGCCAGAAGCGAAATGCCCCCGTGGTCTCGGTCCCCAGCGCACTGATGAGTGCGTAGATGTTGGACTTCGATACGCGGTAGGTCGTGGCGGCGATGTCGAGCGCGCGACCTTCGGGCAGCAGGTTCTCGACGAAGCGCTTCACGGCGCCGGCGGCATAGCCTTCGGCCGAGGGCTGGAAGGGCAGCGCGGGCGAGAGGGGAAACGCCCCCGGCGCCGCGACCCAGTCCGCGTCGTAGTCCAGCGACCAGCGGTCGTTCAGCGCATCAACGCTGAGCGTGGCCACCTTGCTGTCATCGGCCCAGAGGATGAGCGCGTGCGCGGCGTCGGTAGCACTGTTCATGGCTGCGCCGGACGGTCAGTGCCGGGACGCGCGGCGGACTGCATCAATGGATGGTCCTTGGGCCCGAGCACGAGGGCGAGCCCCAGGCTGTCCAGCACCGCCAGCAGCTTGTCCAGTCGCACGGAGCCCTTGCCGTTTTCGAGGCGGGAGAGCAGGTCGACGGAGACGCCGCTCAACGAGGCCGCATCGTCAATGCGCAGCGACTGCGCTCGGCGACGCGCTCGGACGGCCGGGCCAAGGGCGCCGGGGTCGATGACGCGCAGGAGCTCGGGCGGGGCGAAGGGTTTGGAAGTCATTTCGGAATTCCATGGATTTCGGCCATAGACCGATGCCTGGAAGGTTTATTACTTGAATTCCGAAATTATGTCTCATCAATGCGTGTACAGGTTCGAATTCATTAAATTCCGAAATTTTGAGCGCCGCCATTGGCTTGCCCACCTCGCCTGGCCAGCCCGCCAAGCACGCAAAGACCAGCTAGCCACAGCGCGGCAACTCCCGGTTCCGGCACCGCCGTCACGACCAACCGGACGTCCCCGGCGCCGTAGATTACGTCGAACTCCAACCCCTGGCCGAAGCCGTTGAGCCGGACGGCGTCGAAGCTGGACGTCCCCGACCGGCTGCCGAACTGCAGCACTTCAAAGCTGTCGCCAACCTGGGGTGCGTAGCCGGCGTTCCAGAGCTCCAGCGTGCCGCCGAGCAGCACCGTCCCGGTCAGCTTCAGCAGGTCATGGCCGCCCGCGTCACCGAGTTCGATCTTCAGCGTGCCCTCGGGAGCGAGTGTGACGCTGCCTGCCGTCAGCGTGCCGATAGCACTGCCCGGGCTGATCAGCCCCCGGTTGATGATGGACATCACGGCATCGATGGCGCCGTCGCCGGCCAGCGTGCCGGTGTTCTCAAGCGGCACTCCCGCAGTGACGAGTACGCCGGCGCCGGCCGCCGTGTGGATCAGTCCGGAGTTGCTCAGCCCCGCAGTGAACTGCATCAAGCCGGCGCTAACGTCGAGGCTGCCCTGATTGTCAAATAGCAGGCTGGACACCAGCGTTCGGCCCGCGCCGGTCTTGACGTAGCTGTCGGCATTGACGAAGGTCGACAGCCCGAAGCCGAGCCCATTGAGCGTGCGGGAACCGCCATCGATGTCGCGGAACTCGCCGTTGTTGATGAAGGTGGTCGGCAGCGCACCGCCTTGGCCTATGGTCAAGGCGCCGCCGGACCAAGTGGTCTGTCCGGAGCTCGTGAGGTCGCGGCCCGCTCCTATGATCTTGGCCGCGCTGCCTTCGAGCGTCACCTGGCCGGTGAACAACGTTGCCCCGCTGCCCGCCAGCATGCCCGTTCGCCAGGTGAGGGGCCCATCGAACACCTGGTGGCTGCCGGCCAACGTGCCGCCGTCCAACAGCGTGGGAACGTTGCGGCCGAAGCCCTCCACGGTCACCGTGCCCCCGCTGATAAGCAGGGTACCGTTGCCGCCCAGGATTCCCGTTAGGGTCGGCGTGCCGCCAGCGATGTCGAGCACGCTGCCTGCATTGATCTGCCAGTTGCCGCTGTGCACGCCCGACATGGTCGGCAGCACCAGCGTGCCGGCGCTGACGG
>NZ_JANNMI010000478.1:0-2023 GCF_031397715.1 Roseateles sp.
TGGTGGTCGAGATGGACCTGACGCTGGCACATCTGGGTCGCGGTTCGGCCGTCTCTCAGCTTCATCTGGGCGGTGGCTCGCCGACCTTTTTAAGCGACGCCGAGCTGAGCCAGTTGATGCTGGCCTTGCGCGAGCGCTTTCGCCTGGCGCCCGGCGCCGAGGTGTCGATTGAAGTCGATCCGCGCACCGTCACCAACGATAGGCTCAAACATCTGCGTGAGTTGGGCTTCAACCGGCTGAGTTTTGGCGTGCAGGACTTTGACGCGGCGGTGCAAAAGGCCGTCCACCGGGAGCAGAGTTTCGAGAGCGTTGAGGCCTTGATGATGGCTTCGCGCGACCTCGGCTTCGAGTCCACCAATGTTGATCTGATCTACGGACTGCCGCTACAGACGCCGGCCTCGTTTGCACGCACGATAGCCCAGGTCGGTGCATTGAAGCCTGACCGCATCGCGCTCTATGGCTACGCCCATCTGCCGCAGCGCTTCAAGCCGCAGCGGCGCATCGTGACGGAGCAGTTGCCGGGGGCTGGTGACAAGGTTGCCATGCTGGCCGGCGCGATTGCCGGCTTCCAAAACCATGGTTACAGCTATATCGGCATGGATCACTTTGCCCTGGCCACTGACTCCTTGGCCGTGGCCAAGCGGCAAGGGCGTTTGCACCGCAACTTCCAGGGCTACAGCACCCAGCCCGACTGTGATTTGGTGGCGCTTGGTGTGTCGGCGATCGGTCGCGTGGGCGCTTGCTACAGCCAAAACGCGAAGACGCTGGATGAGTATTACGACGCGCTGCGCCAAGGGCAATTGCCCATCGTGCGCGGTCTGGCGCTGAGCCGGGACGACATCGTGCGCCGCGCCGTCATCATGGCCTTGATGTGCCAGGGCAGGCTGGAGTTTGAATCGATCGAGTTGGCTCACCTGGTTGATATGCAGGCCTATTTCAAGCCCGAGTTGGCGCGCATGGCCGAGTTGGCCGAGCAAGGCCTCGTGGCGCTGGAGCCGGGCGCGGTTCAGGTCACCGCGATGGGCTGGTACTTTGTGCGCGCGGTGGCGATGGTGTTTGACCGCTATCTGCAAGCCGACCGCAACCGCGAGCGATTCTCTAGAATCATCTGATGCTTGATCTTGCCCTCGCCGGCTCGGCTCTGTTGATGGGCTTGGCCGGCACTCCCCATTGCCTTGCCATGTGCGGGGCCGCCAGCACCGGCGCCATTGGCGCAAATGGTGCTTCGCGCGCAGCCATCTTGAGCTTTCAAATCGGGCGGCTGCTCAGCTACGCCGTGGCCGGCGCCTTGGCCGCTGCCAGTGTTGGCTTGTTGGCTGAATGGGGTCAGGCGTCGGCCTTGCTGCGTCCCGTCTGGGTGCTCTTGCATGTGGCGGCCTTCTTGCTCGGCGTGGCCTTGTTGTGGCGAGGGCGGCAACCGGCTTGGTTGGAAGGTGTCGGGCAAAAGCTGTCCCGCAGTATTGCGCCGGAAGTGATGATGCCTGCTGGGGGCTTGAAGGGCGGAGGCACGGTGATTGGCCGGCCGGCGCGCGCCGGACTGATAGGCCTGGCCTGGGCGGCGTGGCCTTGCGGGTTGTTGCAGTCGGCCTTGCTGGTCGCGGCCCTGGCGTCAGGGCCGGCTCAAGGCGCGGCGGTGATGGCCGTGTTCGCGATGGCCTCTGGTCTTGGGCTGGTGCTGGGGCCGCTGCTGTGGGTCAAGTTGCGCGGGCAGGCCGGCGGCGGTGATGTCGGTATGCGCCTGGCGGTGCGGCTCAGTGGGCTCGGCTTGGCGGCTGCATCGGCCTGGGCCTTGGGTCACGGCGTCTGGCTTCAAATCGTCGAATTTTGCCGTTGACTACGCATCGCCGTCTCGAAAGTATGGACTTAGAGGCCGCTGCACTTACGCGGCGGGCCAGCTCATCAGCTTCAAGCAAGCATTGCTGACATAAAATCCAAATTCAGCTTTTCCAACCACCTCTGCGGAGACGAAACACATGTACCAACACATCAAGGTGCCCGAGGGTGGGCAGAAGATCACCGTCAA
>NZ_JANNMI010000012.1:0-26420 GCF_031397715.1 Roseateles sp.
CCCCCCGCGTCAGAATACATGTCGCCCCTATACAAACCGACAAACAGGGGGCAGTGATGAGAGAACGACTTGGCTCGATACGGAAAATCATTCAAGAACAAATACGTTGCACGGCTGCTGTCGCCGCTGAACGAAGCAGTGGAAGTCGTCGCGCGTGATGCCTGCATTGGCGTGGCAACGCTGGAGCGCTGGCGAGACGAGTCTTTGTTGTTGCCGGCGGCCGAACAGAGTTGGTCGGGTGCGGCGCGGCTTGACGCGGTGCTGACCACGGCCGCGATGGACGAAACCAGCAAGAACGGTTGGTGCCGCACCAAGGGCATCTTCCCGAAGGATCTGCTCGCATGGCGAGAGAGTGCAGTGAAGTCCTTGGCCGCACCACAAGATGCCCGCGCCAGTCCGCAGCAGGCCAAGCAGGACAGGTTGCGCATCAAGGAGTTGGAGCGCGAGTTGCTCCGCAAAGATCGCGCCCTGGCCGAATGTGCTGCCTTGTTGGTGCTGTCAAAAAAAGTCGGGGCGATCTTCAACCAGGGAGAGGACGAATGATCGTTCTCGAAGATCGCCTGACCTTGACCCGCGATATCGAAGTGGCCAACAAGGCCGGAGCGAGCTTGCGTTTGGCCTGCAAGACCGCTGGCCTGACGGTGCGCACGCTGCAGCGCTGGCAAGCCGGCAAGGGGCTGGTGGCGGGTGATGGCCGGCCTGCGGCAGTACGCCCAGTGCCCGCGCATGCGTTGAGCGAGGTCGAGCGCGAGCGTGTGCTCAACGTGGCCAACGAAGCTCGCTTTGCGGCCGTGCCGCCGGCGCGCATCGTACCCATGCTGGCCGACGAGGGCGTGTACATCGCCAGCGAATCGACCTTTAGCCGCGTGCTGCGTGCGCATGGGCAGACGGCGCACCGCGGCCACGCCAAGGCACCCAAGGCCACACGGCGGCCGACCACCCACATCGCCACGGCACCGCGCCAGGTCTGGTGCTGGGACATGACCTACTTGCCCACCGCCGTGGTGGGGCGGTGGTTCCATCTGTATCTGATCCTGGATTTATTCAGTCGCAAGATCGTCGGCTGGGAGGTTCACGACAGCGACGATTCAAACCACGCGGCGCAACTGGTGCACCGCACGGCGCTGAACGAAAGCATCGCCGTGCTGCCACACAAGCCGGTGCTGCACGGCGACAACGGTGCCACGCTGAAAGCCACCACCGTGCTGGCGATGCTCAATTGGCTGGGCGTCAAACCTTCCTATTCGCGGCCCCGAGTGAGCGACGACAACGCCTTCGCGGAGTCCGTGTTTCGTACCGCCAAATACCGGCCCGAGTATCCAAGCAAGGGCTTTGGCGACCTTGAAGGCGCGCGGGCCTGGGCGGCCAGCTTCGTGCATTGGTACAACGTCGAGCACCGCCACAGCGGCATCCGCTATGTATCGCCGGAGCAGCGCCACAGTGGGCAAGACGAGGCCATCTTGGCCGCCCGTCATGCGCTCTACGGCGAGGCCCGGAGCAACAATCCGGCGCGTTGGTCAGGCCCAACCCGAGACTGGACGCCCGTCGGTCCGGTCACCCTCAACCCAGAGCGCGACTCGGTCGTCACAGCACACCTCGCGACCACAAATAGACAGCCTTTAGCCGCATGACTGAAGCGACAAGTAGCTTGACACGCGCCGGTACCGAGCTATCGCACGAATTTTCATGCGGTCAGCTTCGCTGCCGCCCGAGCGACTGCGCCGGCCAACGACGCGCCGCGGTCGCGCGGTAAAAAAAGACCCTCGTTGTCTCAGCCTGTCACTGGCTCAAGCTCAGCCCGCGCCGCTTCAAATAAGGCGCCAACTTCGGCCCCGAGCCGACCATGGTTTCGAACTCTGCCATGATGTCTTTGCTGCCGCCAATCGAGAAAACATGGCGCTTGAGCTGCTCGCCGACCTTGCGGCTTAAGCCCCCGTTCTTCTCGATCCACTCGACCGTGGTGGCGTCCAGCAGCTCACTCCACAAATAGCTGTAATAGCCGGCCGAATAGCCGCCCACCATATGGCTGAAATAGGGCGTGCGGTAGCGCGGTGCCACCAAGGTTTGCTCGGGGCCAAAGCCTTCTTGCTGCAAGACACGGGCCTCAAACGCCATCACTTGCTCGGGCTTGGGCACGTCGGCAGTGCTCAGCTGGTGCCAGCGCTGATCAAGCAGGGTGGCACCCAGATACTCGGTGGTCGCGAAGCCCTGATTGAAGGTGCCGGCTCCCAGCACTTTCTTCAACAAGGCCTCGGGCATGGGCGCACCCGTCTGATGATGGCGGGCGTAATGTTTGAACACCGAGGGCCAGCTCAGCCACATCTCATTGACCTGTGAGGGGTACTCGACATAGTCGCGCGGCGTGCTGCTCAGGCCGGGGTAGCGGATGTCGCTCAGCATGCTGTGCAGATTGTGGCCAAACTCATGGAACAAGGTGTTGGCCTCATCCCAGGTCAACAGCGTGGGCTGGCCCGCTGCCGGTTTGGGGACGTTCAGATGATTGCCGACGACGGGCTTCTCGCCAAACAAATGGCTCTGGCGCACATAGCCATTGGCCCAGGCACCGCCGCGCTTGCTGGGTCGAGCGTAGAGGTCCAGCAGCAGCAAGGCCTGTGTCTTGCCATTCGGCGCGAACACCTCCCAGACCTGCACATCGGGGTGGTAGACCGGCAGATCGTGCCGGCGTTTGAAAGTCAACCCAAACAGCTCGGAGGCGGCATGGAAAACGCCGCGCTCCAGCACCGTCTGCAGCTCCAGATAGGGGCGCAGCTGTTCACCGTCGTAGCCATGCTGGACCGCGCGCAGGCGCTCGCTGTAGAAGTCCCAGTCCCAGGCCTGCAGGGCGAAGCGGGGCTGGCCGGCGGCAGCTTGTTCGCCGTCGGCCAACTGCTGCAAGGCCGCTTGCTCCTTGCGCGCCGACGCGACCGCTGCAGGCGCCAGCTGGCGCAGCAAGGTGTTGACCGTCTTGACCTCTTTGGCGGTTTGTTCTTGCAGCTCAAAGTCGGCGTGGGTGGCAAACCCAAGCAAGGCAGCGCGCTCGGCGCGCAGCCCGGCAAAGCGGCTGACCAAGGCAGTGGTGTCGTTGGCGTCGCCCTGGCTGCCGCGCGCGATCGAAGCCTTGTAGAGCTGCTCACGCAAGGGGCGGTTTTGCAAGCGGTGCAGCAAGGGCTGGCCGGTGGTGTTTTGCAGCGCTATTTGAAAGCGCCCAT
Source organism: Roseateles sp. (assembly GCF_031397715.1). Taxonomy (GTDB): domain Bacteria; phylum Pseudomonadota; class Gammaproteobacteria; order Burkholderiales; family Burkholderiaceae_C; genus Paucibacter_A. The sequence goes on from NZ_JANNMI010000012.1 coordinate 3,210, forward strand.
CGGCTTGCTTCAGCGCGTCGATTTCGGCATCGCTGAGGCCTTGCAGCATGGCACGGTCGGTGACGAACACGGCTGAGGCGTTGACGCCGGCCAGCACCCGTCGATTGAACTCGGCGCCCATCTGCGCGAGTTCGCTGTTGATGGCGCGCAGGCGCTGCTGCTTGTCGGCGGGCAACTCGGCACCGGCGCGGCGCAGATTGCGGTGCGTGCGCTCCAGCAGGCGTTGCTGCTCGGCGTCGAGCTTGGGTTTGGCCTGCAGCAGCGCGTCGACGCGCGCGAACAAGCGCGGGTCAAGCGCAATGCGGTCGCGGTGCGCGGCCGTTTCGGGTGCGAAGCGTTGCTGCAGCGCTTGGCGACCGGGCGTGTTGTCGGTGCCGCTGAGGCTGCCCAGCATGTTCTGTGTGCGGCTCAACAGGCGGCCGGCGCGCTCCAGCGCTTCGATCGTGTTCTCAAAGCTCGGCGGCGCCGGATTGCGCAAAATGGCGTCGACCTCGCGCCAGTGCAGCGCCATGCCGGCCAGCAGCGCCGGCGCGAAATCGGCGTCTTGGATTTGGTCGAAATGCGGGTAGCCGAGCGGCAGCGTCGAGGGCTGCAGCAGCGGGTTGTCACGTGCGCCGGCGGTGAAGCTGGCGGCGAGCAACAAAGGGAGCAGGAGTTTGCGCATGAGATGGGTGAGCTGGGCTTGAGATCAAGTGGCCTGCAGTATCGCCCCGCGTTGGCAAGCGCAGCCTGGGTGAAAACGCTGCGGTGAGCGAGGAGTGGACGGTATTTATCCGCGAGAATCCAGTCTGTCCGCCATTGACGGCGCCCACGCAATCAGCAGTGACTCAAAAAATTATCATGACCGAAGCCCAGCCAGAAAACACCACCGTCGCAGCCGCAGCCGAGAAGTCCACCGAGAAGCCCGCCATCCCCGACCGGTTGGCGGTGGATGAGCGTAGCCCGCATTTCAATGCCGCCGTGTTCCAGCATGAAATCGGCATCCGCCTGAATGGCAAGGAACGCTCCGACGTTGAGGAATATTCGATCAGCGAAGGCTGGGTGATGGTGCGCGCAGCCAAAACGCGCGACCGCAAGGGCAACCCGTTGATGATGAAGGTCAAGGGCAAGGTTGAAGCGTTTTACCGTTAACAGGCTGACTGGGCTTCACCAGCGCGATTGGTGGTCCTCGGTCACACCGAGCAAGCCGCTGACGGCATACGGCGGCGCGCCGCTTGAGGCCTTGACCCAACCCTTGAAGCAGCCGATGGGCTGGATGTAATGGCTGGCGGCGATCAGCAGATTGCGCTCTTCGCGGCGCGCGCCCTCGGGGCTGAAATGAAGGTCCAGCAAGCCGTCCTCGGTGCTGACATGCCAAGGCGCCAAGGGCTGCTTGGGGTCAAAGGCAAAGCGCGCGGCGGCCAAGGGGATCAATTCCCCCTGCAGCCACAGCGCGTTCTCGTTGGCGCCGAAATAGCCGTGCTGCAGATTGAAGCCAACTTCCGCGCTGTGCGCACAGGCCCAGCGCCAAGCGGTGTTGCGCGCCAACAGGCCATTGGAGGCGTCCACGCTGGCGATCGCGTCGTCGAGTGAGAAAGCTTGGCCGCCAAGCGCCAGCCGACCCTTGACCTGCAGCGCCGGGCTTTTTTGCGTGGCATGGGCCACCCCGCCGTTTCCTATCCGGCCGATGGCCAAGAGCATGGGCGCGGCCTCGGCCAAGTTCAGCTCGGCTTGCAAAGCGATGCCGGCGGTCTGCACGCTCAGGCTCAGCGTGTCGCCGGGCTGATGGCGCAGGCTCAAGCGCGCGCCGGGGCCTCGAAACCAGCTGTCGCAGCCGCTCAGCGGCCGATCGGAGACGCGGCCCTGCAGGCCCGGCAAGCCGTCCTGGCGCCAGTTGGCCAACAGTGTTTTGCTGCGGCGCTCGAACACATAGGCGAAGGCGGTGCAGCTCCAGCCCAGATCAACGATGGCCACGCCGATGAACAGCGCCTCGTTGCCCAGGCCCACATAGTGCCAACGCTTGTGATGCAGGCGCCGCCACAGCGCTGAGCGACTATGCGCACCGCTCAAGCCCTGCCAGTCAATTTGCTCGATACGGCCGGCATAACGCCCAATCGCCGGTGCACCGTCGATCACAACTTCGGGCGGCGGTGCGGGCAGGCGGCTTGAAATTTGAGTCACGCTTGGCCTTTCGAATGCAGCTTGCGCCACTGGGCCGGGGCCATGCCCGTCCATTGGCCGAAGGCGCGCGTGAAGGCGCTTTGTTCGGAAAAACCCAGCAGCAGGGCGATCTCGCTGAGCTCCAGATCCTGGCCCCGCAAATAGGCTTCGGCGAGCTGGCGGCGGGTGGCGTCCAGCAGCGCTTGAAAGCTCAAACCCTGTTCGGCCAAGCGGCGTTGCAGGCTGCGCGGGCTCAGGTGGTGGGCCTGCGCCAGCGCCGCCAGCGAGGTCTGGCCTTCGCGTATCAAGGCCACCAGGCTGTGGCGGAAGGCGGCGATGGGTGCCGCAACCGCACCGACCGCTTGCAGCAGCGCTTCGGCCTGTGCATCCAGCAGGGCCAACAGGGCGGGGTCAAATTTGCGCAGCGGCAGGGTCAGGTCTGGCGTGGCCAGCAGCAGTCGGGTCGAGGGCTGGTCAAACTGCACCGGGCAGCCAAAGAAGCTCGCGTAGGGCGACGTGTCCGCCGGCCTGGGGTTGACGAAATCGACCTGCAGCGGCGTCAGCCGCCGCCCGGTGAAGTCACGCGTCAGCTGCACCAGCGAAGCCAGCGCGGTTTCGTCGACCAGGGCGCCGGGCCGGCCGCGCGCGGTGCCCCATTCAATGCACAGGCCTTGCGGGCCGAGCTCGACCTGCGCCGGGTTAACGTCGTAGACCGAGTGATGAAAGCGCTCCAGCCTTTGCAGCGCCGCGAACAAATTGGGGCAGGCCAGCGCCGCGAAGCCCACCACGCCGAAATGCCGCGCGCTGATGCCGGCGGCCAGGCGCAGGCTTAAGCTCGGGCGTGGGTCCAGCGCTTGCGTCCGCTCCAAAGCGGCTCGCCAAGCAGGCAAGGCCACAAAATGCCCGCTGGGCAGGGGCCCGAGCAGCGGGACGGGGTCGAGCCCTTGCCCGCTCAGGTATTCATAGAGCAGATGCACATAGGAGGCGGCGACGCGGGCTTCGGTCATGGGGCCTGATGATGCCGCAAGGCGGTGCGCGCCTCACCGGTGGTTTACCCCGCGCTGACTTGGCGTGTATGGTCAAGCCAGGTCAGCAAATTCCCTGCACGATCGGCTGCTGCTTGTGGACCCAGAGGCCCGATTAAAAATGGAAACCCTGCTCGAACTTTTTCACCAGCATGTTGACCCGCGCGACCTGACGCTGCTGCTGTTGTCGCCGTTGTTCATGCTCAGCATCGCGCTGGAGGCCTGGCGCTTTCGCAAGACGCCCGGTGTCTACACCTGGCGCGACACCTTCATGAGCATGAACAGCGGCGGCAGCTATCTGTTCGTCGATCTGCTGCTGGTGATCGCCCTGGTGATCCCGGCCATGCAGTGGGTCCACCAATATCGGCTGTGGACGATTGAAGTGACGCCCTGGTCCTTCTTTGCGCTGTTCATGGGTGTGGAGCTGCTGTACTACGGCTTTCACCGCGCCAGCCACCGCATCCGCTGGTTCTGGTGCGCGCATGTGGTGCACCACGGCTCCGAGCATATGAACTTCACCACCGCGCTGCGCCAGAGTTGGTTCTATGCGATCGCCGGCAACTGGTTGTTCTACACGCCGCTGGTGTGGCTGGGCTTCGAGCCACATTGGGTCTTGTTTGCCTTGTCCTTGAATCTGGGCTACCAGTTCTTTGTGCACACGCAGTGGGTCGCTAAGTTGCCGGCCTGGTTCGAGTGGCTGTTCAACACGCCCTCGCATCACCGCGCGCATCATGGCCGCAACCCCGTCTACATGGACCGTAACTTCGGCGGCACGCTGATCATTTTCGATCGGCTGTTCGGCAGCTTTGTGGCGGAGCAAGAGGCGGTCGACTACGGGCTGGAACATCCGGTGCCGACCCATAATTTGGTCTGGCTGAATGTGCATGAATGGGCGGCGATGTTCAAGGACATGCGGCGCGAATTGCGCGAGCAGGGCTCATGGTGGCTGGCGCTGAAGCATCTGTGGGCACCACCGGAATGGCGGCGGGGGGATGTGGCTTAGGCCTTTGGACCCTGCACCGTCAGGCGTGACTGGGCGCACCGGGTGTTCCCCCGGGTGCGGAAAGTCATCTTGCCATTTGGCCTGCCATCCACTACTCTGCCCGCTCTCCAAATCCAGGTCTACCCCGCATGAAACTCTTCCGACTTTTGCCCTTGGCCGCCCTGCTGCTTTCGGCCGGCTTGGCTAATAGCGCCGCACCGACCTCCGGCCTCGACTTGGCCGGCTTTGACGCCCAGGTTCGCGCCCAGGATGATTTATTCCTGGCCGCCAATGGCGCCTGGGTCAGCAAGACCGCGATTCCCGCCGACAAGGCCGAGTACGGCAGCTTTTACCAGCTGCGTGATTTGTCCGACCAACGCGTGCGCGCCATCGTCGAAACCTTGGCGGCCAAGCCCCAAGACAAGCTCACCAAGGTCGACAAGCGCAGCGTCGAGCAAAAAATTGCCGCTTTCTACGCCTCCTACACCGATGTGGCCGCCATCGACAAGGCCGGCCTGGCGCCCGCCAAAGCCATGTTGGCCAGCATTGACGCGATCAAGACACCGGCCGATCTGGCACGCTGGCTGGGCAACGCCCAGGGCAGCCTCAACACCCCCGTGGCACTCTGGGTGATGCCCGACTTCAAGGAGCCCGGCATCAACCGCGCGCTGACCTGGCAAGGCGGCATCGGCATGCCCGACCGCGACTACTACCTTAAGGACGACGACAAGCTGAGCCAGGCCCGCAAGGCCTATCTCGGCTATTTGACGACGCTGGCCAAGCTCTCCGGCACCAAGGACCCGGCCGCAGTCGCCAGCCGGGTGCTGGCCCTGGAGAAGCGTATCGCCGAGGCGCATTGGGACAAGGTCGAAAACCGCAACCCGGTCAAAACCTATAACCCGATGACGCCGGCCGAGCTGGCCAAGGCCGCGCCCGGCTTTGACTGGGCCACCTTCATGGACGCCGCCCAGCTGCAGGGCGTGGACCGCCTGAGCGTCTCGCAGCCCAGCACCCTGACGGCGCTGGCCACAATGTTCGCCGAAGTGCCCTTGGCCGACTGGAGGGCCTATTTGAAGCTGCGGGTACTGGACGAGAACGCCGAGCTGCTGCCCAAGGCCTACCGCGAGGCCCGCTTTGCCTTCCATGGCAATGTCTTGACCGGCGCCAAGGAAGAACAGCCGCGTTGGCAAAAAGGCATTGCCGAAGTCAACGGCGCCTTGGGCGAGGCGATCGGCCAGGTCTATGTGGCGCAACACTTCCCGCCGGTCTACAAGACCCGCATGGTGGAGCTGGTCGGCAACTTGATGAAGGCCTATGGCGACTCGATCGACGGTTTGAGCTGGATGACGCCCGCCACCAAGGCCGCCGCCCAGGAAAAGCTCGGCAAGTACATGGTCAAGATCGGCTACCCCGATGCCTGGCGTGACTACAGCGCGCTGGAGGTTCGCGAAGGCGACGCCTTCGGCAACCGGGCTCGCTCGGGCCGCTTCGAGTGGGAGCGCATTGCCAAACGGGTCGGTAAGCCGGTCGACCGGGCCGAGTGGGGCATGACACCGCAAACCGTCAACGCTTACTACAACCCGTCACTGAACGAGATCGTCTTCCCGGCGGCGATTCTGCAGCCGCCCTTCTTCGATATGGCGGCCGATGATGCGGTCAATTACGGTGCCATCGGCGCGGTGATCGGGCATGAGATCAGCCATGGTTTTGATTACCAGGGCAGCCAGTTCGACGGTGACGGCGCGCTGCGCAACTGGTGGAGCGATGCCGACCGCCAGGCCTTCGAAAAGGTCGGCGCGCAACTGGTCGCTCAGTACGAAAAGTATGAGCCGCTGCCCGGCAAGACGGTGAACGGCAAGCTGACGCTGGGCGAGAACATCGCCGACCTGTCGGGCCTGCAGATTGCGTACAAGGCCTATCTGGGTTCGCTCGGCGGCAAACCGGCGGCGGTGATCGATGGCTACACGGGTGAGCAGCGCTTCTTCATGGGCTGGTCACAGGCCTGGCGCTCCAAACAGCGCGACGAGCGCGCGCTGCAGAAACTGACGGTGGACCCACATTCACCGGCCAAGTTCCGCGCCAACGGCGCCGCCGTCAATCACGACGGCTTCCACGAGGCCTTCGGCACCAAGCCGGGCGATCAGATGTACAAGGCCAGCGACGAGCGTATTCGCATCTGGTGAAGCATTAGCCCGAGACGAGGCGTTGGTTCACCCGGGCCAACACCTCGTCAGCGCTGTACCACTCGGGATAGCGCTGCATGATCTCGACCGTGGGGCCCCAAGGCGCCCATTGCGCCAGCGGCGTCGGCCCGATCACGCTGAGCAGCGGCGCGCCGACTGCCGCCGCCATATGGGCCGGGCCGGTGTCATTGGAGACCACCAGCCGGGCGCGGGCCAGCAAGGCGTTGTAGACGCCCAGGCCGACGCCCTCCAGCCGCAGCGCCGTCGGGTATATGCGGCGCCCGCCCTCGACCTCGTTCGGCCCCGGGCAGATCAGCACCTGCTGGCCGCTGGCAACGAGCCGCTCGACAAAGGCCGGGAAATGCGGCCAGGTTTTATCGACCAACTCGATGGTGTCATTGGCAAACGGGCACACCAGGACAAAGCCCGGCTTGACGCCATGCTGATGCAGCAAGGCATCGGCCTGCGCGAACTGGGCCGTGCTGATTTTGAAATCAATCGAAGCCGGCGGCAGCGCCTTGATGCCGAGAAAGGCGCAGCTGAGGTCCCAGTAGCCGCGCAAATTGTGCACGTTCGTGTCGACGGGGTAGCTGCGCGCCAGCAACCAGCTGCGCCCATCGCCGGCATAGCCTTCGGCGCGCAGGCCGGCCAAACGCATATCGAGCGCGGCCGAGATCGCACCTGGAAATACCAAGGCATTTGAGCGGCGATCAAAGCCGGGGTCGAGGCGGCGTGCCTCGGCGCGCAGGCGGCGCAACTGCTTGATCCGGTCACCCAGCTTCTTGGGCCGCACATGCACAGTCCAGCCCTCGCTGGCGAACAGATCCGGCGCCCAGCCCTTGCCGACCAATTGCAACTGGTAGCCATGGCGTTCCAACAGCCGCAGGGCCGGCAGCCCGAGCACGGCGTCACCGACAAAATTGCGCAAGCGCACGATCAAGGGACGCGCTCCCCGCTGCTCTACCATCTCGCCCACTCCCGGTTATGCTCTGCGCGGCATTCTGCCACCGCCTTTGTACCTAGAGAGCCCCATGACACCCTCCGCCCAGACCCGCCCCGCGCCCAGCAGCGCTCTGCCCACCGCGCACGAAATTATTGCGCTGCAACTTGCGGCCCTGCAGACCGGCCTGCCGGCAGACCATCAGGCAACGGCGCCGGTGGCCGACGATGTGCTGGGCTGGGCCAGGGTCAATCATTTCTACAACTCAAGCCTGTGGGCCGAGGAAGATCTGGCCCGGCGCCAGCAAGCGCTGGACGCCGAAATCGTCGCCAACAAGCGCGCGATTGACCGCTTCAACCAGGCGCGCAATGACGCGATCGAGCGCATCGATGAATGGCTGCTCAGCGCGCTGGGCCTGGTCGATGCCGCCACGCTGGCCAGCCCGACGCCACGTTCAACGCAAGCTGCCGGCGCGCGGCTCAATAGCGAGACCGCCGGCAGCATGGTGGACCGCATGTCCATCATGGCGCTGAAAATCGAGGCCATGCGCTTGCAAACCCTGCGCGCGGATGTCGATGACGCCCATCGCAGCGCCTGCAGCGAACGCTTGGCCCGCCTGCGGCAGCAGCAAAGTGATCTGGGTGACTGTTACGACCAGCTGCTGGCCGACTCGCTGGCCGGGCGGGCCTATTTCAAGGTCTACCGCCAGTTCAAGATGTACAACGACCCGCGCCTCAATCCGGCCTTGGTGGCGGAACAGCAGCGGGCCTAGAACAACTCCATGGCGCTGAGCTGGGCCTGCTCGCGCATCTTGCCGGCCGCAACCAGATCGGCATGGCTGTGCACTTGGTTGCGGCCCGAGTCCTTGGCGTGATAGACCGCCTTGTCGGCGCGCTCGAAGGCGGAGGCCGGCGAATCTTCGCTGCGAACTCGCGTGAAACCGATGCTGACCGTGATGCACCCAATCTGCGGGAAGGCGTAGTGCTCGGTGTTCAGGCGCAGGCGCTCGAAGGCCTGGGCCGCATCTGCCTCGTCTTCGCAACGCATCAAGACCACAAACTCCTCGCCACCGAAACGGTAGAGCAGGTCATGAAAGCGGAAGCTGCTGCGCATCAGCCGCGACAGCAGCAGCAAGACCTCATCGCCGATCAAATGGCCGAAGCGGTCATTGACCCGCTTGAAATGGTCGATGTCAATGACACCTATAAAGTAGCGCGGGCTGCTGCCTTCGTGACGCCGACCATCATCGGTGCCGGCCAAACTGGCACGCGCCGGCAACTCGCTGACCGCCTTCAGAAAGCTGTCCTCGAAGGTCTTGCGGTTGAGCAGGCCGGTCAAGGTGTCGCGCTCGCTGTAGTCGAGCAGGCCCTGGAAGTTGTGATAAATCCGCAGCACGCTGCTGACCAGGCGCTGCGCCTTGGCCGGCATGCGTTCGGTGGAAATCAGCTCCAACACGCCCACCACCTCGCGGTCGGTGGCGATCGGAAACAGATTGATGAAATGCTCGCCTTGTTCGGACTGCACCACCGCACGGCTGTGCATGCAGTCGAGGCGCTGCGGATAGTCTTGCGCCAGGGGCAGGCCGGCGGGATCGGACCACAGCGGGTCGGCAGTGGCCACCGCGTCGTCGGCCCTCAGCCGAGCGCGTGTCAGCCAGCGCTGCTGACCACCCTCGTCACCCATGCCGACGCAGCGAAAAATCGCCACCGACACCGGCTCCAATAAATCGCGTAGCGCGGACACCAGGGTCACGTCCATGACGTCCCGGTCCCGGAAGCCGGTCATTTCGGCCAGATGATCAACGACTTCGGACATGGCTTTGACTCACCCCAGCAATGGGGTTTGAGCTATTTTGTACTTCCTCTGGGCTTCCCCGATGGTGAAAAGCAGCGCCGAAGCGCCGTAACGCCCTAGCCCCCTCACCGCTTATTGCTGCGGTGACTTGTCGCCCGCTGTTGCTGGCGCAGTGTAGCCAGCAATCAGTGACAAAAGTAACTCTTCGTCATAGGGCTTGCCCAAGTAATGGTTGACCCCTAGTTGTTCGGCGTAGTCGCGATGTTTTTGCGCGATTCTGGACGTGATCATCACCACCGGCAAAGCGGCCAAGCGCGGATCGGCGCGCATATTGCGCACCAGATCGAAGCCGTCCATGCGCGGCATCTCAATATCGGACAAGACCAGCGCCGGCAGCTCCTCGCCGGCCAGGCATTCCATCGCGTCCAACCCGTCCTTGGCCAATTGCACCCGGTAGCCCTCGCGCTCCAGCAGGCGCTGGGTAACGCGGCGTACGGTCGGCGAATCGTCGACCACCAGAACCAAGGGTACCAAGGGCGGCTCGGGCTCGGCCACCAAAGCCGGACCGGCCGGGCCGGTTGGATCTTGGAGCTGGCGCAACTGCGCCAGTCGCTCAAGTGCTGCCGCGCCGTACCAGGTGGCCAAGGCGACCGGGTTGTAGATCAAGGCCACATCGCCCGAGGCCAGCAGACTGATGCCGGCCAGACCCGGCACCCGGCTCAGCTGCGGACCCAGATTCTTGACCACCACCTCCTGGTTGCCCAGCACCTCGTCCACATGCAGGGCGATACGCTGCTGAGCGCTGCGCACCAGCACGACCGACATATGTTTGCCATGCGCTTGGCCTCGGCCCGCCAGGCCCAACAAACCGCCCAGCCAGTAAAAAGGCAGGGCCTCGCCGCCAAACTGCAGCGTGCCGCCGGCATAGGCCGCCTCGACCTGCTGGGTCGGCACGCGCTGCACGGAATCCATCAAGGCGGCCGGCACCGCCACCGTCTGCTCGCCGCAGCGCAACAGCACCACCTGCGTCAGCGCGGTGGTCAGCGGCAGGCGCAGCAAAAAGCTGCTGCCTTGGCCCGCCTCCGAGCGGGTCTCGATCGAGCCGCCCAAGGTGCTGACGTTAGCGCGCACCACGTCCATGCCAACACCGCGCCCGGACAGCTCGGTGACCCGCGCCGCGGTCGAAAACCCAGGCGTGAAGATCAGCTGCATCAGCGCCGCGTCTTCGGCCGGTCCGCCGCTCTCGGTATCGGCCTTGATCAAGCCCAGCTCGACCGCCCGCGCTCGGATGCGCTGCAGGTCCAGGCCGCCGCCGTCGTCGCTGAAATTCAGCAAAACTTCATTGCCTTCCTGGCGCACCGTCAGGCAAAGGCTGCCGACGGGGTCCTTGCCCAGGGCGGCTCTCTGCTCGGCCGGCTCAATGCCGTGGCTGACGCTATTGCGCAGCAAATGCTCGAAGGCACCGGACATGCGCTCCAGCACGCTGCGGTCAAGCTCGGTCTGCGCGCCGACGATCTCCAGCCGCGCCTGCCGACCGGCATCGCGCGCGGCCTGGCGCACCACCCGGTGCAAGCGCTCGGCCAGGCTCTCGAACTCGACCATGCGGGTGCGCAGCAAGTCGTCCTGCAGCTCGCGCGTCAAGCGCGACTGCGCCGCCAACTCGTCCTCGCCGAGCTGCACATTGCGCTGCAAGGCGCGCTGCACGGTGGCCACGTCACCGACCGACTCGGCCATCATGCGAGTCAATTCCTGGAAGCGGGTGTAGCGGTCGAACTCAAGCGGATCGAAATCCGCCGTACTGGCCCCGTCTTGCTGCAGCTCGTGCTGGCCGCCCAGCTGCGATTCGGCCTGCAACTCCAGCTCGCGCAGCTGCGCACGCAAGCGGGCCAAGTTGTCATCCAGATCGAGCAGGCTGCTCTTCATCTGCGCCAGCTCGGACTCCAGGCGCGCGCGCCGAATGCTAACCTCGCCGGCCTGCGCGGCCATGCGCTCCAGCAAACTGCCACGCACCCGCACCATCGCCTGCATGCCGCTGGCCGAGGCCTCGGCGGCAGCGTTTTCGTCCAGCTCAGCATCAACAAAGCGGGCCCAGTCGATTTGCGGGACGGCTGTCTCGGCGACCCCAACCGCTTCGGTCACCTCGGGCGAAGGCAAGTCCACCACTGGCTCTGGCTCTGGCTCTGGCTCTGGTGCTTCGGACACTGGCTCCACGAGCGACTCGGCCGGCATCTGCGCCTCACCCAGCTGCTCAAAGCTCACTTCCAAAGCATCCGCGCCGGCCTGCAAACCCAGCAAGTCGGCCATTTCAGGCACACCGTCGGCGACGGCCCGCTCAAGCGCCGATTCCAGCTCATGCGCCTGCTCGCCCAAACGCATCGCGCCGGTCAAGCGCGCGCCACCCTTGAAGGTGTGCAGCGCCCGCATACAAGCGGCCGCACAGCGCAAATCGCTGGGCTCGGCCAGCCATTCACGCAGCGCGCCGTGCAGGTCGCGCAGCAAATCGCTGGCCTCTTCCGCAAAGATAGGCAACAGCACCGGGTCGATCTCATCGGGCAGGCCGGGCTCGACTTCATCCGCGTCGGCCGACGGCGTCAAGGCGCCGCCAAACGCCAGCTCTAGATCAGGTTCAAGCGCTTGGACGGGTTCGGTCGACGGCTGCGCAGCGCGCCAATGCAAGCCATCGTCTTCCAAATCACTGAGCTCACCGAAGCGACTATTGGGTTCGAGATTGGGCTCGTAGGCACGCAAATGCTCCAGCGTGAGGGGATCAAAGGTCTTCAAGAAGCCGGCGGCAAACTGGTGCAGCAGATGGCGCACCTGATCAGCCACCCCGACAAACATTTGAGCCTCGGCCTCGCTATAGCGGCTGGCGCGAGCGGCGCGGCCCAAGGCATGCTCCATGGCACGGGTCAGGGTCGCCAAATCGTCAAATTTGACGGCCGCCGCGCTGCCCGATAGCGCATGCGCCAAGGCTTCGCAATTGGCCGGCACCGGCCGGTTCAACTCCAAAGCCCATTCGGCCAGGCTGGTGGCCAAGCGGCGCGACAACTCATCGGCCTCGTTGAGAAAAATATTGAACAACTCAAGCTTGACCGGCAGGTGGCCAATCATCTTGTATTGTTCATCGCGCGACTCGTCCAGCAAGGCCGGCTCGGTCAGCGTGGGCAGCTCCGGCTCAGCCATCGGCTCGGGTTCGGGCTCGGGCTCGACCGGCATGCGCCCGCCCTTCACCAACACCGGCTCAAACTGAGCCCGCGCCGGCGTGCGCGCAATGATGGGCTCGGCCGCGGCCGCGGGCTCCAGTGTCAGCTCAGGCGCTGGCTCATCTTGCGCAACGGTTTCGACCAGCGCTGCCGGTGTGCTGACAACGAAGGACTCCAGCGCCTCCTCACCCAGATCAAGCCTGAGCTCGAACTCCGGCAACTCGTACGGCGGCGCGGCATTTTCTGCAAATTCGGCCGGTTCAGCTGCCAAGTTCAACTCGAAGGGCAGGATTTCGGGCGCGGCAAAGGTCGCCGGCTCCGGCGCCAGCTCCGTGGCTTGCTGCTGCGGCGGCAGCAGCCGCAACGCATCGGCACCGCGTCGCAGCGGCTGCGGCGTATGGGTGACCGGCTGCTTGGCCGCGATCTGCGCGCTCCAGTCGCCCAGGTAGTCCAGGGCCTCGGTGGTGAAATCCAGCAGCGCGGCGTCGGCATGCGGCAGCGCCTCAGCCAAGCGGACGCTGTACAACTGCTCGCAGGCCCAGCCGCCCTCGCCGAAGTCGTCCAGGCCGACCATGCGGGCGCTGCCCTTGAGGGTGTGGAAGGCGCGGCGCAAAACCGTCAAGGCGGCCGCCTCGTTAGGCGCCTGCCGCAGCGTGGCCAAGGCCTCACGCGCATGACCCAAGACTTCGGCGGCCTCCTCCAGGAAGATCTCCTGCATCTCCGGGTCGTGAGCGCTGCTTTGCGCCGTAACCTTCAGCACAGGCACAGGCACAGGCACAGGCACAGGCACGAGTACAGGCAGCGGGACATCGTCCACCAAGGTCGGCGGCGCAGCGGCAGCCACCGGCTCGACCATATCCCGCGTCGGCAGCACCGGCGGATTCAATGGCGGCACCCGGCTGGCGTCGCTGCGTCTGCCCATCACCGGATTGAGGCGCCCGCTGAGCTCATCAAAGCTGAACATGCGCTTGGCCAGTTGCGGCTGCACGCTCAGCATATCGATCAGGAAGCCCAAGGCTCCCAGGTTATTGGCCAAACGGTCAAACAACTCGCGTGGCCCGCCGCGCTCGATATCAACCTCGGTATTGGCCAACTCGTCGATCTCGTCGCGCATGCGCAAGCAGGCCAAGGAGGCTTGGTCAAGCCCCAACACCGTCAACACGCCGCGCATGGTCTGCAGCTGCCCGGGCAGCGGGATCAAACGTTCGCGCTGGCTGGGGTCTCGGAAATATTCATCCGCCTGACGCTCAATTTCGGACAAGTTGAGCCGCAGCTCCTGCACCACACTGCCCAGCGTCTGGCGATCGGAAACCCGGCGGTACAAGTCCTCCATCCAGGCTTCCAGCGGCTCGGGCTCGCCGCCGCGCGCGACCGATTCGACCCGCCCCGCCAAACGACGCACGCGCGCCGCCTGCTCGGGCTGGTCAAAGGCCGCATCATCCAAGGCCGCTTCGACATACAAGAGGCTGGTCGCCACTTCCATGGCCAAGGCCGGCGGCGGCGGCGCGCCGGAGCGCAAGGTGGCAACCACACCGCGTTGCAGCGATTCGGCCAGCACCTCGCCGCTCGGGAACAGCTTGTGCAGCGACTCGGCCAGGGCCACAAATTGCTCATTCAACGCAGCGGAGCGCTGCATATCACCGTCGGCCGCATGGCCCCAGGAGTCCTTGGCCGCCACCACGCGGCGCCTAGCTTGGGTGACCCAGGCGGGGTCAATCCGCCCCAGCGTCTCGTCTTCGTAATCGCCCGGCACGGCGTCGAGCAAGCCATAACTGGCCAGTGCCGCTTGCAAGCGCGGCGCTGGCTGGGCGGGCGCGGGCGGGCGGCTTTGGGCGCAAAAGAACAACAAGTCTTGCGCCAAGCGCTCATTCACTCCGGCGTCGCCTTGGGCCAGCGCGCGCATCTGCGACAGCAAGCGCGAACCCAAGCGTTTGACCAGGCCGTCGACCTGCAGCAAGCCCAGCGCCTGCGCCTCAAACATCGCCGCGGCCAACTGCCACAGCGTCTTGGACTTGGGCTGTTGATCCAAACCCAGGGCCAGACCGGCACTCAGCTCGCTCAACATGCGCGCATGTGCGGGGCTGGGCGCTCGCATATGTTTGAGCAGCGCGGCCTCAAAGGCCGGGCGCACCGTCGCCGCGGGCATTGGCTTGGCCTTGGCGTCGGCCGGCAAACTGCGCCAGCTCCAGTCAAACTGCCACAGATCGGCCGGATGAATACGCTCGGCGCCGTTCAGAGTCTGCAGATCCCGATAGGCCGGGAACAGACTCAAGGTGGACGACTGGGTCGCGCCCGGTGCGGCGCCCGGCGTCGCCATGGAGCCGGCGGCCAACATCCGCGCAATCAGCGACAGCAGGGCGAAGTTGGCGCGCTCGATGGTCTCAACGCGGGCCAAATCGATGCTGGCCGGGTTGTCGAGCAAGGCCGCCACGGCACGCTCGGCGGCCCGCAAAACCACCGATCCGGCGGGCAGGCCCACCAAGGCCAGCACACCGGCCACTTGATGCAGCTGCGCCACCGCATTTTGCAGGGCGGCCTGCACGCTGGCATTGGGTGCCATGGTGGTCAGACCCTCGGGGCCCAAACCGGCGACCACCGACGAACGGTTGTCACCGTCACGCAGCAATCGCCGCAGGGCTTTATGAACCGCCTCCAAAGAGCGGCGCAACTCCTCTTGCACCCAGGCAAGAGGGCTGAGGTCCGCGGGGAGCTCGGAGTCGCGTGCGATATCCATGCTTGATCCTGGCCTCAGGCGACTTTGAAGCGAGCCACCGACTGCTTCAAAGCCTCGGCCGAGCGGGACAACTCATGCACCATCAGGGCGGTCGAGCGCGTGCCCTCGCTGGTTTGCTCGGTCACCGCAAAAATATGCTGGATATTGGCGGCCACCTCATTGGCCGAGTGGGCCTCGCTGAGCGCTTGGCGCGAAATCTGCGCGATCAAGTCATCCAGGCGGCGCGACACCGCGTCAATCTCCTCCAGCGCGCGCCCGGCCGCGTCGGACAGGCGCGTGCCCTGCACCACCCCCAGCGTCGAGCGCTCCATCGCCGCCACCGCGTCATGGGTGTCGGTCTGAATGGTTTTCACCAAGGCAGCAATCTGTCGCGTCGCGTCACCTGAGCGCTCGGCCAGGCGCTGCACTTCCTCGGCCACCACCGAGAAGCCGCGCCCCGCTTCACCGGCCGACGCGGCCTGGATCGCCGCATTCAGCGCCAGCACATTGGTTTGCTCGGTAATGTCGGAGATCAGCTCGGTGATCTCGCCGATTTCCTGCGAGGACTCACCCAGGCGCTTGATGCGCTTGGAGGTTTCCTGGATATGGTCGCGGATCGCGTTCATGCCGCTGATATTGTTCTGCATCGCCTGCAGCCCCGACTCGGCGGCCTCGCGTGACTGGCGCGCCACCAGGGCGGTGACCTGCGCTTGCGTCGACACCTCATTGATGCGCCCGGCCATCTGCAACACCGCCTCGCCGGTGGCGCGAATCTCGTGCAGTTGCTCCTTGGACGCAGCCAGCAGATCGGTCGAGGTCTGGTCGACTTGGCCGGTGGTGTCGGTCACGCGGGCGGCGGTGGTCTGCACCTGGCTGACCAGGTTGCGCAGCTCCTCCACCGTGTAGTTGACCGAGTCGGCGATCGCGCCGGTGATGTCCTCGGTGACGGTGGCTTGCTGGGTCAGGTCGCCCTCGGCAACCGCCTGCAGCTCATTCATCAAACGCAAAATCGCACCTTGATTGGCATCATTGACGCGCTTGGCTTCTTGCTCCTGCGCCTCGGCCTCGGTTTTATCCGCCTCCGCCATGGCCGCCCTTTGCCCTTGCTCGCTGACATACAGGCGCAAGAAGCCCAGCACGCCGACCACCAAGGCGGCCAGCGAAGCCAACATCAAACCCAGCAAACCCGGATTGACGCCGCCGGCTGATTCCAGCTCCAAAGCCACCTGCTCCAGCCCTTTGCGCAAGCCCTCGCTGTCGCCCAGGATGCTGCTCTGCGCCTCACGTGCCGCCACCAAGCCCTGCAAATTATCCAAAATCGCGGTCGCTTGCATGCGCGTTTGCTCATATTGTTTGAGCAGGGTCAGCAAGCGGGCGCGCAATTGCGCATCTTTGGCAGCCAGCAAACGCAGCTCAACGCTGCCGCTGAGCAAGGCATCGGTGATCAGCTTGAAGGAGTTCAAGTCCTTGCCCAGCAAGAACACCGCCTCGGGGCTGACGCCTTCTTGGGTCAGAAATTCATTGGCACTTTTGCCGATGCGCTGCGTCAGCATCACCAGCTGACCGGCTGCCGCAATCTCGGTGGCCGAGCCGCCCTGCTGCAATGACTCGGCGGCGACCGCCTCGGCACTTTCAAGCAAATCGGCTGACTGGCGATTGATCGCCCGCAGCGCCACCGCCACATCGGTCAAGACTTTTTCCTGCGACTGCACCAGTTGACCGCTTTTCACGGCGCGCTCAACCAGGGGGCGTACCAAGCTCAGACTCGGCTGCACCGCCGCCGGCGCCTGGGCCAGCGGCCCCTCGCCGTCGCTCAAATTTGCCACCACCGAACTGACCAGCTCGGAACTTTCACGCAACTCGGCAAACGCAGCCGGCGTGCCAATCAAGGCCGCCGACACCGACTTGGCCATGCGCTGTGAATGCATCAAGGCCTGGCCGGTGGCGCGCACCTGCGCGGCGCTGCGCGAGCCGCCTAGCAAGCTGGTGCTGACCGTGGCCGCTGTGCCCAACAGACCCAAAGCGACCAAGGCCGTTAAGACGGCCTGCCGGCGCCCGCTGCCGGCCTTGACGATGGCTGCCTTGTGGGCTGCCTTTTGGGCGGCCATATCGGCCGCCGACACGGTGGAGGCAAAGGTGGCTGTGGTTTCGCCAAACTCGGTGCTGGCCGATTCCGTCGGCAAGGACTCGGCAATGATGGACGAGCCTGCATCCGCTTGGCGGCTCAGCATGCCGTCACGCCCCTGGCTTGACGCCTGCAATGCTTCGACCGCAGGCATGGCAGTCGCCGGCGCCTCAAAAGCCTGCCCAGCCTGGGTCTTGCCAAGGTTCTTGATCTTGTCCAGGAAGCTCATCTCACCCTCGTTTTTTCATTTGATTGGCGGCCACCGCCCCGTCTTGCTCTTACCGACTCGGCATCAAACCACAACTCGCAAGAACTGTTCGTGCGTAGAAAGGGCATCCAAATGCAGTTGTTGCCAAGATCGACCGTCCGCGTCGCGCCTGAGCGGCCCGGAAAATCGAGGTCGCGGGGCCAGCTTGCCTGCCTCAGCCGACTCGACCGGCAGCAGCGTCAGCTGCTCATCGCTGCGCAAGCCGACCAGCCGGTCGACCAACAAGGCACAGTTGATATTCAAATCGGGATTCAAGGCCACCAAGCGCGCTTGAGCCGCGTCGGTGCGCTGCGCCCCGGCCTCACGCAAGCCAAGAAACACCGCCAAATCAATCACCGTGAAGAGCCCGCCGCGCAGATTCGCCACCCCGATCAACCAGGGCTGGGCATAGGGCACGGGCTTGATCGCGACGGGCGTGAAAATCTCGGCCGCCTGCTTGAGCGAAAACAGCAGGCCATAACCGGCACATTCAACGGCCAGCCAATTTGCCAGCTCGGTTTTCTGTTCACGCGCATCCTGCATGCGCTGCGCCAATCGATGTTGAAGTTCCCGCAGCGCTTGTCTATTACTCATTTGCAGGAACGGCTCAACCCAGCGCCTTGATCTTGGCCAGCAGGTCGTCGGCCTTGACCGGCTTGACGACATAGTCCCGCGCGCCCTGGCGCATGCCCCAGACCTTGTCGGTTTCCTGTCCCTTGCTGGTGCACATGATCACCGGCACAGCGGCAAAGCGCTCATCACGGGTGATGGTGCGGGTCAACTGAAACCCGTTCTGCCCCGGCATCACCACGTCCATCAAGATCAGATCGGGTGTGTCTTCGGCCAGGCGCTTCATCGCCTCTTCGCCATTTTCGGCCGTGCGGACCGTGAAGCCGCGCTTGATCAGCATGTCACTGAGTACATGCAACTCGGTTTTCGAGTCATCCACCAGCAGGATTTTATGAATCGGCATCGTTATTCCTCAGGCCAAGACGGCGCCAGCCAGGGCCGGCAGCGAAAGCGTTCGCATCAAAGCCCGCGTCGGTGCGCGAGCACCGCCTTCAGCAATTGATCTTTGGTGAAGGGCTTGGTCAGGTAATCTTGCGAGCCCACCATCCGTCCACGGGCCTTGTCAAACAGGCCATCCTTGCTGGACAGCATGATCACCGGTACACCGGCGAAGACCGGGTTTCTTTTGATGATGGCGCAGGTTTGATAGCCATCCAAGCGCGGCATCAAGATGTCACAGAACACCAGGTCCGGCTGATAGTCACTCAGTTTGGCGAGGGCATCGAAACCGTCTTCGGCAAGCACCACGTCGTGGCCGCCCTGTTTGAGGAAAATTTCCGCACTGCGCCGGATGGTGTTGCTGTCGTCAATCACCAGTACTTTGGCCGCGGCGGAGCCGGTCAGCGCGCCGCCGCTTGTATGACCGATTGCGTTGCCTTCAGGAACTTGCACGTCCAAGCTGTTCTCCCATCACCAACAAACAAGTGGCCTGAACTAGCACCCCAATCCGGCGCAGTGTCACATGGCAAGCGGGCCGTCACGCATTGTTACCTTGGGCCGCAGCGCACTAGATACGAACCATCTCGAAGTCGTCCTTGCGGGCGCCACATTCCGGGCAGGTCCAATTCATATCCACATCGGCCCACAAGGTGCCCGGCGCGATGCCATGTTCGGGGTCGCCCATGGCCTCGTCGTACATCCAGCCACAGATCAAGCACATCCAGGTATTCGCACTAGCTTCGGTCACGATAGGTATCTTTTGCTCACTACAATGCGAAGATTGTAGCCACGCCGGAGTAGTCCGCCGTCGTTGGTGAATCGGCAAGGATGCAACAGCTTCCGGTGATATTGCTCGCTTCACCCGCGATTGGAACCGGCCTGAGTCCTTGCCGCCTGCGGCCAGCCTATTGCAGCATTTTCAAAGCTTGCAGAACCCGTTCAATAGCGCCGCCAAGCCATGACCAAACCAGCCATACCAGCCACCTCGGCGGCCGTCGTCGTCGTCGACCCATTGACGAGCATTGAAGCGCAAGAAGAAGCCCAAGCTCCCGCCTGCGTGATGAGCTTCAACGCCAGCGAAGCCAGCGGCGCCGGCGGCCTGGGTTGCGACATCGCCACCATCGCCGCGATGGGCGCGCATTGCCTGCCTGTCGTGACGTCCATCATCTTGCGTGACACCGCCGAGACCTTCGAACATCACACGCTGGACTCCGAGACCATCGCCGAGCAGGCCCGCCTGATTCTCGAAGACGTGCCGATCTCGGCCTGGAAGGTCGGCTTTCTCGGCAGCCCCGAAGGCATCAGCGCGGTGGCCGAGGTGCTCAGCGACTATCCCGATGTGCCTCTGGTCGCCTACTTGCCCAATGTCGCTTGGCTGGACGAAGAGCAGCAGCAAAGCTATATGGACGCCTTCCGTGAACTGGTGCTGCCGCAGACCCATGTGCTGGTCGGCAATCACAAGACCCTGACCGACTTTTTGCTGCCCGACTGGGACGCTGACCGCCCCGCCTCGCCGCGCGAACTGGCGGTGGCAGCAAGCCAGCACGGCACGGCCCATGTGTTGGTGACCGGCATCAGCATGGCCAACCAATTCGTCGACAACGTGTTGGCGAATTCGCTCGGGCCCATCACCGGCGAGAAGTTCGAGCGCCTGGACGCCAGTTTCATTGGCGCCGGCGACACCCTGTCAGCCTCGCTGGCTGCGCTGCTGTCGGTCGGCGCGGAGATCCATTCCGCCGTCGGCGAAGCGCTGTCCTTCTTGGATCAGGCGCTGGACGCGGGCTTCAGGCCCGGCATGGGTAACGCCATTCCCGACCGCTTCTTCTGGGCCTTGCCGCCCAGCGAAGAAGAAGAAGAAGAGGAAGAGGAAGCCGCGGCCGCCGATGCCGAGGCGGCTGAACCGGCCGATCCGGCCGCAGTGGGCCCGGAAGACAGCCCGCCGGCCCGGCCCTCCCGCCGTATGCATTGAAGTCGCATGCACTGAAGCCAAATGCATTGATTCGTTTTACTGATCTCGCCCCACCTTCGTCATGTCCCAAAACCAAATCCTGTTCGAGCGTGCTCAGCGCGTGATCCCTGGCGGCGTCAATTCCCCGGTGCGCGCCTTTCGCGCCGTCGGCGGCACGCCGCGCTTCATCACCCGCGGCGACGGCGCCTATATTTACGACGCCGATGGTCAGCGTTATATCGACTACATCGGCTCCTGGGGTCCGATGATTCTGGGCCACGGCCATCCGGCCGTGCTGGAAGCGGTGATCAGCGCCGCCGGCCAAGGCTTCTCCTTCGGCGCGCCGACCGAGCGCGAGATCGAGCTGGCCGAAGAAATCCTCAAGCTGGTGCCCAGCATGGAGCAGGTGCGGCTGGTGTCCTCGGGCACCGAGGCGACGATGAGCGCGATCCGCTTAGCGCGCGGTGCCACTGGCCGCAGTAAATTCATCAAGTTCGAGGGCTGCTACCACGGCCACACCGATGCGCTGCTGGTCAAGGCCGGCTCGGGTCTTGCCACCTTCGGCCACCCGACCAGCGCCGGCGTGCCCGAAGAAGTGGCCCAGCACACCCTGGTGCTGGAGTTCAACCACCTGGCTCAGCTGGAAGAAGCGTTCTTGCTGCATGGCAAATCGCTGGCCTGCGTGATCATCGAGCCGATTGCCGGCAATATGAACTTCGTGCGCACGCAAGTCGCCTATATGAAGCGGCTGCGCGAGCTCTGTACCGAGTACGGCGCACTGTTGGTGCTGGACGAGGTGATGACCGGTTTCCGGGTCGGCCTGCGCAGTGCCCAAGGCCATTACGCCAAACTGATCCCCGGCTTCAAGCCCGATATCAGCGTGTTCGGCAAGGTGATTGGCGGCGGCATGCCCTTGGCCGCTTTCGGCGCCAGCCGCGACATCATGAAAAATTTGGCGCCACTGGGCGGCGTCTACCAGGCCGGCACCCTGAGCGGCAACCCGGTCGCCACCGCCTGCGGCTTGGCAACTTTGCGCGAGATTCAAAAGCCCGGCTTCTTCGAGGCGCTGTCGGCCAAGACCCGCAGCCTGGTCGACGGCCTGGCTGCGGTCGCCAAAACCAACGGCGTGCCCTTCAGCGTTGACTGCGAAGGCGGCATGTTCGGCTTCTTCCTGATGGACCAGCTGCCGCAGGAATACCAAACGGTGATGACGACCGACAAGGCGCGCTTCAACCATTTCTTCCATGCGATGCTGGACGCCGGCGTCTACCTGGCACCGGCCTTGTACGAAGCCGGCTTTGTATCGGCCGCGCACAGCGAGGCCGACATCGCCGCCACGCTGGCCGCCGCTGCCCACGCGCTGCGTTGATCCGAAGCTGGCCAGCCATGCATATTCACGTCCTCGGTATTTGCGGCACCTTCATGGGCGGCTTGGCGGCTTTGGCGCGCGAGGCCGGTCACCGGGTCACCGGCTGCGACGCCAACGTCTACCCGCCGATGAGCGATCAGCTCGAAGCCCTCGGCATCGAACTGACCGAAGGCTTCGGCGCCGAACAACTGGCGCTTAAGCCGGACCTGTTTGTGATCGGCAATGTGGTCACGCGAGGGGAAAAATTCCCGCTGATGGAGGCGATTCTGGACGCCGGCCTGGCCTACACCAGCGGCCCGCAATGGCTGTCTGACCATGTGCTGCCAGGCCGCCATGTGCTGGCCGTGGCCGGCACCCATGGCAAGACTTCGACGACCTCGATGCTGGCCTGGATTCTTGAACATGCGGGGCTGCAGCCGGGCTTTCTGGTCGGCGGCGTGCCGCAGAATTTCGGCGTTTCGGCAAGACTGGGCTCGGGTTCAAGTTTTGTCATAGAAGCGGATGAATACGACACCGCGTTTTTTGACAAGCGCAGCAAGTTCGTTCACTACCGCCCACGCACCGCCGTGCTGAATAACCTCGAATTCGATCACGCCGACATCTTTGCCGACCTGGCCGCCATCGAGACGCAGTTCCACCACCTGGTTCGTACCGTGCCGGCCAGCGGCCGCATCGTTGTCAACGCCCGCGAGGAAGCGCTGCAGCGGGTCTTGAGCCGGGGCTGCTGGAGCGAGTTGCAACGCTTCGGTGCCCGCAAGGAAGAACCCGGCGCGCTGCGCGCGCGCGGCGAGCCGCAGGCCTTTGACGTGCTGCGTGGCAGCTTGAAGGTGGCGCGGGTCGAATGGGCGCTGTATGGCGAACATAACCAGTTGAATGCGCTGGCTGCGATTGCCGCCGCCGAGCATGTCGGCGTGACGCCGGAGCAAAGCGCGGCCGCGCTGGCCGAGTTCAAAAACGTGCGTCGGCGCATGGAGTTACGCGGTGAGGTGAACGGCATCAAGGTCTATGACGACTTCGCCCACCACCCGACCGCCATCCGCACCACCGTGGGCGGCCTGCGCCGACGCATAGCCCCTATCGCGCCACTTGAGCGCATCCTGGCGATCTTCGAGCCGCGCTCCAACACCATGAAGCTGGGCGCCATGAAGGCGCAACTGCCGTGGGCGCTGGAAGAAGCCGATCTGAGCTTTTGCAATCAGCAAGGCTTGGAATGGGACGCCAAGGACGCGCTGGCGCCGCTGGGCGCACAGGCCGTCGTCGGTGCCGATGTTGACGCACTGGTGGCCGCCGTGCTCAAGGCGGCCAAGCCAGGAGATCATCTCTTGTGCATGAGCAATGGCGGCTTTGGCGGCATCCATGCGAAGTTGCTGGCGGCCTTGGCGGCGAGGTGATGCAAGCGCAGCTTCGCCCCACTCGCGCCGACGAGGTGAGCGAGCTGTTTCGCGTGCGGGCGTCAACCGCCGAGAACGCGATTTCTGCCGAGCGCTTGGCCGAACTGGGCATCACGCCCGAGGCGGAGCGCACCTCACTGCTGG
>NZ_JANNMI010000027.1:0-7958 GCF_031397715.1 Roseateles sp.
CTGCAGTCGACCGGCGACGTGTTCGTGGACGGTCTGCGCGACCCGGCTTTTTATGACCGCGACACCTTCTTCCTCGACCGGGTTGAGCTTTTGCGTGGCTCGGCCTCGATGCTGTTTGGCCGTGGCTCGACCGGCGGCGCCGTCAACTTGGTGACCAAGCTGCCACGTCTGATGGACGAAAACCAGCTCGACGTGACCGTGGCCAGCGGCAGTTATGGGCGCGTGGTCGGCGACTTCAATGTCAAGACCGGCGCAAGCTCGGCCGTGCGCTTTGGGTTGATGGTCACCAAGGCCGACAACAACGGCGCCGGCAGCGCGCTGGACAAGGCCGGCGTGGCCGCCACCTTGCGCACCGGCATCGGCGAAGTCAATGAGTTCTCGGCCAGCATCTATCACCTGGACAACAACAACGGCATGAATTACGGCATGCCCTGGATTCGCCCGAGTGCCACCGCCACGATCGATCAAACAACCTTGCTGCCGGTCGCCCCCGACGCCTATTACGGCATGGCCAGCGACCGCAACAAGGGCACGGCCGACCAGCTGACCCTCAGCCACACGCACCGTTTCAACCTTTCGACCGAGCTGGTGACGCGCATTCGCAGCGGCAACTTCAGCCGCGACCAGCGCGCCGGCACCGTGCGCGTCGCCGGTGCTTCGCTGCAGCCCGGCGGCGTGGCCGTGACGGGTGCGAACTTCAGCGACGCCACCGTGCTGTCACGCGGCACCCAGCTGAAGATGCAAGACATGCAGACCCTCCACGCTCAAAGTGATCTCAGCAGCAAGTTCCAGGCCCTGGGTTTGCGCCATGAGGTGCAGGCCGGCGTCGACTTTGCGCAGGAAGAAAAGCAGGTCTACGGCGCCCGCAGCGGGCCCCAAGGCGGCGTCAATTTGATCAAGCCAACGACCACGGCAGGCACCCCGAACGATGGTGCCTGGATCGATGAAAGCAAGCGCGTGCTGCGCACCACCAGCGAGTACCGCTCGCGCGCTGCCGGCGTCTATGCGCAAGATTTGCTGCAAATTGCCGACCAGTGGAAGCTGCTGGCCGGCCTGCGCTATGACTATCTGAAGGGCGACTACGACACCTTCACCATCCCGAACGCCGCGCCCGGTCCGGTCACCACCAGCAACTACCGGATGAAGGTGTCGGAATGGAGCAAGCGCCTGGGCCTGCTGTTCCAGCCGAACGAGCGCATGTCCTTCCACGCCTCGGCGGCCTCGTCCTTCAACACCTCGGGCGACGCCTACTCGCTCGGTGCCGCCAACCAGGACATTCCGCCGGAACAGTCGGTCAACCTGGAACTGGGTGCCAAGATCGATTCGAACGACGGCCAGCTGAGCAGCCGCTTTGCGATTTTCCAGACCACCAAACGGCATGAGCGCAACACCGATCCACTGGTCAATCTGGTGACGCTGTCGGGCAAACGCCACGCGGCCGGCTTCGAGGCCGACTTCACCGGCCGGATCCTGCCGGGCTGGGAAGTGTTCGGCAGCTATATGTGGATGCCGGTCGCCAAGATCGACATCGCGGCGCCCAGCCCCGGCGCGGAGCTGCAGGGCGCGCGCCCTTCGCTGAGCCCGCGTCACACCGGCACCTTGTGGAGCACCTATCAGCTGACAACGGCGCTGCGCATTGGCGCCGGCCTGAACGCACGCAGCTCGCAGACGCCCAACCGCAACCCGGGTTGGTCGGCCCCGGCCTTCGTCACCGGTGACCTGATGGCCGAGTACGCGGTGCTGCCTGGCAGGTTCACGCTCAAGGCCAATTTGAGCAATGTGACCGACAAGCTGTATGCGGATTCGCTCTATACCGGACACTACATTCCCGGTGCCGGTCGCACCTTGGCGTTGACCGGCTCGCTGAAGTTCTGACCCATTGCCGACCTGGAGACTCGCTCATGTTGATCCGCATTCCCGCCGTGATGAACGCCCAAATGCTGAGGCAGATTCGTCAAAGGCTTGACGAATCCGCGTGGGAAGACGGTTCACTGACCGCCGGCTCCCAGGCGGCCCAGGCCAAGCACAACCAGCAGTTGCCGCCCAAAAGCGAAGTGGCGCGGCAGCTGCAGGACCTGGTGCTGGCCGCGTTGGAGCGGCACCCGCTGTTCTTTTCGGCCACCCTGCCCAAGCGCATCTTGCCGCCGCTGTTCAATCGCTACGGCGGCGAGCTCAACCACTATGGTGATCATGTCGATCAGGCGATCCGTTATGTGGCGGGCCAGCGGGTGCGCAGCGACATCAGCGCCACCTTGTTCCTGGCCGAACCCAGCGACTACGAGGGCGGCGAGCTGGTGATTGCCGACACCTTCGGCGAGCAGCGCGTCAAGCTGGCGGCGGGCGATCTGCTCGTCTACCCCGGCACCAGCGTGCACCGGGTCGAGCCGGTCACGCGCGGCACCCGCCTGGCCAGCTTCTTCTGGATCGAGAGCATGGTGCGCAGCGATGAGCAGCGCCGCCTGCTCTACGAGATGGACATGAGCCTGATGCGCTTGCGCGAGCAGCATGGCGACAGCCCGGCCACCGTGCAGCTGACCGGCACTTATCACAACCTCCTGCGCATGTGGGCCGACACCTGATGGCCACGCCGCTTTTGCACCCGCTCTTGCAAGCCCTGCCCGACGGCATTGCCAATCTGGCCGACTTCGAAGCGCCGGCCAAGGCACGCATGACCGAACAGGCCTGGGCCTATCTGAACGGCGGTGCGGCCGATGAAATCACGCTGCGCGCCAATCGCGCGGCCTGGGACGGCCTGCTGCTGCAGCCGCGCGTGCTGCGCGATCTGGCCGGCGGCCATACCCGCTCAATCCTGCTGGGGCGCGAGCTCAGCCTGCCGGTCTTGCTGGCGCCGATTGCCTATCAGCGCCTGGCGCACCAGGACGGCGAGCTGGCCGTCGCCTACGCGGCAGCGGCACAGGGCGTCGGCATGGTGTTGAGCGCGCAGGCCAGCGTCGGCCTGGACGCGGTGGCGCAAGCCATGGACAGCGAAGCAGAGGCCGGGCCGCTCTGGTTTCAACTCTATTGGCGGCCCGATCCAGGCTTCATGCGGGAGCTGTTGCAGCGCGTCGAGGCGGCGCGTTACGAGGCCTTGGTGCTGACCGTTGACGCGCCCGTGCACGGTGCCCGCGACCGCGAGCGCCGTGCCGGCTTCGAGCTGCCGGCCGATGTGCGCGCCGTCAATCTCGGCGGGCGCAAGCAGGTGCTGCAGCTGGCAGCCGGCCAAAGCACGCTGTTCGACGGCCTGATGCCGGGTGCGGCAACCTGGGCGCAAGTCGAATGGTTGCGCGCGCACAGCCGCCTGCCGCTGCTGCTCAAGGGCGTCAGCCATCCCGCCGATGCGCTTGAGGCGCGCCAGCAGGGTGTCGCCGGCCTGATCGTTTCCAACCATGGCGGGCGCACGCTGGACACGCTGCCGAGCACGGCGCTAATGCTGCCGCGCCTGCGCGCCACGGTTGGGGCCGAGTTCCCGCTGCTGGTCGACGGCGGCATCCGGCGCGGCACCGATGTGCTGAAGGCATTGGCGCTGGGCGCCAATGCGGTGCTACTGGGCCGCCCCTATGTGCACGCGTTGGCGGCGGCCGGGGCCGTGGGAGTGGCTCATGCTTTGCGCTTGTTGCGGGACGAATTCGAGATCGCGATGGCCTTGTGCGGCTGCAAGACCGTGGCCGACATCGACTCGGATTGCCTCTGGCACGCGCGTTGAAAAGCGCCTTGCAGCGGATACCGTCAAGGCTCAATGTCAGCTTTTGGCGCAGCAAGTGACGCATGGCCGCGACACCAAGGGTAAACAACGTGCATTTCGAGGTCAGATTGGCCTCGCTTCCCCTGTGAAAGCCTTCTCAAGCCGCGAGTGCCGCAGTACCATCGCCCCTGCTAGGTGCTAGAGAGAATTGAAGGCTTATGCGGCCTTCACCCAGTCCCAGCACATCAACAACCTTTGATGGAGAGAATTTAAATGGCAACTGCAAAGAAGGCCGCGCCCGCTAAGAAAGCGGCTCCGGCCACCAAAGCCGCACCGGCGAAAAAAGTAGCCGCGGCTCCGGCCGCCAAGAAGGCTGCTGCGCCGGCCAAGAAAGTAGTGGCGGCCAAGAAGGCCCCCGCGGCCAAGAAAGCACCGGCCGCCAAGAAGGATGCCGCTCCTGCCAAGAAGCGCACCCCGAACGCTGCTTTCATGAAGGCCTTGACCCCCAGCGCCGCCTTGGCCGCCATCGTTGGCGCGGCCGCCCTGCCGCGCACCGAGGTGACCAAGAAGGTGTGGGAATACATCAAGAAGCATGATCTGCAAGACGCCGTGCAAAAGCGCATCATCGTGGCCGACGCGGCGCTGAAGGAAATCTTCGGCAAGGCCAAGGCCGATATGTTCGAAATGACCAAGCTGATCAACAGTCACTTGAAGTAATGCGTGAGCTGGCCGTGCCGCATTTGCGCGGCGGCCGGCAGCCATCCAAAAAGCCCGGTCGTCCGGGCTTTTTTTCGTCTCAAGCTTATGCCTTGCTCGGCTCGGCCAGCGTCGCCCGCAGCGCCACGACCATTTGCATCACATCAAAGGGCTTGAACCAGTAGTCACTGAATCCGGCGGCCCGCGCTGCGTCGACTTGATCAGGCAGGCCGTCGGCCGATAGCGCCACGCAATGCAGGCCAGCATGCTGGGGCGAGCTGCGCAGGAGTGCGAGCAAGTCCAGGCCGCTCATATCGGGCAGATTCATATCAATCAGCAGCAAGTCCGGCCGCAGGGTTTCCAGCAGGCTCAGCGCTTGAGCACCGTCCTCGGCGCATTCCAGCTGCCACTCGGGCAAGCGCCGAAAGACCTCTTCCATCAACACGATGTTGATGCGATCGTCTTCAACATAAAGCACGAAGCGGGCGGGTGCCGGGGACATGGTTGTTTTCAGCGAAGTGGGTATCGGCTACGAAGCCTGAGCAGATTAGCAGCGATTTGAGCCCAGCAAGGCCGACACAGCGCCGGCCATAGGTCTGAGCCCCTTTATTTCAAAGAAATCGTGACTTAAACCACCTCTTAGACTGATCTGTCAATCCCAAACCCATCTCTATCAACCTAGGGTTATTACACTCCCTCTATGACCGATCACCGGAAAAGCGTGGTTTTTACCGGCTTTGCGCAATCCACGGTGAATTGAAAGTAGCGGCGGCAATGCCGCCCGAAGCCTACGGGCTAAATCTGACGGAATCTCAAAAAATGTCTTTGCTTGCATCGATTGCTCTTGCCGCCTCCACAGCAGCGTCAGGCGCGACCTTGCCCAACTGCTCATGGGACAAGCCCGGCGTCAACCCCTACATGGGCGACGTGGTGGCGGCCGTCGACCGCTACAAGGACATTCCTGCCCCGGTGCGGGCCAAGCTGAAGGCGCGCATGCTCAAGCGCGATTACGACGAGCTGGTCACCATCAAGCGCGACAGCATTGAGGGCCAGGCCCAATACGGCAGCGCCATCACCGATATGCATTTCGGCGCCAACAACGTCTGCAAGACGGTCAGCCGCGTCAAGTGGACGCAGGCCTATCAAGAGCGCGGCCTGGTTTATTGCGAAGAAGGTCAGTGCGTGCTGGTGCCGACGGTTTGCCGCAATGTCAGCCGCATTCAACGCATCGCGCCACGCACGGCCGGGCCGGGCGGCGGCAGCAGCTTGGCCTCGTCGACGCAGGACAACGAAACGCCCCTGGAGATGGATCCCACGGCGGCAGGCCCGTTGGCCGGCTCGCCAAGCTTTGCTCAGATCGCAGGCGGCTCCGGCTTTGAGGGCGGCTTGCTGACGCCGGGTGTGGCGCCTCCCACGGGCGGTTTGCCTGGCCTGGGTGGTGGCGGCGGTGGTGGGGGCGGTATCGGCGGCGGCGGCGGGGGTTTGATTCCCAGCCTGCCGCCCGGCCCGATCGCGCCGCCGGTGCCCGAGCCCGGCACCTGGGCCATGTTGGTGGCCGGCCTGCTGGCGGTCGGCTTGATCGCCCGCCGCCGCAAATACCTCTGAAGCTTTGTGTGCGCTGGACTCAGCGCAGCAGGTTCTTCAAATAACGCCCGGTATGGCTGCCCTCGTGGGCGGCCACCGTCTCAGGCGTGCCCGCGACCAGCAACTGGCCGCCACCCGAGCCGCCTTCCGGCCCCATATCGATGACCCAATCCGCCGTCTTGATGACGTCGAGGTTGTGTTCGATCACCACGATGGTGTTGCCGGCATTGCGCAGCTGGTGCAAGACCTTCAAGAGCAAAGCGATGTCGGCGAAATGCAGGCCGGTGGTCGGCTCGTCCAGGATGTAGAGCGTGCGGCCGGTGTCGCGCTTGCTCAGCTCCAGTGCCAGCTTGACCCGCTGCGCCTCGCCGCCCGACAAGGTGGTGGCACTCTGACCTAACTTCACATAGCCCAGACCCACATCCAGCAGCGTCTGCAGCTTGCGCGCCAGCGTCGGCACGGCGCTGAAGAACTGGTGCGCGTCTTCGACCGTCAGCGCCAGCACTTCGGTGATGTTCTTGCCCTTGTAGAGCACCTCCAAGGTCTCGCGGTTATAGCGCTTGCCGAAGCAGCTGTCGCAAGGCACATAGACATCGGGCAGAAAGTGCATCTCGACCTTCAGCACGCCGTCGCCCTGGCAGGCCTCGCAGCGCCCGCCGGCGACGTTGAAGCTGAAACGTCCGGGGCCGTAACCCCGCTCACGCGCGGTATTCATTTCGGCAAACAACTCGCGGATCGGCGTGAACAAGCCGGTATAAGTGGCCGGGTTGCTGCGCGGCGTGCGGCCGATCGGGCTCTGGTCGACATTGATGACCTTGTCGAACGCCTCCAGGCCCTCGATCAGGTCATGCGGCGCCGGGTCGGCATGGCTTTGATACAGCTTCTTGGCGACCGCCGTGTAGAGCGTGTCATTGATCAAGGTGCTCTTGCCCGAACCGGACACGCCGGTCACACAGGTCAGCAGGCCGACCGGGATCTCGACCGTCACACCGCGCAGGTTGTTGCCGCGGGCGTTGACGATCTTGAGCGCTTGATGGGCTGCCTGCGGGTCGACGCGGTGGCGCTCGGTTGGCACCGCGATGCTGGCCACGCCGGACAAATAGCGCCCGGTCGGTGAATTCGGGTCGGCCGCCACCTGCTCGGGCGTGCCCTGCGACATGATGCGTCCGCCATGCACGCCGGCGCCGGGGCCGAGGTCCAGCACATAGTCGGCCGCGCGGATCGCGTCCTCGTCATGCTCGACCACGATCACCGTGTTGCCGAGGTCACGCAACCGCCGCAGCGTCGCGATCAGGCGGTCGTTGTCGCGCTGATGCAGGCCGATGCTGGGCTCGTCCAGCACATACATCACCCCCGTCAGCCCCGAGCCTATCTGCGAGGCCAAGCGGATGCGCTGCGCCTCGCCGCCGGACAAGGTATCGGCGCTGCGATCCAGGCTCAGGTAATTGAGGCCAACGTCATTCAGAAAGCGCAGTCGCGAGGTGATCTCGCGCACCACCTTGTCGCCGATCTCGGCCTTGGAGCCTTTCAGCTTCAGGCCTTCAAAATAGACCAGGCAGTCGCGCAAGGTCGAGTGTTCGACGTCATAAATCGGCCGGCCCTTGGTGCCGGGCGCGGCATCGGCAGGCTGCAGCACCACATTGCGGGCCTCGCGGCGCAGGCGCGAGCCCTCGCAATGCGGGCAGGGCTTGGCCGCCATATAGCGGGCCAGGTCCTCGCGCACCGCGCTGGAGTCCGACTCCTTGAAGCGCCGCTCCAGGCTGGGCAAGATGCCCTCGAAGGGGTGCGAGCGCTTCAGCGCGCGCTTCTTCGGCCCGCCGGCGGTGCTCTCGGCCTGGTAGACAAAGGCAATCTCCTCGGTGCCCGAACCATGCAAGAAAGCGTGCCGGACATGTTCGGGCAGTTCCTCGAAGGGCTGGTCGATGTCGATCTGATAATGCGCGGCCACCGCCTCCAGCATCGAGAAGGTATAGGCATTGCGCCGGTCCCAGCCCTT
>NZ_JANNMI010000061.1:0-4547 GCF_031397715.1 Roseateles sp.
CGCCGCCGTCGCGCCTAGTCTTGCCTGCGGCGCGGCCTGCCTCGGCTGGCCTCGCCGCCGTCCAACTTCATTCAAACAAAGATCAGCCCAGGCGCTGCGCCTGCGGAACGATCTATGGAGACATCTGCATGAAATTCAAACCCCAAACACTGTTGAAAACTTCTGCATTGCTTGTGCTGTGCGGGCTGGCCGGCCAGTCCCACGCCGCAGGCACCGTCGTGCTCGACTCCTACGGACCCGGCGCTGCGGTGGACGGCTGGCCGACCCAAGTCTTCCAAGACGGTGTGGGCAGACAAGACGTGGCGATCCCCTTCAGCCTGAGCATGGCGACATCGATCGAATCCATCCTCACGTCCATCGAGGGCCTAGGCGGTGTCACGGTCGGCATCTTGGCCAAGCAAGGCAGCGTGCCGTCCGCCGCCACTTGGCTTTACAGCCGCCACCTCGACAACCCGGCCGCCAACTCGCTGCTCACGCCCAGCGGCTGGGCGCTGGACGCCGGTAACTACTGGCTGGCCGCCGTCGCCGACAACGGCTTCTCGGGTACTTGGCAAAGCGGCACCGATGTGCCCTCAGCCAATTGGGCCTACACCTCAAGCGCGGGCACATGGCAAGTGGTGAGCAGCAGCTTCATCGGCCTGCCAGCCGCCCGCATCACGGTCAGTGCCGTACCGGAGCCGGCCAGCTACGCGCTGATGTTGGCCGGCGGCTTGCTGATCGCCGCAGCCCGCCGTCGCCAAAGTCGCACCCCCGCAAGCCCGGCCTTGAATGCCAACGCGCAAGGAGCCACCCCATGAATCATCAAGCCAAGGCCCTATCCTGGCTGCAAAGCCGCCTGCTGAACACGCTCTTTGGTACGGCGCTGTTGACTTGCAGCGTCGGCGCCGTCGCCAGCGTGACCAGCCCGGTCATCGGCAAACTGCTGTGGTCCGAAGAGTTCAACGCCGCCAGCCTGGACACCAGCGTCTGGAGCGCCAGCAACGGCAATGGCTGCCAGATCAATCTGTGCGGCTATGGCAACCAAGAGCTGCAGTTCTACAGCCCGAACAACATCAGCATTGCCAACGTACCCTTCGAGCCGGGGACGCGCGCCTTGGCCATCACGGCGCGCCGCCAGACCATCGGTGACAACGCCTTCAGCTCGGGCAAGCTCGACTCGTCCGGCAAGGTGCAGGTTCAGTACGGGATGATTGAAGTCCGCATGGCCACGCCACCTGTCGGCACCGGTTTGTGGCCGGCCGCTTGGCTCTTGGGGGTCAGCCCGCAGACCTGGCCGCGCAACGGCGAGATCGACATGATGGAAATGGGCGGCAAACTGCCGGCCAACCTGCCGGCAATTTCACCCGATCAGTTTGTCGGCGCCAACGTCATCACCTACCAGCAAGCCGCTTGCGTACCCGGCAACGAGAGTTGCGCCGGCTCCACGTCTTGGCAGACCCGCAACTGGTACACGCCGGGCCGCTCGCTGGCGAATCGTTTCGTCACCTACCGTCTGTATTGGACGGAGTCACAGATGCGCTTCAGCGTGCTCGACAACGGCCGCGAATACGATATGTACAAGAGCCCGCTGCCGGTCAACTCGCCGGCCTTGCAAGCACCGTTTTACCTGCTGCTGAACATGGCCGTGGGCGGCAACTTCACGCCCGCCGCCACGCCGGCCCAGGTGACGGCACCACTGCCGGGCACGCTGTATGTGGACTATGTGCGCGTCTACGAGCTGGACGGCAAGGGCGAAGTCAAACTGGGCCCGCAGACCCAGCCCGAGGTCGGCAAATTCGGCGTCTTCACCGATCTGACGGCGGTCAACAACAAGCAGGTACCGGGCGTGTCCTCAGACATCTTCGTCTGGAACAACCTCGTCGCCGGCAATACGCCCCCATTCGAGGGCGGCGGCGTACTGGCTTGGCGTTATGTCACGCCGGGGCAATGGTTTGGTGCCAGCGTGCAGTCCAGGCAGTTGCATGACATGACGGGCTTCCGCAATGGCGCCATCAAGCTGAAGATCAAGATCCCCGCCAACGTGGCCTTCAAGGTCGGCATTTATGACGGCTTCACCAATCAGAGCTCGGTGACCTTCCCGGCCAACACCACCGCCTACGGTCTGGTCCGTAACGGTGAATGGGGCACGGCCACCATTCCCGTGGCCGACATCGTCGGCCCCAAGGTGGCGCTGCAATCGATGCTGGACATGTTTCAGATCTTCAGCGTCGACGGTGCCTTGCCGACGGCTTCGTTCCAGATGGCCATCGACGACATCATCTGGGACTCCGGCATTGCGAACCCGCAGATCTCGTTGAAGCGCCCGGCTCCAGCCAGCATGGCACCCATAGCAGCAACGGCAGCCGTGCAAGCCAGCGCAAGCAGTCTCGAATTCTCGGCCAGCTCGGCGGCTTGGGCGGACGTGCACTACACCGTCAATGGCGGTGAGACCCAATCGGTGCGGATGCGCCAAGACGGCACGAACAACCGTTATGCCGCCGGCGCGCTCAAGCAGGGCGATGTGGTCGAGTACCGGTTCACCGTGTGGGACAGCAAGCAGCAACTCGCGGTCGACTCGCCGTCCAGACGCGTCACCATCAAGTAGTCTGCGTGCACGAAAGGGAGGGGGCGAAACTCAAGCTTGCCCCCGCTCTCCACCTTGGCCTAGAAGCTGCGCGCCAGGTCCCATGAACAAGCTTGCGCTGTGGCGCTGTATGTAAATCCCCTCATAGCCAGCCCAAGCCGCTGGACGCAAGATGCCGTTCAGTCGACATCGGAGTCCATCGTGCGAGCCAAAACACCCCTCTACAATTCGCTCTACGCCCAGGTCATCACCGCCATCGTCCTGGGCGTCTTGCTGGGCCACTTCTACCCGGACAGCGGTGCTGCGATGAAGCCGCTCGGCGACGGCTTCATCAAGCTGATCAAGATGATCATCGCGCCCATCATCTTCTGCACCGTGGTGGTCGGCATCGCCGGCATGGAAGACATGAAGAAGGTCGGCAAGACCGGCGGTCTGGCCCTGCTCTACTTCGAGATTGTCTCGACCGTGGCGTTGGTGATCGGCTTGATCGTCGTCAACCTGCTGCAACCCGGTGCCGGCATGAATGTGGACCCGGCCGCGCTGGACACCAAGAGCATTGCCGCCTACACCGCGCCCGGCAAGATGCAGACCACCACCGAGTTCTTGCTGGCCATCATCCCGACCACCGTGGTCGATGCCTTTGCCAAGGGCGAGATGCTGCAAGTGCTCTTGATCGCGCTGCTGTTCGGCTTTGCCCTGCACCGCTTCGGCGGCCGCGGCACGCTGGTGTTCGACCTGATCGAGAAGAGCTCGCATGTGCTGTTCGTGATCGTCGGCTACATCATGAAGCTGGCCCCGATCGGTGCCTTCGGCGCGATGGCCTTCACCATCGGACGCTATGGCGTCGCCTCGCTTCAGCCGCTCGCCTTCCTGATCACGACCTTCTACGTGACGTCTCTCCTGTTCGTGGTTCTTGTCCTGGGCGGGATCGCCAGGGCCGCGGGCTTCTCGATCTTCAAATTCATCCGCTATTTCCGCGACGAGCTGTTCATCGTGCTGGGCACGTCGAGCTCGGAGCCGGTTCTGCCGGCGCTTCTCTTGAAGCTTCAGAAGCTGGGCGCGTCGCGCTCGGTCGTCGGCCTCGTCATCCCGACCGGCTACAGCTTCAATCTCGACGGCACCAACATCTATATGACTCTCGCGATTTTGTTCCTGGCGCAGGCGACGAACACCGAGCTGACCTTCTGGCAGCAGGCCGAGATTCTCGCCATCGCCATGCTGACCTCGAAAGGCGCGAGCGGCGTCAGCGGCGCGGGCTTCATCACGCTGGCGGCAACCCTCACCATCGTGCCGGCGATCCCCATCGTGTCGCTGGCGGTGCTCGTGGGAATCGACCGATTCATGAGCCAGTGCCGGGCGTTGACCAACGCGATCGGCAATGGCGTCGCGGCTCTGGTTATCGCCCGCTGGGAGAACGAGCTCGACACCGCCCAGCTGGCGCGCGAACTGGAGCGCGGTCCGGAGGCGGCTGGGGGCGAGATGGAAATTCAGCCCGAATTGGGACCGGTCCGTACCCCGGCCGAGTAGGAGATTAACCTATGCAAGAGCCGTCCGCGGCGCTTGCCGCTGACCCAGGCCAATGGCATTTTAGCGCACTGCTTGGCGAGCCGGGTCAGGAGGCCCTGACCGAGCCCGCATTCGGAGGAACAGGAGAACCCATGAGCAAGGACACCAACACGGGCCGTCGCGACTTTCTTTTGACCGGCGCGGCTTTGGGCGCGGCGGTGGCAGTGGCGCCCCTCGCGGCGACGCAAGCCCAGGCGCAGACCGGCGGCCTGGTGATTCCGGCGCCCGAAGCGACCACGCTTCCCGTCGTCGGCAGCTCGCAGCGGTTCCCCGTCCGCCGCATCTATTGCGTCGGCCGCAACTATCTCGAGCACATCCGCGAACTCGGCAACGACGAACGTCAGCCGCCGTTCTTCTTCGCCAAGCACCGCGACATGATCGTGCAGAACGGCAGCACCGTCTTCTATCCCGGCCTGAC
>NZ_JANNMI010000069.1:0-28398 GCF_031397715.1 Roseateles sp.
ACCGGCTACGACTTCACCGGGGATTATTTCGGACTGCCCTGGCCTTGTTATGGCACGCCCGCGCTCAAACACCCCGGCTCGGCCAATCTGTACGACACCTCCAAACATGTGATGGACGGCGGCGGCAACTTCCGCGCTAACTTCGGCGTTGAGCGGGACGGGGTCAGCCTGCTGGCCGAGGACGGCTCGCATTCCAAGGGCTCCGCCATCACCACCGGCTACCCGGAATTCGACCATCTGTTGCTCAAAAAACTGGGCTGGTGGAACGACCTGACCGAGGCCGAGATGAAGTTGGCCGAGGGCAAGAACTGGAAGACCGATCTGTCCGGTGGTATTCAGCGCGTCGCCATGGCACATGGCTGCCACCCGTTCGGCAATGCCAAGGCGCGGGCGGTGGTCTGGAACTTCCCCGATCCGATCCCGCAGCACCGCGAGGCTTTGTTCTCGACCCGGCCCGATCTGATCGCCAAGTACCCAACCCATGAGGACAAGAAGGCTTTCTGGCGCCTGCCCACGCTGTTCAAGAGTGTGCAGGACAAGAACATCGACATCGGCAAGACTTTTCCGCTGATCATGAGCTCGGGCCGCCTGGTCGAATACGAGGGCGGCGGCGAGGAGACTCGCGCGAACAAATGGTTGGCCGAGCTGCAACAGCATATGTTTGTCGAGATCAACCCGGCCACGGCGAACGACCGCGGCATCCGCGACGGCGAAGACGTCTGGGTCACGACGCCGACCGGCGCGAAGTTGACGGTACGTGCCCTGGTGACCGAGCGGGTGGACCGCGACACCGTCTGGTTGCCGTTCCACTTCTCCGGGCGCTGGCAGGGCATCGATCTGCTGCAGCATTACCCGGAAGGGGCGGCGCCGATCGTGCGCGGCGAGGCCGTCAATACCGCCACGACTTACGGTTATGACAGCGTGACGATGATGCAGGAGACCAAGACGACGGTCTGCCAAATTCAACGTGCCACGGCATAAGGGGAGCGAGACATGGCAAGAATGAAATTCATCTGTGACGCCGAGCGTTGCATCGAGTGCAATGGCTGCGTCACCGCCTGCAAGGCCGAACACGACATTCCCTGGGGCGTCAATCGGCGCCGCGTCGTCACGTTGAATGACGGTGTGGCGGGTGAGAAAAGCATCTCGGTCGCCTGCATGCATTGCTCGGACGCGCCCTGCATGGCGGTCTGCCCGGTCAACTGCTTCTACCGCACCGACGAGGGCGTGGTGCTGCATGACAAGGACATTTGCATCGGCTGCGGCTACTGCTCGTATGCCTGCCCCTTCGGCGCGCCGCAGTTCCCCAGTACGGGTGCGTTCGGCCTGCGCGGCAAGATGGACAAGTGCACCTTCTGCGCCGGTGGCCCGGAGGAAAACGGCAGCGCTGCAGAGAACGAAAAGTACGGCCGCAATCGGCTCGCCGAGGGCAAGTTGCCGGCCTGTGCCGAAATGTGCTCGACCAAGGCCTTGCTGGCGGGTGACGGCGACGTGGTGGCTGACATCTTGCGCAGCCGGGTCTTGGCGCGCGGCAAAGGCAGCGAGGTGTGGGGCTGGGGTACGGCCTACGGCAAGCCTGTGGGCGGCAGGCCTGACGAGGTGAAGTCATGAAAATTCGTTTGATCTTTCTGGCCGCCATCGCCTGTCTGAATCTGCCCGGTTGCAGCGAGCCCGAGCAAAAGCTAGCGCAGAAGCCGGGCTCGGTTGAGCCCATCTGGAGCGTCAGCGCGGCCGCCAATCCGAGCTTCAAGGCGGCCGGCTGGACGCCCGGCGACCGGGCCTCTTGGGAAGCGCAGATAAGTAGGCGCAACCAAGCGCAAAACGACTATTCGCGTTGAAGTCGGAGGGCAGGATGAGAAAACTCTTTGTTTCTTTGCTGATGCTGTTGGCGCTGCCGACGCTGTCGATGCTGTCGACGGCCTTCGCTCAAGCCGCGCCGGAGCAAGCCGCATCGGCTGTTCAGAGTTCATTGCCGCCGGCGGGCTTTGTGGCGCCGGCCTTGCCTGGGGCGGATGAGAGCAATGCCCAGCGTGCCAGGTCGCAGCCCGGCAATAACGCACCGTTTTGGCGGGGTGTACATGGCTCGGGCGACAAGGCGGGCATCAGCAACTTGCCCGGCGCCGAACAAGGTGTCTTGATCCAGTCCATGGTGCAGTATCCGGGCTCCAAGTTGACCACGGCCGGCGAGGCGTGGCGGCAGGTGCGCAATCAGTGGATCATTCCTTATGGTGGCTCGCTGCTCTTGATCACGGTGTTAGCGCTGGCGCTGTTTTATTTTTCCAAGGGCAAGCTGGGCGGGCATGTGCCCTATACGGGCCGCTTTATAGAGCGTTTTACTTACTTCGAGCGCGCCGCGCATTGGAGCAATGCGGCGGCCTTCAGCTTGCTTGCTATTTCGGGGTTGGTGCTGGCATTTGGCAAGTTTGTCTTGCTGCCGGTTTTTGGCGCAACGCTATACGGTTGGTTGGCCTTCGCCTTGAAGAACGTCCATAACTTCACCGGCCCACTGTTTGCGGTGTCGCTGTTGGTGGTGTTCATGACTTTTGTGCGCGACAACCTGCCCACGGCGCATGACATCAAATGGCTGCTCAAAGGCGGCGGCCTGTTTGGCGGGCACGAGGTGCCATCCGAGCGCTTCAATGCCGGCGAGAAGGTGATTTTTTGGGGCGGCGTGTTTGGGCTGGGTCTCGTCGTTGTGGGCTCGGGTCTGGTGCTCAATCAGCTGATTCCCGGCATGGCCTATCTGCGCGGCGATATGCAGATCGCGCACATGATCCACGCCGTTGCGTCGGTTCTGATGATGTCGCTGTTTCTGGGGCACATCTATATGGGCACCCTGGGCATGAAGGATGCGTTGGGGGCGATGAAGACGGGCATGGTCGACGAAGGCTGGGCGCAAGAACATCATGAGCTTTGGTTCGATGACATTCGCGCGGGCAAGATCCCGGCTGTCCGGACCGCCTCGACGGGGGCGCCAAGCTCCTCATCAAAACCGGCTGCCCAGCATTGACCGTTCTCTCATTGACAAGGAACCCGACCATGCGCCGCTCCATCAAGATCTCCTCCAAGTTGAGTCTGGCTGTTTTGTCTTGTCTGACGGCGCTGGCCGTTGCGGCCAAATTGCCTCCGCCCAGCGATGAAACCAAGGCCAAGGCTGCAGCGACGGCGGCCAAGACGGCCTGGGCCGACAAGGTTTCTGCCAATCAACTTTGCCAGGCGATGAACCGCGTGGCCGATGGCTACCGCAAGAACGCCAAGGCGGCAGGGAGCGAACTGCAGCCCGTTGTTGAGACGCCGGCCTGCGCCGACCCGGGGCCATTTGTGGCGCCCGAGCTGCTGGCCGGCGCCGCGCCGGCGGCGGCTCCAGCTCCAGCCCCAGCTCCTGTTCCTGCCAAGAAGTGACGGCTGCCGATCTGGGTGCCTCGCTCGATGATTTCTGGCTTCTAGGCGCGCGTTCAAGTTTCACGCCGACCGCCCGGGGCTGGCTGCAGCCTAACGATGATTTTCTGCGGCTCTGGCTGCACGGGCCCGAGCTGGCCTTGCTGGCTGAGTCTTGCCCGGCCGAAATCGCGTTGCACCAAGCTTTGATGGCGGAGCCGGCCGTGTCCGTCTCGGCCTCTGAACTGGGCGCGATCGCCGACGCCGATGCGCGCGCCAACTACCAGTTTTTTCTGCGTTTCAGAGACGAGTTGATCGCTGCCGGCACCTTGGAGGCCTGCTACCTGAGCTTGTTGCGCCGGCCCCAGCGCTTTGATTTGCCGCCGCTGTTTTTGGACGGATTGGTCGCGGCGATCGTGGGTCATTTGCAGGCCGGCAACACCGACGCTTTTCAGGTTCTTGCAGCGCAAATGCTGTTCCGCGCGCAGCGACTCAGTCTGGTCGAGGGCCGCCTGCTGTGTGCCGATCTGGCCGGCTTGGACCAGCGTCAGGCAGGTGCTGGCTTGTTGGATGTGCTGACACCCGACAACGCAGCCGACTTCTGGCGTACCCAAGGCAAGGCGCTGTTCGCCCTCGATTTGACGCATGAAATCAGTACCGAACTGGGCCACGGTTTCAGTTTCAAGCTGGCGCTGAAGCACTCGGGCCTGTCGGCCTTGGCACGCGTGTTGTCGCAATGGCTGCAGCATTTTCTGGGTCAGCCGCTGAGCATCGCGCCCCTGCAACAGGTGGATGACCCGGCCTGGAGCTGGCATATCGGGCTTGATGCGGACGCTATGCGCTTGTTGAATGAGTTGTACGAGGGCAGCGCGCTTGCGACCGAGCGCTTGGCGCAGCTGATCAGTTTGTTCAGGCTTGAGGTGCCCGGCGCTTACCCCAAACCCATCTACCTGGGTTTGGCGATGACGGCCGACAAATGCCTGAAGCTGAAGCCGCAAAACCTCTTGCTGAATTTGCCGGCCGAGCTGGCCTTGCTGGGGTGATCGCCGTTTGAGCGCTTTTTCCGAGAGTTTCGCGGCGGCGTTTGCGATGCTGCTGGACGCCGATCCCGTGCTGATGCAGACCTTGCGCCTATCCCTACTGGTCAGCGGCTCGGCCTGCTTGATCGCGGCCGGCTTTGGCTTTGCAGCAGGCGCCTGGGTGGCCGTGACTCGGTTCCCGGGTCACCGACTTTTGCAGGGTTTTCTGTCGACCCTGCTGGCCCTGCCGTCGGTGGTGGTGGGCTTGGTGGTCTATCTGCTCTTGTCGCGCAGCGGGCCGCTTGGTGCTTGGGGCATTTTGTTTACGCCGGCGGCGATGGTGCTGGCGCAAACCGTGTTGGTCTTGCCGGTGATCGCCGCACTCGCGCAGCAGCTGGTGCGCGACGCGCTGCGCGATGGTGGCGAGCAACTGCGTTCGATGGGGGCAAAGCCTTTCACCGCGGCTTGCCTGATGTTGGTGCATGAGCGCTGGGCCGTGCTGACCATCATGTTGACCGCCTTCGGGCGGGCGATATCCGAGGTCGGCGCGGTGATGATTGTGGGCGGCAATATCGACGGCCTGACCCGCGTCATCACCACGGCCATCGCGCTGGAAACCAGCAAGGGCGATTTGCCGCTGGCGCTGGCGCTGGGTCTGGTGTTACTTGGCCTGGTCGCCCTGATCAATCTGCTGATCGCCTTGGTGCAGGCCTGGCAGCGAATGCATGGCGGCCAGTCGGAGTACGCCAAGTGAGTCATCAGTTACTGAGTCTGACTGGCGTCGGCGTCTCCTTCGGCCCTGTGCAGGCATTGAGCGAGGTCACGCTG
Organism: Roseateles sp.; assembly: GCF_031397715.1. Lineage (GTDB taxonomy): Bacteria > Pseudomonadota > Gammaproteobacteria > Burkholderiales > Burkholderiaceae_C > Paucibacter_A. The sequence goes on from NZ_JANNMI010000069.1 coordinate 5,226, forward strand.
CAGGTGCACCGCGGCGAGTTCATCGCCCTGGTTGGCGCCAATGGGTCGGGCAAGACCAGTCTGTTGCAGGCCTTGCACGGCTTGCTGCCGCTGACCGGCCGGCGCACGGTGGCTCGGCACTGCGGCCCCCAAGTGATGGTGTTCCAGCGGCCCTTTATGCTACGGCTGTCGGTGCGGCGCAACCTGCTCTTGGCCTTGTGGCTGGCCGGTGTGCCGCGTGCGGAGCGGGCGGCTCGTGCTCAGGAGGCCATGCAGCGGGCCGGGCTGATGGCAATGATGGATCGCCCCGCGCGCAGCCTTTCGGGTGGCCAGCAGCAGCGCCTAGCGCTTGCGCGGGCTTGGAGCGTTAGGCCGGATGTGTTGTTTCTGGATGAGCCAACCGCCAACCTCGACCCCTCGGCCAAACACGAGATCGAGACCCTGTTGGCCGGCTTCAAGGCCGCGGGGCTGACCCTGATCATGAGCACCCACAATCTAGGTCAGGCCAAGCGCCTGGCGAGCCGGGTGGTCTATCTGGACCGTGGCAAGATTCGGGCCGATCTGCCGGTCGCGGATTTTTTCAACCAGGATGCGCTGGACGCAAGGTTGCAGCTGTTTCTAAAAGGGGAGTTGACATGGGATTTGCTATGAAATCGGTCTTGGCGTTCTTGTTTGCTGTCGGCTTGAGCGTCAGCGGCCACGCGCAGGAGCAGCGTGTCATCGTGATGGCCTCGACCACCAGCACCGAGCAGTCGGGCTTGTTCGCCCATCTCTTGCCGGCCTTCAAACAAGCCAGCGGCATCGCGGTGCGCGTGGTCGCCCAGGGCACCGGCCAGGCACTCGATATGGGGCGGCGCGGCGACGCCGATGTCGTGTTCGTGCACGATCAGGTGGCCGAGGAAAAGTTCGTTACCGACGGTTTCGGCCTGGCGCGGCGGGCGGTGATGTTCAATGATTTCGTCCTGGTCGGGCCGAGCAGCGATCCGGCCGGCGTGCGCGGCCAGGACGTGGTGGCGGGCTTGAGCAAGCTCAGCTCGGCCAAGGCTGTCTTCGTCTCGCGGGGTGACAAGAGCGGCACCCATGCGGCCGAGCTGCGCTTCTGGAAGGCCGCCGCTATCCCGAACCCGGACGATCCCGCCAGCATCACCAACTACCGCGCCTGCGGCTGCGGCATGGGCCCGGCGCTGAATATCGCGTCCAGTGTCGACGGCTATGCGCTGACCGACCGCGGTACCTGGCTGTCGTTCAAGAATCGCGGCAATCTGGCCGTGCTGGTCGAGGGCGACAAACGCTTGTTCAACCAATACGGCGTGATCGTCGTCAACCCCGCCAAGCACCCGCATACCAAGACAGCGCTGGCCCAGGCTTTTTCCGACTGGGTGGTGTCACCCGAGGGCCAGTCCAGCATTGCCGCCTACAAAATTGGCGGCGAGCAGTTGTTCTTCCCTAACGCCAAGAATTGACAGGATATTTACGCATGATTGCTCCCGCCGACATCACCGGCCTGATCCTGTCCGGCGGCCGCGGCAGCCGCATGGGCGGCGTCGACAAAGGCTTGCAGCCCTACCGGGGTACGGCGCTGGCGCTGCATGCGCTGCTGCGCCTGGGTCCGCAAGTGGGCGAGCTCATCATCAACGCCAACCGAAACCTGAGCGCCTATGAATCCATGGGCGCGGCGGTCTGGCCCGACAGCTTGCCCGACTTTGCCGGGCCGCTGGCCGGCTTTATGGCCGGGCTTGAGCATTGCGAGACGCCCTATCTGGCGGTCGTGCCCTGCGACTCACCGCTGTTCCCCTTGGACTTGGTGGCGCGGCTGGCGGCGGCGCTGGAGGCTGATGAAGGCGCCGAGATGGCGATGGTGGTGACGCCGGATGCCGAAACCGGCCGCCCGCAGCCGCAGCCGGTGTTCTGCCTGTTGAAGACCGAGCTGCTGGAAAGCCTGGTGCGCTTCACCCACGGCGGTGAGGCCAAGATCGGCAAATGGACGGCGCAGCACCGCTGCGCCCGGGTGCTGTTTGACGACGCCGGCGCCTTCGCCAATGCCAACACGCTGGATGAATTGCAGCGCTTAGGCGCCCAGAGCTGACGCATGCGCAAGTTGCCTCGGCTGACTCACTGCAGCGCGCCGCTGACCCATGAAGTGATGGTGCTGGATGAGTTCGGCACGCGCCGCCCCATGCACATCCCGGCCGAGCGGCCGCTGACGGTGTTTGTTGACAAGCGCGAGCTGGTCACCTTGATGACCTTGGGCTTGGCGCCGGAGTTGTTGGTGCTGGGCTATCTGCGCAACCAGCGACTGATCAGTGATGTGGCCGAGGTCGAGTCGATCACGGTCGACTGGGAGGTCGGTGCGGCGGCCGTGCGCACGCGCGCCGGCATTGCCCATATTGAAGAAAAAACCGCCCAGCGCATCGTCACCACCGGCTGCGGCCAGGGCACGGTGTTCGGCGCGCTGATGGCCGATGTGGGCAGCGTGCAGCTGCCCAGCGCGGCGGTGGCCCGGCTCAGTCAAAGCAACCTTTATGCGATGCTGGAAACCACCCGCAAGCTCGACAGCGTCTACAAAAAAGCCGGCTCGGTGCATGGCTGCGCACTCTTTTGCGGCGGGCAGATGCTGGTCCATATGGAAGACGTGGGGCGGCACAACGCGATCGACAGCATCGCCGGGTGGCTGTGGATGCAGCCGGGTGAATTTGCAGTTAGCGGAGCCGATAAGAGCTTCTACACCACCGGCCGTTTGACCAGCGAGATGGTCATGAAATCGGCCCAGATGGGCGTGCCCATCATTGTTTCGCGCAATGGCATCACGCAGATGGGCCATGCCCTGGGCCAGCAACTCGGCCTGACCCTGATTGGCCGAGCCAAGGGCCGGCATTTCATTTGCTACAGCGGTTTCGAGCGCTTCGATGGTGAGCCGGAGCCGGCGCGGGTGTTGATGGAGACGTCACCATGAGCGAGCAACACGGCGCCTTGCAGGCCTTGCTGAGCCGCTATTCGGTCGGGCCCAAACACCTGACCGAGCCAGGGCCGAGTCTGGCCGACTTGCATTTGATGGTGGAGGCGGCCCTGCGCGCACCCGACCATGCGGAGTTGTTGCCATTTCGTTTCAAGCTGGTGCGCGCTGAGGCGCGGACGCGCATGGCTGAGCTGTTCGCCGCCGCCGGCCGGGCGGCCGGCAAGGACGAAGCGGGCGCGGCCATCGACGCCGAGCGTGCGCTGCGCGCGCCGGTCACGGTGGCGGTGTTGGCGCGCATCGATCTGGGCCATCCGCTGGTGCCGGCGCATGAGCAATGGGCGTGCGTGGGCGGCGCGCTGACCAACTTTCTCAATGCCGCGCATTTATTGGGTTATGGCGGCAAGATGCTGTCCGGCGCCAAGGTGCGTGACGCCGCTGTGATGGCGGCATTTTGCGGCCCCGGCGAAACGCTGCTGGGCTGGATCGCGCTGGGCACGCCGCTGCGGCGGGCGGCCGGGCCGTCAAGAAAGGGCGGCGTGGAGCAAGCCCTCTCTGAGTGGACTCAGCCGGCCAGTCCTACATAGACGTTCTGCACATCGTCTTGGCCATCGATCGCATCTAGAAAATGCTCCACCTCGGCCAACTCGGCCTCATTCAGGCTGACCGGGCTCTTGGCCTTGTAGCCCAGCTTGGCCGATAGCACGGTGAAGCCGAAGTTAGGCAGGGCGCGGCAGACCAGATCCAGGTCGGCCAACTCGGTCAGGAACAGCGTGGCGCCGTCCTCGCTGGGCTCGAAGTCCTGCGCGCCGGCCTCGATCGCGGCAACTTCCGGATCGGCACCGGGGTTGGGCGTGGCCTCGATCATGCCCAGATGATCAAAGTCCCAGGCCACCGAGCCGGCGGCACCGAGTTGACCCTTGCGGAAGGCCACGCGGATTTCCGACACGGTGCGGTTGACGTTGTCGGTCAGGCATTCCACGATCACCGGCACGCGGTGCGGCGCAAAACCCTCGTAAGTGACGCGCTCAAAATGCACCGGCTCGCCCAGCAGTCCGGCGCCTTTCTTGATCGCCCGCTCGATGGTCTCGCGCGGCATCGAAACCTTTTTGGCCTGCTCGACCACCAGGCGCAGGCGCGAGTTCATATCCGGGTCGGCACCGTTGCGGGCCGCCACCATCAGGTCTTTCGACAACTTGCCGAAGGCCCGGCCGCGGGCATTCGCCGCCAGGTCTTTGTGTTTAGCTTTCCACTGCGCGCCCATGTCTTATCTCCTTGATTTGAAGGCCCGGTTTATACCGCAACGGGCCGTGGTTCCACATTACTAAGAGGCTGAGAACTTTTGTAGCGAGCGGCCGTCAGGCTAGGCGGACGGAGCACAGAAACCGGAACGTACTCCTTGTACGTGAGGATTTCGAGCACCCGGCCAACGACGCATGGCGGTCGCGCAGTAGAAAGTTCTCAGCCTCTCAGATCAAGCCATCAAACGGTACAACGTCGACCAAATCGCCCACCGCTACATCGCCTTGCTGATGGCCCAGCAGCACCAGGCCATTGGCCTGGCTCATGCTGGACAAAATGCCCGAACCCTGGTTGCCGGTGATGTCGACCTGCCATTGCCCGCCCGCGCCGCGCTTGACGACGCCGCGCTGGTACTCGGTGCGGCCGGCCTTCTTGCGCAGGGCGCGGGTGCTGGCGGCGCGCAGCAGGGGCAGGGGCTCAGGTCTTGCTCCGCTCATGCGCAGCAGCGCCTCGCGCACAAAGGCATAGAACGTCACCATCACCGCGACTGGGTTGCCGGGCAGGCCGAACAGCAGGGCGGTTTTCTCGCCGCTGCGAATACGCCCAATCGCCATCGGCCGACCGGGCCGCATCGCAATCCGCCAAAACAGCACCTCGCCCAACTCGGCCATCACACGCTTGGTGTGGTCGGCCTCGCCGACGCTGACGCCGCCGGAGCTGATGACAGCATCGGCCAGCGCTGCCGCGCGCATCAAAGCCTCGCGCAACGCCTCGGGCTGGTCGCGCACGATGCCCAGATCAATCACCTCTAGCCCCAAGCGCTCCAACATCGCCCACATCGTGTAGCGGTTGCTGTCGTAGACGCAGCCGGGTGGCAATGGCTCTCCCACGCCGCGCAGCTCGTCGCCGGTCGACATGATGGCGACCTTCAGCCGCCGCCAGACCGGCACCTCGGCCAGGCCCAGCGAGGCCAGCAGCCCCAGATCGGCCGGCCTCAAGACGCGCCCTGCTGCCAAGGCCACGCTGCCCAAGGCCAGATCCTCGCCGGCCAGACGGCGGTTGTCGCCGGTGCGCAGGATGCCGGGCGGGATCACGACGTACTCGCCGTCCAAGCGCGTGAACTCCTGTGGCACCACGGTGTCCAGCCCCGCCGGCATCAAGGCGCCGGTCATGATGCGTTGGCATTGCCCGTTAGCGACGGAGCCGCTGACTGCGCCGCCGGCCAGGCTGGTGCCGGCCAGGCGCAGCCGCGTCTCGCCGTCGATGGCCAGATCGCTGGCGCGCAAGGCATAGCCGTCCATCGCCGAGTTGTCGTGGGCGGGCACCTGCAGCGGCGAGATGATGTCGGCCGCCAGCACCCGGCCGAGCGCGGCGCGCAGCCCAACAGTCTCGGATTGCTGCGGCAGCGGCAGCAGCTCGGCAATGAACTGCTGGGCCAGCTCGACCCGCAAGGCCTGCGGGTCATAACCGGCCAAGCTGGCGGCAATGGCGGCAAATGATGCTGGGTTCATGGCGAGCCCTTGAAGGCCAGGGCCGCATGCACGCGCAGCGCCACATAGGCGTCGTTGGCGGCGTAGAGCAGTTGCCGCGCGGTCAAGTGGCGCTCGGCCCAGTTCGAGGTTGTGACCTTCTTTGATTTATGGAATTTCTGCTGGAACATGATGGCCACGGCCGCGCGCGCGCCGGTCGAGCTGGCGTAGCCGTCCTTGCGAAATACGCTGTTCAAGTCCAGCACGGCGGTCAGACGCAGGCCCAGCTTGTGCTGGATCTGCGCATGGTCGGACTCCAGGCCGAAGCCGACCTTGAGCACCAACTCGGAGCCGAGCAGTTCGGCCAGCAGCGGCCGGGTTTCCTCATGGTGGAGCTGAAAGATATAGGCCCGCTGCAGCGTCGCGAACTGCACGATATGGGGGCCTTCGCTGGTCTGGTCCTTCAAAAAAGTGGGCTTGGATTCGGTGTCGAAGCCGACCACGCCGGCCTGCGCAATATCGGCCGCCGCCGCGGCGAACTGGGCGGCCGACTGTGGCACCAGGATCTTGTCCAAGCTCAGGCATTCAAACGGTGGCAGCAGCGTGGTTTGTTCTTTGCTCGGGGCGATTTTTCTGGTCATGGCGAATTCTGTTTGTTCTCGCGCAGTCGGCGGCACATCAGGTCTTTGTCTAGCATTTGCCCGTCTGGTAATTTGATCGCGCCTTCGAGTCGCCCATAACGCCGAAAACCACAGCCTTCATACAGACGTATGGCGCGCGTGTTGCTGCTGGTCACGTTCAGCGTGACCAACTCCAGCACCGGCTCGCCCTGCAGCAGGGTCAGGGCCCGCTCCAGCAACTGGCGCCCCAGGCCCTGGCCATGCAGTTCATTGCTGACCATCATGCCGACGATCTGGGCGATATGGCGCACCTTGACGCGGGCCGCATGCTCGCAGCTGATGGCGCCGACCATGTTCGGCCCTGCCCAGGCGCAGAGCGTAAACAAATTGGCGCCGTCACCGCCACCACTCAAGCGGTTGCGGTAGCTGTCGGCGTCGCGTTTGAGTTCGGTCGCAGCATCCGAGGTGAAGGCCTGCGGATGGGCGGCCAACATGCCGTCACGTAAGGTCTTGTAGGCCGGCAGATCGGCCGCCTGCAGCGGTCGGATGACGGGGTCGTGAAGGGCGGCGGGCATGAACAAGGACTCAACCGCCGATGTAATGCATCTCGACGCGGCGCTCGCCGTCGCCCAGCAGCGTGGCGCCGCTGGCGCGCAGCTGCGAATAGCGGTCGGCGCGCGCGCCCCACAGCAGGCCGACGGCACCGCTCAGTTCGGCCTCGCTGGCCCCGCCGCGCACAAGCGCGCGCAAGTCATGGCCGCGATGGGCGAACAAACAGGTGTAGAGCTTGCCTTCGGTGGAGAGGCGGGCGCGGTTGCAATCGCCGCAAAAGGCTTGCGTGACGCTGGAGATCAGGCCAATTTCACCTTGGCCGTCCACGTAACGCCAGCGCTCGGCGGTCTCACCGCTGACGCTGGCCGACAGCGGCTGCAGCTCGAACTCCCCGCGCAGCCTTGCCAACACCTCGCTGGACGGCAGCACCTCGTCCATGCGCCAGCCATTGGTGGCACCGACGTCCATGTATTCGATGAAGCGCAGGACGATGCCCGTGCCCCGAAAGTAGCGCGCCATCGGCAAGATTTCTTGGTCATTGACGCCGCGCTTGACCACCATATTGACCTTGATCGGCCCCAGGCCTGCCTTCGTAGCAGCCTCGATGCCGGCCAAGACATCGGCGACCGGGAAGCCGACATCATTCATGCGCTGGAACACGGCGTCATCGAGCCCGTCCAGGCTGACCGTCACGCGCTGCAGGCCGGCGGTCTTCAGCGATGCGGCCTTGCGGGCCAGCAGCGAGCCATTGGTGGTCAGGGTCAGGTCCAGCGGCAGCCCCTCGGGCGTGCGGATCTCGCTGAGCATCTCGATCAAGGCTTCGAGATGGCGGCGCAGCAGCGGCTCGCCGCCGGTCAGGCGCAGCTTTTGCACGCCGTGGGCGACAAAAACGCGCGCCAGCCGGGTGATCTCCTCAAAGCTGAGCAGATCGCTGTGTGGCAAAAACTCGTACTGCTTGTCGAACACCTGCTTGGGCATGCAGTAGCTGCAGCGGAAATTGCAGCGGTCGGTGACCGAGATGCGCAGATCGCGCAGCGGCCGGCCCAATGCGTCGGCCAGCAAGCCGGTCGGGGGCACGAGTTCGGTCGGCAGCGCTGGCACAGCATGGATGCGGCGCTGGTCGAGGAGGGGAATGACCTTGTCTGACATAGCGCTGCATTGTGCCCGCTTCAGGGGGGTCGGCTCTCGCGTACAGGCGCTGGCAGTGTCCTGCCGCTCAAAATCTGTGCGTCACGTCAGCTTCTTCACGGCACCTTACTCAGGCGCTCCGCCATTCGCGTCTGCCAACCCGCGCCGGTAGCCTTCCACTGCTCAATCACATCGGCGGGCAGGCGAAGCGAAATCAGCTTGCGAGGGTTGGCGGATACGGGTCTGCCGCCCTTGTTGATTTTTGCCCGGGCAAGCATTTGCTCGTCCAGCTCAGGCAGTTCTTCGTACTCCGCTGCTTGCACCGTGTGTGCATCGACATGGCCGAGATCAGATCCCAAGGAGCGGCCCAATCCGACTTTGTTCGCGTTCATTTGCTTTCCTCATGCTGAAGATGTGACGATCCGCGCCACGCGGTGTGTAGCCCACCACGACCATCCGACCCAGTAAATAGCCGAAGCAAACGAAGCGGGCTTCACCGTAATCCTTCCGAGCGTCTTCGATATCGACTGTGTAGCCGGCAAAAATCAGCGCAGCGTCTGCGAAATCCAAGCCACGCTCAAGCAGAGCGCGGTCGCGTTTCGCGGGATCGAACGTGATTTTCATGGGGTTATTGTATCTACATAAACATGGGGTGGTCAGGATGAACTCCGATCTGGCTCAGCTGCGCCTAAGCGCCCCTTCCGACGGCACAGATTCGCCAAAATCCTCCTGCTCGGGCCTGGCCGTCGCGGGGCAAAAACCCCATACACACGCCCGTCAGATCAGCAAATGGCCCTTGTTGCGATCAAGTTCGTCCTGAAGCTGCTCCGAGCGGAACATCGCATGGTGCCCGCTGCTGTGCTGGAACTGCGCTGCGGTGGAAGGGTCGGCCGCCGACTTCTCGGTCAGCAAATTGGTCGACGGGCCTTGCAGCAAATCATGCAGGGTCGGACCTGAGCTCGTGCTGTTGCTGGCCGTGGGCGCCTGCGCAAACCAGACGTCGACCAACTCATGCTTTTCGCCGTCAGCGGTCTTGAAGTTGGACGCCATGCCGACCAAGTTGCCGTTTTGAATCACCTCTTGATGAGTGGCGTTCAGATCCAGCTCGACGATGCCCAACTCGGCCAAGCTGTGCAATTGGCCCTTGGCGGTGTTGCTGGCCCCGACCCAGACCTGCAGCTTCTCGAACTCGGCGTCGGCTCCCGAGATCTTGCCGTCGTGATTGCTGTCGAGTTGGGCCAGCGCGTGAAAGCCGTTGTCGGCCAACTGGCCGCCCGCCAGACGGGTGGCGGTGCCGAACACCTCAGCGCCATTGTCGATCTGGCCATTGCCGTTGCGGTCCAGCGCCAGCATGCCGTTGTTGGCGCCGGCCCAGCCGATTTGCGAAGCGTGGCCGGTGGCGTTGATGTCGAAGGTGACGCCGTGCTCGACCCCAAGCGTCTGGATGCCGAGATTCTCACCGACGCCGATACCGCTGAGATCCAGCATCAGCGGCGTGGCGGCGGCCAATACGGCCAGCTGAGCCGGCGTCATCGCCTCGCGCTGGGTGCCGGTGAAGGCGGCAGCATGGGCCATGTCCATGGTCGCCAGTTGCTCGGGGCTCAGCGCGGAGATTTGGCCCTGGGTGAAGGCCGCCACACCCGTCGAGGGCAGCGCGTTCAGCTGAGCGCCGGACAAGGTGGTGATCGCCTCGGTGCTGAGTGCGGCAAGTTGGGTCGGCGCCAACAAGGCCAAGTGGCTGGGCCCAATCACGTCGACTTGCGCCACGCTCAAAGCGGCCAGTTGGGCGGGCAACAAGGCCTTCCATTGCAAGGGTTCCAGCGCGCTGATGTGCGCGGTACTGAGCTGCGCCATATCGGCCGGTGACAGCGCCACGATCTGCAGCGCCGTCAGCGCCGCCAACTGGTCGGGCCGGAACTCGCCGAATTGGGCCGGTGCCATCGCGCGCAAAGCCTCGACGCTGAGGCCGGGCATCTGCGCCGCACTGAGCGCGCTGAACTGCGCATCGGTCAGCGTCAAGACCTGCGGCACGGTCAGGCCGGCCAACTGGCTGACGCTGAGCGCAGCAATGTGGGTGGTGGGCAGCTCGCTCAGCCTGAACGGCGCAATCGCTGCTATTTGGGCCGGCGACAACTCGCCGATATGGGTGGGGCTCAGCCCCTTCAATTGCTCCAGGCTGAGTGAACCTATCGCGGCCGTGCTCAAGGCCACCAATTGCTGCGGCGCAAAGGCGTTGATCTGATCGCCGCTCAAGCCTTGCAGTTGCTGGGTCGTCAGCAGATTGAGTTGGCCCACATTGAAGGCCTGCAAGGCCGTGGCCGACATCGCATGCAGCTGCGCCGCGTCCAGCACCGCGATCTGGCCCTCGCCCAGTGCGGCGATTTGCGCCGGCCGCAAGGCGCCGAAGTTTTCGGCACTGATTGCGTCTAGCGCGGCCGTTGTCAAAGCGCGCAGGCTGTCCGGGTTGATGGCTTGCAGCTGGGCGCTGCTCAGCAGCACGATCTGCGCCGAACTCAGCGCCTGGATCTGGTTCGCGTTGAGTGCTTGCAGGGTGTCCAGACCCAGCAGCGGCAATTCGTTTTTGTTCAGCGCTTCGACCTGCGCACTGCTCATCGCCAGCATTTGCGTGCTGCTGAAGGCGGCGAACTGGGCGCTGCTGAGGCTGTGCAGGGCCGCCACCGACAGCGCTTCCATCTGCGCGGTACTCAGGCTGGCCAATTCGACGGTGCTCAAGCCGGGTGCCTGCGTCGATGTCAGCGCGGCGAGTTGGGCGGTGCTGATTTCGGGCCGGGCTTGGGCGGTGATCTGCGCAATCGCCGCGCTGCTCAGGCTGGCGAAGGTGGCCGTGCTGACGGCCGCCAGATCGTTCATCACCAGTGCGGTCAATTGATCGCTGCCCAAAGCGGCAATGGCCGCGGGCTGCAAGGCGTAGACCTGCTGGCTGGAGAAGGCATCCAGCTGGGCGCTGTTCATCGCCCCCAGCTCGGCGCTGGTCAGCGCCTGCGCCTGCTCGGTCGTCAGTGCAGCCAGATGGGCGGTGCTGAGCAACTTGATGGCCGAGGTGGACAGGGCCGGGATGGTGGTGGCACTCAGCGCCGCGACTTGGGCTGGGCTGAGCGCCAGTATGTCGGCGCTGCTGAAGGCTTGAATTTGGAGGCTGGTCAGGCCCGCGACTTGGGCCGTACTCAGCAAGGGCAGGGCCGCACTCAGCGATGGCCAGACATTGGCCGCCAGCGCGCCGATCTGCGCGCTGCCCAGAGCCTGCAGCTGCGGGCTGCTGAACTCCTGCACCTGCGTGCTGTCAAGTTGGCGCAGCGCCTGGTTCGAGAGCGACTGAATTTGCAGTGTCGACAAGGCCTGGACCTGCGTCTGTGAAAGGCTGATCAGGGCGCTGCCGCTGAGCGCACGCATGGCATCGGTTTCAAGCCCTTGCAGCTGCTGTGTACCCATGGCACGCCACTGCTGGGTGCTGAACCCGCTCAAGGCCGCGGCGTCCAGGGCGCCGGCCTGACCGACGCTCAGATGCGCCACCTGGGCCGTCAACAGGGCGCTCAGCTGGCGCGAGCCCAACTCGCCCCATTGCTCATCGCTGAGCATGCCCAGATGGTGGGTGCCCAGGCTGCGCAGCGCCGCGCTTGACAGGCCCAGCACCTGCTGCGAATTCAGGGCCAGCACGGCGTCGGGCGCCAAACTATTGAATTGAGCGGTCGTGAGCACAGCGATGGCGGCCGTGTTCAGTGCAGCCGCCTGGGCGCTGTTGATGCCGGCCCATTGCGCATTCGACCAGGCGTGAGCGGCCTGCGTGCCCAAAACCTGCATCTGTGCGGTGGTCAGGGCGGCCAGTTGCGCCGTCGACATCGCCTCCGCCGCCTTGGCGGACAAGGACGCCAAGGCATCGGTACTGACGGCCGCGATCTGGCCCGGTGACAGCAGCGTGATGTGATGCGCGGTCAGCCCGGCCACTTGGAGCCCGCTCAGGCCCGCAACTTGATCGGTGCTGAGGGTGGCGATGGCGGCGTCGCCGAGCGACTGAATTTGCACCGCCCGCAGGCCTGCCAGCTGGGTCGGCGTCAGGGTGTCGAGGCTGAGCACCTTGATCGCATCCAGCGACAAGCTGCCGATGGCCGAGGGGCTCAGCGCCTGCACCTGCAGGTGCGAGAGGGCTTGCAGCTGCACGCCACTCATGGCCTGCAGCTGCCGCGTGCCCAGCGCTTCCAGTTGTTCGACAGACAGGCCTTGTACGGCCGCTGCGCTGAGGCGGTTGAACTGGCTGGCGCTGAGTGCAGCCAGCTCTTGCGGCGTCAGCATCGACGCTTGCGCGCCGCCCAGCCCGGCGATCTGGGTCAGGGTCAGCGCGGCCACATTGGCGGGGCCGAGTGCGGCCCATTGGTCGATATTGAGCGCTTGCAGCTGGGACGCGTCGAGGCTGGTCAGGGCCAATTTGGACAGCGAAGCAATCTGACCGGGCTCAAGCGCTCTGAGCTGCTCGGCGCTCAAGGCCTGGGCCGCGCCTGCACCCAATGCGCGCAAGGCCGTGCTGCTGAAGGCGGCCAGTTGCTCGGGCAAAAATGTCTTGATTTGATGGGCTTGCAGGCCGGCCGCCTGCGCTGCGCTGAGGCCGCCCAATTGGTCCTGGCTCAGCGCGGCCAATACGGCGTCGGGCAGAGCCCGCAGCTGGGCCGGGCCGAGGCCCGCGAACTGCGCGCCACTCAGGGCCGCGATGTCGGCCGTGCTCAAGGCGGCCACTTGGCTGTTGTTCAGAGCGCCCAGCGTGCTCGGGCTGATGAAGCGGAACTGCTCGGGGCTGAGCTGGCCGATTTGCGCCGGCGAGGCACCGGCAAACTGGCGCGCGGTGAGGGCCGCCAGTTGATCGGCGTTCAAGGCGGCGATGGCCTCGGCGCCCAGCCGGCCAAATTGATTGGCCGTCAATGCTGCCACTTGGGGGGCGCTCAGCGCGTCAATTTGCAGCGCGCCCAAGGCGCTGATCTGTGCCGTGCCGAGCAAAGCAATCTGCGCCGGCGCGAGGGCGGCCAGCTGGGACGGCGTCAACCCGACCATCGCGCCGCCGGTCAGCGCGTTGATGGCCGCGCCGGAGAGAGCGCGGAACTGATCCGCATCCAAAGCCGCGACTTGACTGCTGCTCAGCGCACTGGCGCCGGCGCTGCCGAGGCCGCTGATGGCTTGCGTGCTGAGGACGGCGAATTGCTCAAGACTGAGCTGGCGCAGCTGCGCGGCACTGAGCCCGCCCATTTGCGCCGAGCTGATGGCGGCGATTTTCTCGATGCCGAGCTTGTCGATCAGGTCCCCGCCCAAGCCCTTCAATTGAGCGGCGTTCAGGGCTTGAAATTGTTTGTCGCTGAGCGCGTCAAAGTCGTCGGAATTCATGCCGGCCAGCTGGCTGCTGCTCAAGCTGCGCAGGGTGTTCAGCGACAAGGCCGCGACATCGCTGCTGCTCATCAAATCGAACTGCGCGCTATTGAGCCCCAGCAGCTGTTTGCTGCTGAGCAGGCCGACCTGGTCGGCCGTCAGGTCGGTCAGTGCCTGATTGCTGAGCCGGCCGAACTGGCTGGAGCTCAGCGCCAGCAATTGCGCGCTGCTCAAGCTGCCCACAATGCCGGCGTCCAGGCCCGCCAGCTGCGTGCTGCTCAGCGCGCCAATCTGCACGCCGCTGAGCGCGCCGAGTTGATCCGTGTCGAGCTGATTCAGCTGGGTGATTTGCAATGCGCGCACCGCCTGGGTACTGAAGGCGCGCACTTGCTCAAACTGCAAGGCGTCGAGCTGTGCCTCCGTCAAGGCGGCGACGCCGCTGCCCGCCAAGCCGCGCAAGGCGGCCGTGTTCAAGGCAGCGATCTGCCCCTCATCGAACTGTTGCAGCTGCTGCGTGCTGAAGGCGTTGAGCTGGCTGGCGCTGAAGACAGCGACTTGCTCGGTGCTGAAGGCGGCCAGCGCGAGGTCCGACAGCCCGCGCAAGGCGGCGCTGCTCAGGCCTTTGATTTGAGCCGGATCAAGTGCTGCGATTTGTTCCGGGCTGAGGCCTTGCAGGGCGCTGCCGCTCAATCCAGCCAGCGCCGCGCTGGACAGCGCAAACAGCTGGGCGTCCGTCAGGCCGGCCAAGGCCAGGCTGTGCAAACCGGCGGCCTGGGCCGAGCTGAAGGACGAAATCTGGGCTTCACTCAGGCTGCCCAGTTCGCTGGCATCAAGCTGGGCGATGTGGCGGCTGCCCAAGCCCCGCAGCTGTGCGGTCTCCAGGCTTTGTAAATCACCCGAGTCCAAGGCATTGAACTGCGTCGTGCTCAGCACCGCGAGCTGGCTGCTGCTCAAACCGTCAAGTTGAGCGGTGCTGAGTGCGTCCAGCTGCGCAGTGCTCAGCGCCTGGACTTGTGCCGTGGCCATGGCGCGCAGCTGATTCGATGCGAGCGCGCCCAGCCCTTCGTCGCTGAAGGCGGCGATTTGCTGGGTCTTCAAGGCACGAATTTGGATGTCTGAAAAACTCTGCACCGTGTCTGCGTGCAGGCCTGCAATTTGACCGGTGCCGATGGCCGTCAAGGCCGCATTCGAGAGCGCCTGAACCTGCGGCGAGGCCAAGGCGCCCAGCCAATCGGGCTGCAGCGCGGGCGCTTGGGCGCTGCTCAAGGCGCGCAGCGCGGTGCCGCTGAGCGCGGCAATTTGATCGTTGTGCAAGGCGCCCAGCAAGCTGCTCGGCAGCATGGGCATGGCGCGTGCGTTCAGGCCCGCCATGGCGTCGATGCTCAGTGCCACCACCTGCTCAGGAGCGATGCTCAACCAGCCGTGCGACGAGATGGCGTTGACCTGGACCGCGGTCAAGGCCGCTATTTGGGCGTTGTTGAATGCCTGCCAATCAGCGCCGGTGAACGCAGCAATCACTGTCGTCGACAGCTTGGCAATTTGCTCCGGCGGCAGGTTAGACCAAAACGTCATGTGAAACTCCGAGTCACCAAAATCCTGTTCAAGTTTTGCTTTTCTTGTTCGATAACTGTAGTGAGCCCCGAGGCTGCGTGGTCGCTGGAAATGCGCGGCACTTTGCCCTCGGGCGTGGCGTTTGCGCTGCCGATGGCTCGCCAACGCCGGAGCTGGACGGTAAACACCGGCCTGTTGCTTTGATGGCTTTGATTGCTTCCATTGAGCGGCTGTCACCCCTTGTTGGCGACCTTGGCGACCCTGGCGGCGGCTGTGCGGGTGTTGCCCGGCGAATCGTTATTTGCTGGCCAAGCCGGCGGCGCGCGGTTGATGCCGCTGAGTCGGCAGTTCGGGGCGATCCGCCTCCAGCTCGGCCAGCGGCTGCACTTCTTGCAAGCTGGCCAGGCAACGCCGGGTCAGGTCTTGATAGGTCCGGGTGCCGGCCAGCTTCCACTTGATTTCGTCATCGCTTAAAAGCCGCAACACCTTGGCCGGCAGGCCGGCGATCAGCGATTTTTCGGGCAACTTCTCGCCGGCACGCACAAAGGCGCAGGCGGCGACGATGCTGTAGGCGCCCACCTCGGCCGCGTCCATCACCACCGCGTTCATGCCCACCAGCGCATCATGGCGCACCACGCAGCCGTGCAGCACCGCGCCGTGTCCGATATGGCCCCGTTCTTCGACGACGGTCTCCGAACCCGGAAAACCATGCATCACGCAGCTGTCTTGCACATTGGCGCCGGCCTGCAAGACGATGCGGCCGAAGTCGCCGCGCAGGCTGGCCAGCGGGCCGACATAGCAGTCGGGGCCGACGATCACATCGCCGATCAGCACGGCGGTCGGGTGCACATAGGCGCTGGGGTGAACGACGGGGATCACGCCGTCGATGGCGTAACAAGGCATGGTGGGGGTCCTTTCGAAAGGGCGAGGGTTTGCACCAGGGTGGGCCGACTTGCGCTAAATCAAGCCTGACCTTACGATCTACCGACCGGTCGGTCAAGAGTGTTTTTGGCCTAAATGACCGCATTGACTGCTGAGGCTCCCTATGCAAAACCCTTCGATCGAGATCAGCCAAGACGGCGCGGTGCGCACGCTGACGCTGAACCGGCCGGCCGCGCTGAATGCGTTGACAAGCGCGATGCTGGTGCAACTGCGCGGCGCGCTTGACCTTGCGGCCGACGACGCTGGCGTGCGCTGCGTCGTCATCACCGGCGCCGGTCGGGGCTTTTGCGCCGGTCAGGATTTGTCCGACCCGTTGGTCAATCCTCAGTTGCAGCCGGGCGAGATGCCCAAGGACATTGGCCATCTACTGGATGCCTATTACATCCCGCTGGCGCTGCGGGTGCGCAGCATGCCCATGCCCGTGATTGCTGCCGTCAACGGTGTGGCGGCCGGCGCCGGCGCCAATCTGGCGCTGGGCTGTGATTTGGTCATTGCAGGCGCATCAGCCAACTTCATCCAGGCTTTCTCCAAGATCGGCCTGATCCCGGACTGCGGCGGCACTTGGTTGCTGCCTCGCTTGGTCGGCCGCGCGCGGGCCTTGCAGTTGGCGCTATTGGGCGAGAAGCTGCCGGCAGCCGAGGCGCAGGCGATGGGGCTGATCTACCGCTGCGTGGCCGATGAGGATTTGGCCGTCACCGCGCAAGCATTGGCCCAGCGCCTCAGTCAGATGCCGGTGCGCGCGATGGCCGAGACGCGGCGTGCTTTTGACGAAGCCGGCGAACTGGACTACGAGCAGGCGCTGAAGCTGGAGGCGATGCGGCAGAGCCGGCTCGGCTTTGCCGATGATTATCAAGAGGGCGCGGCCGCTTTTCTGCAAAAGCGCGCGCCCAAGTTCACCGATCGCTGAGGGCGTTTTTTTCATGACCTCACAAGAAATCGCCGAAGCCGTGCGTGACGGCATGTTCGCCAATGACCGGGCCAGCCAAGCGCTAGGCATGGTGGTGTTGACGGTCGGCCCCGGCTCGGCCACGCTGGCGATGACGGTGACCGAGACCATGCTGAATGGCTTCGATCTCTGCCACGGCGGCATGGTTACGGCGCTGGCCGACTCGACCTTTGCCTTTGCCTGTAACTCCTATAACGAGCTGACCGTGGCCTCGGGTTTCTCGATCGATATCGTGGCGCCCTCCAGGCTGGGCGACCGGCTCAAGGCGGTGGCCAAGGAGGTCTCGCTGGCCGGCCGCACCGGCGTTTACGACATCACCATCACCAACCAGGCCGATGAGTTGATTGCCGTGTTCAGGGGCCGCTCGTACCGCATCAAGGGCAAGCCCGTGGTGGCGCTGCACGGACCCAGCGAGTCTTAATCAAGGAAGGCATTGACTTATGTATACCCAAGCGATGAGCGTCGGCCCGCAAGATGCGGCCACCCAGATCAAAAGCGCCGAGGACGCCGCGCGCGAGGCCGCTTTTGACGCCCGCATCGATGCCGGCGATTTCATCGAGGCCAAGGACTGGATGCCCGAGCATTACCGCAAGACGCTGGTGCGCCAGATCAGCCAGCATGCGCATTCCGAGATTGTCGGCATGCTGCCCGAGGGCAACTGGATCAGCCGGGCGCCCACACTCAAACGCAAGGCGATTTTGCTGGCCAAGGTGCAGGACGAAGGCGGCCACGGCCTGTATCTGTATTCGGCCGCCGAAACGCTCGGCACCAGCCGCGACCAGATGCTCGCCGCGCTGCATTCGGGCAAGGCCAAGTACAGCTCGATCTTCAATTACCCGACCACCAGCTGGGCCGATATCGGCGTGGTCGGTTGGCTGGTGGACGGCGCGGCCATCATGAACCAGGTGCCGCTGTGCCGCTGCTCTTACGCGCCCTATGCGCGGGCGATGATCCGCGTTTGTCGGGAGGAGAGTTTTCATCAACGTCAGGGCTATGAGTCGCTGCTGGTGATGATGCGCGAAGGCAATGCCGCGCAAAAAGCGCTGGTGCAGGACGCGGTCAACCGCTGGTGGTGGCCGTCGCTGATGATGTTTGGCCCGGCCGACAAAGACTCGCCCAACTCCGAACAGTCGATCCGCTGGGGCATCAAGCGCATCACCAATGACCAGTTGCGCCAAAAGTTTGTTGACGCGACGGTGCCGCAGGCCGAACTGCTGGGTATTACGCTGCCGGACCCCGACCTGAAGTGGAACGAGGCGCGCGGTGAATACGACTTTGGCGCGATCGACTGGGCCGAGTTCTGGCGCGTCGTCGGCGGTGACGGGCCCTGCAACCGCGAGCGCCTATCAGCCCGCGTCAAGGCTTGGGACGACGGCGCCTGGGTGCGCGCGGCCGCACTTGCCCATGCGCGCAAACAAACGATGAAGGAGCAAGCAGCATGACTAGCAACAGTGTGGACAAGGAATGGCCGCTGTGGGAGGTTTTTGTGCGCAGCAAGGCCGGGCTGGACCACAAACATTGCGGCAGCCTGCATGCGGCCGACGCCAAGATGGCCGTGCAGATGGCCCGCGAGGTCTACACCCGGCGCCAGGAGGGTTGCAGTATCTGGGTCGTGCTGTCGAATCAGATCGTCGCGTCAGACCCGGGCGAGAAGGGCATGTATTTCGACCCGATGGAAGACAAGGTGTATCGGCACCCGACCTTCTACGAGTTGCCCGATGCCATCAACCATATGTAAGCCAGCCATGAGCCAAGCCTCCGTACAAGTCGGTTCCTCGCCGCAGGTCCAATACCTGCTGCGCATCGGCGATAGCTGCCTGATCCTGGCCCAGCGCCTGGGCGAGTGGTGCGGTCATGCGCCCATCCTCGAAGAAGACCTGGCCCTTGCCAATATGGCGCTGGACCTGCTCGGCCAGGCGCGCGCGCTGCTGACCCATGCCGCTCATTTGGACGGGCAGGGCCATGATGAAGATCAGCTGGCTTTCCTGCGCGAAGAGCGCCAGTACCTGAACCCGGTGCTGATGGAGTTGCCGCGCGGCGACTTTGCCTTCACGCAGGTGCGCAACTTCGCCGTGGCGACTTGGATGTTGTTGCTGTGGCGGCGTCTGCAAAGCTCCAGTGACGCCGAAGTCGCCGCGATCGCCGCCAAGGCGGTCAAAGAGAGCGCCTATCACCAGCAGCATGCGGCCGATTGGTTGATACGCCTGGGCGACGGCACGACCGAATCGACGGCCCGTACGGTCGAAGCGTTAGCGCAGCTGTGGCCCTTGTTCAACGAGCTGTTTGATGCCGACGCGGTCGATGCCGCGGCGGTAGCGCAAGGCCTGGGTCCGTCCTGGGCCGAGTTGCGCCCCGAGTGGAGCGCGCATCTGAACGAGGTCATGGCCGATGCCGGCCTGGCGCAGCCGAAAGTCAGCGCCTATGTGTCGGCCGGTCGGCGCGGTGTGCACAGCGAGCATATGGGCCATTTGCTGACCGAGTTGCAGTATTTGCAGCGCGCCTACCCGGGTGGCAAATGGTGACTCCTCAAGCCAGCCCTTGCGGTCGCCTCGCCGCCGCCTGGGAGGTGCTGCGCCAGATCCCC
Source organism: Roseateles sp. (assembly GCF_031397715.1). Classification (GTDB taxonomy): domain Bacteria; phylum Pseudomonadota; class Gammaproteobacteria; order Burkholderiales; family Burkholderiaceae_C; genus Paucibacter_A. The sequence continues at coordinate 24,559 of NZ_JANNMI010000069.1, forward strand.
GACCCCGAGGTGCCGGTGATTTCGCTCTGCGAGCTTGGCATCGTGCGCGGCCTGCACGAGACTGCGGCGGGTTTGGAAGTGGTGCTGACGCCGACCTATTCCGGCTGCCCGGCGACCGAGCTGATTCAAGATGATGTGCGCGCCGCGCTGGCCGCTTTTGGCGAGATTCAAATCACGCTGCAGCGCGCGCCGGCCTGGACCACGGACTGGATCAGCGAGGCCGGCCGCGAGAAGCTGCGCGCCTATGGCATCGCGCCACCCGGCCGGGTCTTGTCGGCCGAGGCGCAGCCTATCCGGCTGGTGCACCGGGCCTCGCTGACCAGGCTGGCCTGCCCGCGTTGCGGCAGCGAGCAGACCGAGAAGCTCTCGGCTTTTGGCTCCACCGCTTGCAAGGCGCTGTACCGCTGTTTGGCCTGCCAAGAGCCGTTCGAGTATTTCAAACCTTTGTGAGAGAACGGCCATGAGCAGTTTGCATTTCCATGCCCTGACGGTGCGCGCCATCAGGCCCGATACCGATGACGCGGTCGTGGTCAGCTTTGATGTGCCCGCTGCGCTGCGTGAGAGCTTCAAATTCAACGCTGGGCAATACCTGACCCTACGCCATCAGGTCGATGGCCAGGACCTGCGCCGTAGCTATTCGATCTGCTCGGCGGTCGATGACGGCGAGCTGCGCGTCGGTGTGCGCCGGGTCGAGGGCGGTGCGTTTTCGACCTGGGTCCACAGCCATTTAAAGCCCGGCGCGCTGATTGAAAGCTACCCGCCGCAAGGCCGGTTTGGTGCCGTCGAAGCTGCCGCAGGCCAGGCGCAACACTATGTAGCCATCGCCGCCGGGTCCGGCATCACGCCGATTCTGTCCATCATGACGACGCTGCTGGCGCGCGAACCGTTGTCTCGCTTTACGCTGATTTACGGCAACCGCGCCCAGGCGTCGACGATGTTCAAGGAGGAAATCGAAGACCTCAAGAACCGCTATATGACGCGGCTCTCGCTGCACCATCTGTTCTCGCGTGAGCAGGTGGATTCGCCTCTGCTGGCCGGGCGCATTGATGCGGCCAAGCTGGCTGAGTTCATGCAGGTGCTGTTGCCACCGGCGAGCATCGACCAGGTGTTTGTTTGCGGGCCGTTCGAGATGAATGAGGCAGTGGAGGCCGCATTGAGAGCCGCCGGCGTGGCCGAGGCCCGCATCCACATCGAGCGCTTCGGCACCTTCGAGATGCAAACCGGCCGGCCGGCGCCGCATACGGTGCTGGCCGGTGATGCCGACAGCGCCCGCGTGACGGTGATACGCGACGGTATCAGTCGCGAGATCGAGTTCGCCAAGACCGACGCCAGCCTGCTCGATGCGGCGGCGCGCGCCGGCATGGATGTGCCGTTTTCCTGCAAGAGCGGGGTCTGCTCGACCTGCCGCTGCAAGCTGCTGGAAGGCGAGGTGCGCATGGACAAGAACTTCGCACTCGACAAGGCCGAAGTGGCGGCAGGCTTCATCCTCAGCTGCCAGGCCCATGCCCTGACGCCGCGGGTGGTGATTTCGTTTGACGAGCGCTGAAGGTACAGATGGCACGCGGGCGCGCAGCGGGTTTCGAGCATCAACGTGATGAAATTTTGCGCGCTGCGGCGCGCCTGTTTGCCAACCAGGGCTACCCCGGCACCTCGATGAATGCGGTGGCCGAGGCTTGTGCGGTCTCCAAGCCCACGCTGTATCACTATGTGCAAGACAAGCATGAGCTCTTGATGCAAATCTGCGCGACCCATGTGCAGTGGTTGGAGACTTTGGTCACCGAGGTGCAGGCGCAGGCGCGCGCGGAGGGGCTGGCGCCTGAGGCCTTGTTGCGGCGCTTGATCGCGCGCTTTGTGCAGGCCTACGGCGAGGCGCAGAACGAGCACCGGGTCTTGACCGAAGACGTCAAGTTCTTGAACGACGAGGACCGCGCGCGTTTGTTGGAGATTGAGCGCCGTGTGGTGGCCGCCTTTGCCGATGCGGTGGCCGCCGTGCGGCCGGAATTGAGCGCGGCCAAGCTGCACAAACCGCTGACCATGCTGCTGTTCGGCATGATCAACTGGACCTTTACCTGGCTCAAGCCCGATGGTGATTTGAGTTATGAGGCGGTCGCGCCGATGGTCGCCGACCTGTTCTTTGGCGGCATCAGCGCCGTCAAAGCCTGATCATTCTTTACCGAGATATTCCATGTCCAAGCAAGCCCCCATCCTGCAAAGCCTGATCGCCAACCGCTGGGTCGGCACAGAGGCCGCGCGCAGCCTGCACAGCGCCATCAATGGCCGCGCCGTGGCGCAGACGCATGCTGACGAGATCGATTTCGCCGAGAGCTTGAGCTTTGCGCGGGGTCAGGCCTTGCCGGCGCTGCTGAAGTTCGACTTTCAGCAACGTGCCGCTTGCCTGAAGGCCTTGGCCACTTACTTGATGGAGCACAAGGAGTCGCTGTATGCGGTGTCGGCCCATACCGGCGGCACGCGCAGCGACAACTGGATCGATATCGAAGGCGGCATCGGCACTTTGTTCGCCTATGCCAGCATTGGCCGGCGCGAACTGCCGTCCAGCAATGTGCTGCATGAAGGCCCGGCGATTGCGCTCAGCAAGGAAGGTCAGTTCATCGGCTCGCATGTGCTGGTGCCCAAGCGCGGCGTGGCCGTGCACATCAATGCCTTCAATTTCCCGATGTGGGGCATGTTGGAGAAGTTCGCGCCGAGTTTTCTGGCCGGTATGCCGTGCATCGTCAAGCCCGCCACCGCCACGTCTTTTGTCGCCGAGGCCTGCATGCGCTTGATCCATGCCAGCGGCTTGGCTCCGGCCGGTGCGTTGCAGCTGATCATCGGCAGCTCGGGCGATCTGCTGGACCGGCTGGAAGAAACCGATGTGGTCACCTTCACCGGCTCGGCCGACACCGCAAGCGTGTTGCGCGTGAACGCCAATCTGGTACGCCGCTCCATCCCCTTCAACGCCGAGGCCGACAGCCTGAACTGCTCGATTCTCGGGCCCGATGTGGAGGCCGGTGATCCGGAGTTCGAGCTGTTCATCAAGGAAGTTGTAAAAGAGATGACGGCCAAGGCGGGGCAGAAGTGCACGGCTATTCGCCGCGCCATCGTGCCGGCGCGGCATATCGATGCGGTGGCCGCTGGCCTGCGTGATCGCCTGGCCAAGATCAAGGTCGGCGACCCGGCGGTCGACGGCGTGCGCATGGGGGCCTTGGCCTCCAAGGATCAGCAGGCCGATGTGGCCGAGCGCTTGCGGCACTTGAGCGTGGGCAATGAAGTTGTCTTCGGCGCGCGCGATGGCTTTGCGCCGCTCGGTGAGGGCGTTAGCGAAGGTTGCTTCTTCGCGCCGACGCTGCTGCTCTGCCGCGACGGTTTCGCCAACGAGGCGGTTCACAACTTGGAAGCCTTCGGCCCCGTCGCGACCTTGATGCCTTATGACGATCTGGACCAGGCCCTGAGTCTGGCCGCCAAGGGCCGCGGCAGCCTAGTGGCGTCGGTGGTCACCAAGACGCCGGCGATCGCCGCCCAAACCGTCTATTTCGCCGGTGCCTTCCACGGCCGCATCTTGGTGCTGGACCGCGATGCGGCCAAGGAATCTACCGGCCACGGCTCGCCAATGCCGCAGCTCAAACACGGCGGGCCGGGCCGCGCTGGCGGCGGCGAGGAGCTGGGCGGTGCGCGCGCCATCAAACACTATCTGCAGCGCTGCGCGGTGCAGGGCAGCCCGACCATGTTGAGCGCCATCACCGGCGAGTATCAGCGCGGCGCCAAGGTGCAGGAGCACGCGGTGCACCCGTTTCGCAAGCACTTTGAAGAGATCCAGATTGGCGACTCGCTGCTGACCCACCG